>NZ_JAPDFT010000012.1 GCF_025949665.1 Chryseobacterium viscerum | reverse complement strand
GGATACCGGAGCAAGACTGATTTTAGGCCAGGAAAGTACATCAGAAAAGTTGAAAAACCTGGCAGCAGATGTGATCTCTTTAGAAGAGATTACCTTTAAAGCAAAGCTTGAAACAGAGTCAACTAATAATCCTGTTACCAATACTCAACCCAATAATTTAGCATATGTTATTTTCACGAGTGGAACGACCGGGCTGCCTAAAGGCGTAATGGTTGAGCACAGAAATGTATCCAACCTGATTCATCAGGAAGCTAAAGAATTTGGCTTGCTTGAAAACAGAGTTCAAAAGAACAGTCTGTGGTACGCAAACTATGTATTTGATGCTCATGTCTGGGAATTATACCCATCCATTACCCATGGACATACCATCTATATTTTAGAAAAAGAACTTCAGACAGATCTGTTTTCTTTAAAAGATTACATAGAAGAAAATAGCATCAGCATAGCAACCATTCCACCGGTATTATTAACCAGAGAATATATTTTACCATTAGAGAAACTTGTGGTAGCAGGAGACGTTACCAATCCACAGGTTATGGCCGCATATAAAGAATATGGAGTTGATCTGATCAACGCTTACGGCCCAACAGAAACTACGGTATGTGCTACACTGCATCATTATAACGAAGATGAAAACCCTGTAAATATCGGAGGACCGATTGGGAATATGACAGCTTACGTATTGGATAAATACCGCCGTATTGTTCCTTTAGGAGCCGTAGGTGAGCTGTATATCGGCGGAGCCGGAATTGCAAGAGGATACCTGAACAGGCCGGATCTTACAGAAGAACGTTTCATCATCAATCCTTTCCAGACAGCAGATCAGAAACAGAAAGGAGAGAATGGACGTTTATACAGAACCGGAGATTTAGTACGCTGGCTATCCAATGGAGAGGTGGAATACATTGGAAGAAATGACTTCCAGGTGAAAATCCGTGGTTATAGAATTGAATTAGGTGAGATTGAAAACAAATTGCTTGGTTATCCTGGAATCAGCCAGGCAGCAGTTTTAGCCAAAGAAAATAAAACCGGGTTAAAATATCTTGTAGGGTACTATGTTTCTGAAAATGATATAGATTCATCTTTGTTGTCAGAATATTTGTCAGAATCATTACCAGAATATATGGTTCCCGGAGTATTCGTTCACTTAACGTCTTTACCATTAACCATCAATGGTAAACTGGATAAAAAAGCGTTACCTGAACCTGAATTTACAGGAAACAAAAACTATACAGCACCTGAAACAGAGCTTGAAAAGCAGCTTGTAGTAATTTATAGTGAAGTATTGGGAATCAATGCTAAAACCATCAGTATTCATGATGATTTCTTCAGATTAGGAGGA
>NZ_JAPDFT010000011.1 GCF_025949665.1 Chryseobacterium viscerum | reverse complement strand
ATTACCTGTCCGGCAGCATTGTAGATCTTATATTTAGCTCTCTTGCTGATATTTTTCACAAACAATATTGAGCTTACCGGGTTAGGATAAATCATAATACCTGTCTGATCAATTGGATTAGCAACTATCGGTTTAGAGATTCTCACGGTGTAATCCTCTACTTCTCCGTTTTTGAAGCTTGTACAGTTGACAGGGATACCGTCTCTTTCCATGGCTACTCTCATCACTACATATTTGTAATCCGTCATACTTACAAAGGCATCTGCCGGTACATTGAATTTACCTGAGATAGGACTGTCTGTATTCGGTGGAGAGCTTAAGACTCTTTCATTGATATCAAATTCACCATTTCTGTTGAAGTCGATCCATACTGCGATTCCTTCGTTATAAGTATTTCCTGTCCATTTCTTCTCAATAATGATCTCGTTGTCTGTTGATCCCTGAATCATTTCGATGAAGGTTTTTGGAACTCCTGTATAATCTGTATATGTAGATGCTCCTGATTCATTCTCCATTGTTTTCTTACCAGTAGGCTTCACGGTAACTTTAGAAATATGCTCACCTGTAGAACTTCCTGAATGCATCTGACAGTAAATTACTGTTGGAGTGGTGAAGTAATACGGAGGAGTATAATTTCCTGGGGTACCATTACAGATATTGACTACCTGCATTTCATATTTTGTTAATTCTGTAAGACCTGTTAATACAAGGTTGTTAACTAACGATGGTACTTCTGTCCAGCTTGGAATACCCACTTTTCTGTATCTAAGAACATACGTTGCTCCCGGGAAAGGATCCCATTGGATCGATGCAGAGGTAGGAAGCAATTGAGTAATGGTCAATCCTGGAGGAGGAATTTCACAGATTCTTTCTGTTGTAAATACTTTAGGGTTTGAATATGGATTCAGAGTTGTTTCTCCGTTACACATATTAGCAATCTGAACTTCATAAGTAGTGAACGGCTCTAATGGAGTTACACTTCCTAATACATATGTATTGGCAGGAGCTGCCGGTAAGCTAATAGTATTCCATGGACCAGTACCTACTTTTCTCCATCTCATTGTATAGGTAGAGCTTGCTGCAAGCGGAGCCCATGTAATCAATGCTGTTGTTGGAGTAATGTTACCTACGGTCACATTCGGAGGAGTAGGATCACATCTTGTAGTAAATGTCTTAATTGGTGTTGCTGTTCCTATAACATCTCCACAAATTGCGGCTACTTCTACTTCATAAGTGGTAGCTGGTGTCAATCCGGTGATTACTAATGGAAGGTTACCCAGCTGTGTGGAAGCATATACCTGTGTCCAGGCTGTTGTTCCCTGAACTCTGTATCTTACTACATAACTTACCCCTGCTCCTGTAATGGTAACAGTAGCTGTTGTATGAGTAGTAGTAAATGTAGGTGCATTCGGAGTTGCATTGCTACAAGGTCTGATTCTTACTCTGTAGTCTTCCACTTCTCCATCTACGGCATTCTGACACATTACAGGAGCACTTGTACGTTTTAGTACAACTCTCATGGTAGTTGTCAATGGACCAGTATAAGATGTGGAAGGAACGGCAAACGTAGCAGTAACAGGAGTTGTGGTGTTAGCCGGAGAAATTAAAATTCTCTCAGCGTCTGTAAACTGTCCGTTTCTGTCAAAGTCGATCCATGCTGTCACAGCATCATTTCCAGTAGCACCAGTCCAACCTTTAGCTACAGAGATTTTATTATTTTGAGAATCAACATCTAAAGTAATAAGAGTCTCTGGTGTTGTGTAGCTGGTATAGTTAGCCTGTACTGAAGTATTGTTCATTGGAGGAACTCCAAGGTTCGAAGAGGTAACTGTTACATTCGAAATATGATCATTCGTTCCGGTACCTGTCATCGGGCAGTAAGACAACGGTGGTGTTGTAAACGTTACTGATGATGAGTAAGATCCTGTAGAACCTCCACATGTGGTAGAAACCTGAACTTCATAATTCGTCTGCTCAGTAAGACCAGTGATTCCATAGAAGTTTTGACCTGCCGGCACAGTAGCCGTCTGCCAAACACCTCCGGGAGTAGTTCTCCATCTGATGTTATAAGTAGCTCCTACAGTGGCAACCCATGATACTGTTGCAGTAGTTGCACCAATATTATTTACTGTAATATTCGTTGGAGGAGCTGTTGAACATGGTTGAGAATCTACAAATTTCACTGCATAATCCTCTACTTCTCCCTGACTAAATGTTCCGCAAGGG
>NZ_JAPDFT010000010.1 GCF_025949665.1 Chryseobacterium viscerum | reverse complement strand
TGCTAATCCAATTGATCAGACAGGTATTATGATTTATCCTAACCCGGTAAGCTCAATATTGTTTGTGAAAAATATCAGCAAGAGAGCTAAATATAAGATCTACAATGCTGCCGGACAGGTAATCGGAGATGGTATCTTACTCAACAACCAAATCAACGTAAGCAGATTGATTAACGGTGTTTATGTAATCGATATCGATGATAACGGTAAAACTGTTCAGAAGAAATTTATTAAAGAATAGATTAACTAAATTTCAAATAGAATAAGCCCCCAGAAATGGGGGCTTATTTTTTTATTACCCTTTATTATATATTGATTAATTACAATATTTTGATTTTTTTTTATTTAATTATTCTTTAATTGTTTATATTTTTAATTATTCTTGTGTTTTATTGAGATGTTTTTATTGAAATGGCCGTTTTGTGTTTTTATTGATAATAAATTTATTAAATTTGTGGCATTAATATAAAAAACAAAAAAACGATGAAGAAACTCTTTACCTCTTTAATTCTGTTTCTCGGTTTGATCTTTGGACTATCATTACATGGCCAAGTCGTAACCATTGGAACGGGAACCAGTACGCAGCGATATCCTTTGACACCCTACTATGGGTATCAAAGATCAGCATCACTATATACTGCTGCAGAAATAAATACTCCAGGTGGAGGAAATATCTTATCCGTAGGATGGGAGGCTACCACAACCATGAATATTACTTTCCCGGTTAAAGTTTATTTGAAATCCATACCGGCTACTACAACAGCCATTACAGCTCAAAACTGGAATACATTAACTACCGGAGCTACATTAGTATATAGTACGAACGTAACCAGTCTCGCGGTTGGTTGGAATACCCTCCAATTACAGCTTCCATACAATTACAATGGAACGGATAATCTTATGGTTTTAGTTGAAACTAATTACGGAGGATCCGGAGGAGGTTCTGGATCTGACGGAGCAGGTTTTAAATATAGTACTGCAACAGCTAGACATATGTATTTGGAAGCTGATTTTACAACACCTACAGGCAATGGTCCAGTAGATGCGAACAGACCAAATGTTCGATTAACTTTTGGTGCGCCGCCTACATGTTTATCTATGCCTCCGGGAGGAACATTATCTACTGGAACAATAACGGCTACCAGTGCAGTATTGAACTGGACTGCTTATTCATCTGCGCCTGCAGAAGGATATGATATTTATTACAGTACAACGAACGCTGCTCCAACAGCAGTGACACCTCCATCACAAAATGTTCTTTCAGGAACCACTGCAACACTTTCACCATTAGTATCTAATACAACGTATTATGCATGGGTAAGAGCAAAGTGTAGCGCTACAGATCAAAGTGTCTGGTCAGGGCCAATAATGATCACTACATCTCCTGTATGCCCACCGATGCCTGCAGCTGGATCATTATCTCTTGGTACGGTAACACCTACAAGTGCAGTACTAAACTGGACTGCTTTTGGATATGTACCAGCTGGAGGGTATGATATTTATTACAGTACAAGTAACATCACTCCAACAGGATTAACTGTACCATCACAAAATGTTCCTTCTGGAACTACTGCAACACTTTCCCCACTTACTGCTAACACAACGTATTATGCATGGGTAAGAGCAAGATGTAGTGCAGCAGACCAAAGTGCATGGAAAGGACCTGTTTCTTTCTATACAGGATATTGTGTGCCTACAGGAGGTACTTCAAGTACGTCATATTATCTGAATAATATTACTACCACAGGTGGAGTTTCAAACTTAAATTATTCCGCAAACAGCTATACAGCATATGTAAATAATTCCTCGACTGTAGTTTCTGCAATCCCTAGTGCATCTGTAAATGTAAATCTTGCAGCTGCGGGAGCTAGCTCATATCACTATTATATCTGGGTTGACTGGAATAATGATATGAATTTCAACGGTGCGGGAGAAACTATTCTGGCTACTACCGGCTATACCGCAACTGCAACGGGTACTATTCCAATTGCAGCGGGGCAAGCTCCTGGAAACTATAGAGTGAGAATGGCAACAACAGAATTTGGTTTTATTACTGCTTGCGGACCTGTGTCTTCTGGTAACTACGTGGACTTTACATTGAGTGTTATTGCTTTACAACCATGTTCTGCGGTTCCACCTAGTAATATTATCGTTTCAAACCTTACTGGAAGTTCAGCTGTTGTAAGTTGGGTTCCTATAATAGGAGCAAGTTATACATTGAGATACAAAAAGATTACAGATATCACTTGGACGACAATCAACATTACAACTCCGCTTACAAGCAGCCAGCTATTAAGTAACTTAGTAGATCAGACAGCATACGAAGTTCAGGTAGCTACTATTTGTGGAGGTACTACAGGAGCATTCTCTCCGAGTGTAAACTTTACAACTCCGGCTCTTACTTATTGTACAACGGCTCCTACAGGTAATAGCACTACAAATGGATATATTAATAATGTAACTGTTACTCCTGCGAATACTCCTATCATGTTGAGTAATTCAGGATCGGATAACTATAAAGATTACACTCCAGACCCTACAAGAGTAGTTATATTCGAAAGAGGTTCTGCAAATAATAAAATTTCTGTAAACAAAT
>NZ_JAPDFT010000009.1 GCF_025949665.1 Chryseobacterium viscerum | reverse complement strand
CTGATAAGAAAGCCTAATATCTTTGTATACTAAAGCTGTACGGCCAGGGGTTCTTTCAACCTGGCTTTCAAACAGATTCTGAATTGTTTTTTCTGAGGGATATACATTCTCTGTTGAATTCCAACTCTGCATTAATTTGAATTGCTCTTTTGAAACATAAGAAAGCTGACCGGATGTAATTTTCCAGTTTTCCAGCATTTGAGCCAAAATATTCTTCATCCCCTCCATCAGATTCTCCATTGTCTTTTGTTCAAAGAGAGCTCCTTCATAATTGATCTTCATAATTACGCTTTCACCGTGTTCAAACGCCATGATTCCTAATGGGTAATCTAGTTTTTCTACTCCGCCTTTGAAGGCAAATCCTACTTCATTACTATCTTCTCCTGCTTCAGGTACCGGATAATTTTCATATACAAATAAACTGCTGAATATACGGCTTGAATCCTGATTAAGCTCAGCAAGACTCATATCACTATGGGTATTCAACTCGCTCGCTCTTTGCTGAATATCTGAAATAACATCAGCTACCAAACCTTCTTTATGCTGTACAATCAATGGAAGTGTATTGATGAATAGCCCTGCAGAAGATTCTATGCCATCTACAGGCAAACTTCGCCCGGAAACAGTGGTTCCTACAACGGTAGTTTCCACTCCACTGTATATTCTCAATTGATTATGCCACAGATACTGGAGAACAGCATTTACAGTAAACCCGTTTTCAGTCGTAAATCTTTTCAACTGCTGATATTCTTCCCCTGTTACCGTCATCGTCACAAGGCTATGCTCTTTGATCTGACGATAAGTTCCTAAATCGATATGCTTTTGAGAATTTTTAATCAGGCTGCTCAGGTCTTCCCGATTTTCAAGGGTTCCCATATAATCTTTCCAGAAGTTTCGGCTGATATCTTTATGCTGTTGAAGGTATTTTTGAGTATTGACATATGCCTGATCGGTTATCCACTCTGATTGTTGATCTTTTATCAAACTCAGGTATATATCGTGGATTCTTTTCAGAATTATAGGCATACTCCATCCATCCAGTATCGCATGGTGATTACTGAACAGACAGGTATAATGTTTCTCTGAACGTTTGAACAGGTATATTCTGAACAATCCGCTTTTTGAAAGATCATATACTTCAAAACGGTCTTTCCCGGTAATTTCCTGAATCAGTTTATCCTGCTCTTCTTCATTTATTCCGGTTATATCCTGATAGCGCCAATCCAGCGGACTTTCTTTATCAATAACCTGAACAATTTCTTCACTCCAGTCAAATCTGAGTCTCAATGCAGGAAACTGCTGCTGAGTATGTGACCACGCTTCTTTAAGCTTAGTTGTATTGATCTCAGCAAGATAATCCCAGGTTAGCTGTATACGGTAAGCGTCATCTTTATCTCCCTGACTCAATGCATGATATACAAACCCTTCCTGAAGACTGTTGGCAAGATATACGCCTTCAATCTCATTTAATTCCTGAAGATTGAAAAGCTGCTTATCGCTTATAATATAATCTACATCTGACGAGGTAAGGAAGCTTCTTGTATTTTTAGACAATTCATCAATAATGGTAACAATCTGATTTTTAAAATTCTGAGCAAACTGCGTTACCTGCTCCTGCTCCAAATGGGCTGAAATTCTAAAACGAAGTTCTCCATCTACAACAGCCCCATTGATTCCGATAAGATAGCTACCAAGGTTAGATTCTCCAATGGAAACTCCACTATCTTCAGCAGCAATAAACCAAGTTTTTTCTCCTGAATTTTCTTTCTGATCAAGCTGTCCAAGATAGTTGAAGCTCACTTTTGGAAGTTCCTGATCCATATAACCTACCAAGCTTCCATAACCAATACCATTGTTTGGAATGCTTCTCAGTGCTTCTTTGGTCAGAATTACGGTATCATTCACATCTTTTCCATTCTCCAACAATAATGGATACATAGAAGTAAACCAACCTACTGTTTCTGTAATATCCAGATTACCAAACACTTCTTCACGCCCGTGGTTTTCCAGTAAGATAGCATGATGAACATCTCCTGTCAGATTTCCAAGTGATCTTGCTAATGCAGACAATAGAAGATCGTTGATCTGGGTTTGATATACATGATGGCTTCCTCTGATCAGTTTTTCAGTATATTCTTTATCCAGAGCCAGAATATCATGGTTTTGCTCCTGAACAGAAATCGCTTCCAATGAATTATTGGTTTGGTTTACTGTTTTTGTAATTCTGTTCCAGTACGATAATTCCTGGTCTCCTGCTTCTGAGTTTTTGGATTCATACCCTTTTATGGCTTCTGCCCACTGGCGGTAGCTGCTTCCTTTCTGTATTTTATAAGTCCCTCCTTTTTCAAGAGACTGATACATATTTTTTAGGTCTTCTGTGATGATCCTCCAGCTTACCACATCTATAATCAGGTGATGGAAAGCAAAGAAAATTCTGGCTGTATGATCTTCATATCCTGTAATATAGCCTATATGAAACAACGGACTTTTTTCTATATCAAATTGTTTTTGCCATATTGTCAATATTCCGGATAATTCATCCGGATGTATTGATGAAACGTCAAGATAACTGATTTCGGCTGCAGCTTTCTGGTCTCCATATTCCTGGCTGTAAGTCCCGTTTTCTTTTGGATACTGCATTCTGAATACATCATGTTTATCAATCAACAATTTGATGCTTTGCTCAAAAATTTCTTTATCCAATTCCGGAACATTCAATAAGAACGACTGATTCCAATGGTTAAAATCCGGAAGATATCCAGATTCTATTTGACTGAAGAACCATTCCTGAATTGGTAAAAGCGGAACGTTTCCGGTAAGAATTCCCTGTTCGGTAAGCAGTTCAATCTGTGTTGCAGATTTCTTTTCTTCGATAAGTTTTGCTAATACTGACGGAGTTCTTGATGAAAAGACTTCTTTTACATTGATTCTTATATCCAAGCGTTGCTTTATTCTCCCCACCAGCTGAATACTGATGATACTATCTCCTCCTAATCTGAAGAAATCATCATGAATACTGATGGTTTTAGCATTGATTCCCAATACTTCACTATAAATTACTACAAGCTGCTTTTCAAGCTCTGTTTCAGGTGCTGTATAGTTTTTGTT
>NZ_JAPDFT010000008.1 GCF_025949665.1 Chryseobacterium viscerum | reverse complement strand
GAGAGCGGCGTACGGGTGCGGAACACGTGTGCAACCTGCCTTTATCTGGGGGATAGCCTTTCGAAAGGGAGATTAATACCCCATAATATATTAAGTGGCATCACTTGATATTGAAAACTCCGGTGGATAGAGATGGGCACGCGCAAGATTAGATAGTTGGTGAGGTAACGGCTCACCAAGTCTACGATCTTTAGGGGGCCTGAGAGGGTGATCCCCCACACTGGTACTGAGACACGGACCAGACTCCTACGGGAGGCAGCAGTGAGGAATATTGGACAATGGGTGAGAGCCTGATCCAGCCATCCCGCGTGAAGGACGACGGCCCTATGGGTTGTAAACTTCTTTTGTATAGGGATAAACCTACTCTCGTGAGAGTAGCTGAAGGTACTATACGAATAAGCACCGGCTAACTCCGTGCCAGCAGCCGCGGTAATACGGAGGGTGCAAGCGTTATCCGGATTTATTGGGTTTAAAGGGTCCGTAGGCGGATCTGTAAGTCAGTGGTGAAATCTCACAGCTTAACTGTGAAACTGCCATTGATACTGCAGGTCTTGAGTGTTGTTGAAGTAGCTGGAATAAGTAGTGTAGCGGTGAAATGCATAGATATTACTTAGAACACCAATTGCGAAGGCAGGTTACTAAGCAACAACTGACGCTGATGGACGAAAGCGTGGGGAGCGAACAGGATTAGATACCCTGGTAGTCCACGCCGTAAACGATGCTAACTCGTTTTTGGATTTTCGGATTCAGAGACTAAGCGAAAGTGATAAGTTAGCCACCTGGGGAGTACGTTCGCAAGAATGAAACTCAAAGGAATTGACGGGGGCCCGCACAAGCGGTGGATTATGTGGTTTAATTCGATGATACGCGAGGAACCTTACCAAGGCTTAAATGGGAAATGACAGGTTTAGAAATAGACTTTTCTTCGGACATTTTTCAAGGTGCTGCATGGTTGTCGTCAGCTCGTGCCGTGAGGTGTTAGGTTAAGTCCTGCAACGAGCGCAACCCCTGTCACTAGTTGCCATCATTAAGTTGGGGACTCTAGTGAGACTGCCTACGCAAGTAGAGAGGAAGGTGGGGATGACGTCAAATCATCACGGCCCTTACGCCTTGGGCCACACACGTAATACAATGGCCGGTACAGAGGGCAGCTACACTGCGAAGTGATGCAAATCTCGAAAGCCGGTCTCAGTTCGGATTGGAGTCTGCAACTCGACTCTATGAAGCTGGAATCGCTAGTAATCGCGCATCAGCCATGGCGCGGTGAATACGTTCCCGGGCCTTGTACACACCGCCCGTCAAGCCATGGAAGTCTGGGGTACCTGAAGTCGGTGACCGTAACAGGAGCTGCCTAGGGTAAAACAGGTAACTAGGGCTAAGTCGTAACAAGGTAGCCGTACCGGAAGGTGCGGCTGGAACATCTCATTTTAGAGCGTCATTAGACGATAAACAAAATTAGTACGCAAGTACAAAGCACTTACTTAAAGTTCAAGCTTTAGTTTTTTGTTTGGTTGGTTATATAAAAAAATACAAAACCCACTAGAAATTAGTATAGGGAAAGAGATTGAGAAATGAAGAAGAGGAAAAGGAATAACTTATTACTCATCACCCATTACTCATACAAAGTCTCGTAGCTCAGCTGGTTAGAGCGCTACACTGATAATGTAGAGGTCGGCAGTTCGAGCCTGCCCGAGACTACTAATTGAAGGGAATTATAGATTATAAATTATAGATTTTAGAATATAACGTATGTTTCATTTAAAATATATAATCTAGAATTTAAAATTTCTACTAGAGGGGGAATTAGCTCAGCTGGCTAGAGCGCCTGCCTTGCACGCAGGAGGTCAAGGGTTCGACTCCCTTATTCTCCACAGTTTTGGAAGATTGATTTAAAAGTTACGGATGGAGCCAAAAACAACATCTGTTCATCAATTGGACAAGAAGATATTAAGATCATTGACATTAACGGTAAAGACATCACAAAGAGAAAACCGAGCGCATAAAGCGCTTGAGTAACCAATAGGAAAGAAATCGTTAAGGGCGTATGGCGGATGCCTAGGCTTTCAGAGGCGAAGAAGGACGTGGTAAGCTGCGAAAAGCTGCGGGGATTGGCACACACGAATTGATCCGCAGATGTCCGAATGGGGCAACCCGTCTGGTTGAAGACCAGTCATCCCTTAGGGGAAGCAAACCCGGAGAACTGAAACATCTAAGTACCCGGAGGAAAAGAAATCGAAGAGATTCCGTAAGTAGTGGCGAGCGAAAGCGGATTAGCCCAAAAGTCGTTATATGTTTAATAGAATGTTCTGGAAAGAACAGCCGTAGAGGGTGATAGCCCCGTATATGAAAGGCATATATTGATGATAAATGAGTAGGGCGGGACACGTGAAATCCTGTCTGAATATGGGGGGACCATCCTCCAAGGCTAAATACTCCTGAAAGACCGATAGTGAACAAGTACTGTGAAGGAAAGGTGAAAAGCACTTCGAATAGAAGGGTGAAATAGAACCTGAAACCGTACGCCTACAAGCGGTCGGAGCAGCATTAAGCTGTGACGGCGTGCCTTTTGCATAATGAGCCTACGAGTTAATTTTACTAGCGAGGTTAAGGTATTAAGTACCGGAGCCGGAGCGAAAGCGAGTCTGAATAGGGCGGATAGTTAGTAGGATTAGACGCGAAACCTTGTGATCTACCCATGGGCAGGTTGAAGCTCTGGTAACACAGAGTGGAGGACCGAACCGGTTGACGTTGAAAAGTCTTCGGATGACCTGTGGGTAGGGGTGAAAGGCCAATCAAACTGGGAGATAGCTCGTACTCTCCGAAATGCATTTAGGTGCAGCGTCGTATATAAGTTTATTAGAGGTAGAGCTACTGATTGGATGCGGGGGTTTCATCGCCTACCAATTCCTGACAAACTCCGAATGCTAATAAATGTTCTACGGCAGTGAGGGCATGGGTGCTAAGGTCCATGTCCGAGAGGGAAAGAACCCAGACCAACAGCTAAGGTCCCAAAATATATGTTAAGTTGAAACAACGCGGTTGGACTGCATTGACAGCTAGGATGTTGGCTTGGAAGCAGCCATTCATTTAAAGAGTGCGTAACAGCTCACTAGTCGAGCGGTCCGGCATGGATAATAATCGGGCATAAACATATTACCGAAGCTATGGATTTATATTTTAGATATATCTGGTAGGAGAGCATTCTATTTGCGCCGAAGCAGTATCGTGAGGTATTGTGGAGCGGATAGAAAAGAAAATGTAGGCATAAGTAACGATAAAGCAGGCGAGAAACCTGCTCACCGAAAGACCAAGGCTTCCTCAGCCATGCTAATCAGCTGAGGGTTAGTCGGGACCTAACGCGAACCCGAAAGGGGTAGTGGATGGACAATGGGTTAATATTCCCATACTTGCTCACACTAAAAAGGGGACGGTTGGATGTAGCTGCTAAAGACTGACGGAATAGTCAAGGCCTAGCCTTCGGGCGAAGCTGCTGTAGTGTAATCTGATCCAAGAAAAGCCGAAGTGAAGCAACCCGTACCAAAACCGACACAGGTGGTCGAGGAGAGAATCCTAAGGTGCTCGAGTGAGTCGTGGCTAAGGAACTAGGCAAAATAGTCTCGTAACTTCGGAAGAAGAGACGCCATCAGCAATGGTGGCCGCAGTGAAGAGGCCCAGGCGACTGTTTATCAAAAACACAGGACTCTGCTAAATCGAAAGATGCTGTATAGGGTCTGACACCTGCCCGGTGCTGGAAGGTTAAGGAAGGTGCTTAGGGTTAAACCGAAGGCATTAACTGAAGCCCCAGTAAACGGCGGCCGTAACTATAACGGTCCTAAGGTAGCGAAATTCCTTGTCGGGTAAGTTCCGACCTGCACGAATGGTGTAACGATCTGGGCACTGTCTCAGCCACGAGCTCGGTGAAATTGTAGTATCGGTGAAGATGCCGATTACCCGCAATGGGACGAAAAGACCCTGTGAACCTTTACTATAACTTCGTATTGACTTTGAGTAAGTAATGTGTAGGATAGGTGGGAGGCTTTGAAGCTTGCACGCTAGTGTAGGTGGAGCCAACGTTGAAATACCACCCTTTACTTACTTGGAGCCTAACTTCTTTTAGAAGGACATTGCGTGGTGGGTAGTTTGACTGGGGTGGTCGCCTCCAAAAGAGTAACGGAGGCTTTCAAAGGTACCCTCAGCACGCTTGGTAACCGTGCGTAGAGTGTAATGGCATAAGGGTGCTTGACTGTGAGACCTACAAGTCGATCAGGTGCGAAAGCAGGACATAGTGATCCGGTGGTTCCGTATGGAAGGGCCATCGCTCATAGGATAAAAGGTACTCCGGGGATAACAGGCTAGTCTCCCCCAAGAGCTCACATCGACGGGGAGGTTCGGCACCTCGATGTCGGCTCGTCACATCCTGGGGCTGGAGAAGGTCCCAAGGGTTGGGCTGTTCGCCCATTAAAGTGGCACGCGAGCTGGGTTCAGAACGTCGTGAGACAGTTCGGTCTCTATCTATTGCGGGCGTTAGATGTTTGAGAGGGCTTGATTCTAGTACGAGAGGACCGAATTGAACAAACCTCTGGTGTATCAGTTGTACCGCCAGGTGCACCGCTGAGTAGCTACGTTTGGAAGAGATAAGCACTGAAAGCATATAAGTGCGAAACTCGCCTCAAGATGAGACATCTTTTAAGGGTCGTTGGAGATGACGACGTTGATAGGCTACAGGTGTAAAGACAGTAATGTCATAGCCGAGTAGTACTAATTACCCGTAGATTTATAGTCTATGGTTACTAATATAAACCAAGTGCTTTATGTGCATTGAAGGTTTTGTCTTTGTGAAAGTTTTTATCGCTTAAAACAGGTAGCAGATGGTAGCTATCAGGAAGCAGGGAATGCCTGCTGCCTACTACCAACATCCTGCAACCTTATATACCTTCTTTAGGGTGGTTTTAGCGGTGGGGCTCACCTGTTCCCATTCCGAACACAGAAGTTAAGCCCACCAGCGCCGATGGTACTGCGAAAGCGGGAGAGTAGGCCGCCGCCAGTTTTTATTTTATTTTTAAAAAATCCTTTATC
>NZ_JAPDFT010000007.1 GCF_025949665.1 Chryseobacterium viscerum | reverse complement strand
AGTCATCACTCATCATTCTGTCATGGCAGATGTTATTATTACCTATTCATCATCCATTACTCATTACTGATTATTCATTACCCATTATTGCTTTTCCCTTCCTGATCTTACTGCTGACTTCTTCTTTATTGTCATCACTACCGTTTATCACTCCCGGTTTGTCACTCTGCAGGAGTCTAAACCATCCATATTTATCTTTTCTTCAGATAATATTACAATTACCCCAATCCTAAGTTTTGGTTAAAGCCCGTTCCTATGGAATATAAAGAATGTAGATCCCCAAAACTCATAACCCGAAACTCGAAACTCATCATTCATAACTTATCATTCATAATTCTTCTCCTAGCCCCGATAGCAATGGTTACCCCGCAACTTGGGTTAGAGAGAAAGTGGGTTTGAGTGTGGGAGCGCGATGGCGTGAGGAGTATGAATGGATAGCGGGAGAATGCTCCTGAAATATAATAGATCATGAGTCATTTATTACTTCTCAATTATTATGTATAATTTAGGTTATTAATTATTTTTATATTCAGTCTATCAACTGATTAAAGAGGATGAAGAAATGACTGACAAGAGCTGTTTATTCATTAATTTATCATCAACTTTATTCAAATAGCCGGGATTTTTGTTTTTTAACTTGAAAATTGTGTAACTTAGTCATATCAAAATGATTACGAATCTAAAAATATATAATATGAAAAAACATTTATTCCCTCTATTTTTATTGTTATTTGGTGTGAATGCACAAGCACAGCAAGATTTCTTTGCGATTGTAGGAAAAGAGACTCAGAGTATTACTTTCAATGATTTTCGGGCAATTGATGCAGGTAATGGAACTTCTGGTGAGAAAGTTTTTACAGCTGATTCTTCAACCAAAGTATTTTCGCAGGCTAGAAGAGGTATTGTAGCTGAAGATAAAAACTCTTACAGTAATTCTCAAGCAATAACTATGGCTGCCCTGGCTTATGATTCTTCAAATAATAATCTGGTGTATATGCCGATGTTTTCCTCTAATATATATGTTTTAAACCCACAGACTAAAGAGATTACACTGGTAGAAAATACTGTTGCAAGAGTATCGTCATGTGATATCAATTCTCATATTACAAGAATGGCAACAGGGTATAACGGTAGTATTTATGCTGTGAATAATGCCGGGACACAGTTTCTGGAAATTAGCAAAAAAGGTGGACAATATATAGTAAATGATCTTGGGATTATCAAGGATGATCCATCTAACGGTAGAAATTCATTTACAGCTATGGAAACGGGGTTTGGTGGAGATATGATTGCTGATGAAGATAATAACTTCTATGTTTTTGCAGCTTCAGGAAATGTTTTTAAGGTTCTGACAAAAGAACTGAAAGCTAGGTTTGTTGGCAAAATTACCGGAATTCCGGATAACTATTCTGTTAATGGATCCGCTGTAAATGCCCAGGGAAAAGTGGTGATTGCAAGTGCAAAAGGAGCTGCCTTATATGAGGTAGATCTTGCCACTTTACAGGCTAAGCAGCTTCCTGGAGAACAGGGATTGCATATTTATGATTTGGCAAGTAAATATTTTGGCAATGATAAAGCTACCAGGATCAATGCTATGGCAGCCAATCTGGATATTTATCCTACAAAGGTGGATGAGCATTATATTAACGTTCATGCTAATAAGAATCTGAAAGGTAACATTAAACTGAATATTTTCGATATGTCAGGAAAAAATGTGATGACTCAGGATCTGTCTGTAAAAGATGCTTCGATAGATGAGAAAGTATATCTTAAAGGATTTGTGAGTGGGGCTTATATTGTAAATATTACTGATGAAGCCGGGAAAACAATATTTAATAAGAAGATTCTCGTAACAAGATAATTACAAAATATATTTAAGAATATGAAGACCTTCTCAAATTGATTTGAGAAGGTTTTTTAATGATTATTTGATATTTAATAAGTTTTATTTTTCGATATTAAAATGTATTTTTATAAAAAAATATAGATGAAACTATACTTTAATGTAGGATATATTGTAAAGGCTGGAGAAAATTTGCAGTTGGTCATTGGAGAAGAGGGAGGAGCTGCAGTACATATCCATACAATGTTTTATGCTGAGAATGGATTGTGGAAATGTGAAGTTGATAATTTCTCAAAATCGATTTCTTATCAATACCGTGTGGTCAACGAAAAAGGCAATGTATTAAGAGAAGAATTTGTTCCGCATCATCTTAGTTTTCCTCATAATTATAAGGAATTTATAGTTTTTGACGAATGGAATAACAAAAATTTTCCCGAAAACTATTTAAACAACAAGATTCTTTACAATAAACTGCATGATTTTGTTCCCGAAAAAATAACGGTTTTAAAAAAACATACCCATCTATTCAGAATAGAAGCTCCTATTTATAATCCGGATTGGAGGATTGTACTTTTTGGAAGCACAGCATCCTTAGGAAACTGGAGTTATGAAAAAGTTATTCACCTGCATCAGACAGATTTCGGAATGTGGGAAACTTCTATAGAAATTCCGGAGAATGAATTTATCCAATTCAAATACTGTATTTTTGATACTAAAGAAAATAGAGTTATTGATGTAGAAACCGGAGAAAACAGATTTACGGTTGCTAATCTATTGAGTGATGTTCTGCAGATTGTTTCCAATCATTATTTTAGATTTAAAGGGTATCAGATGTATCATGATGCCGGAGTTGCTGTTCCCGTATTCTCATTGAGAAGCGAAGACGGATTTGGTGTAGGAGAATTTGCAGACATTAAAAAATTAGCAGATTGGACTAAAGAAACGAATCTTGGTATTATTCAGATTCTTCCGATCAATGATACAACAGCGAATTATTCCTGGACAGATTCCTATCCATATGCCGCGGTATCTGTTTATGCTCTGCATCCACAATATATTTCTTTAGAAAAGCTTGATTATCACTTACCTAAAGAATTAGTTGAAGAGTATTTGTCTGAAAAAGAGAACTTAAACGCTTTGGATCTGATTGATTATGAAAGAATGATCGAAGGTAAATGGAAATATCTTACAGCGGTTTTCTATGCAGAAAAAGATAAAATCTATAAAGACAGAAACTTCAAAAAATTCATCAAAGATAATGAGCATTGGCTTATCCCTTATTCTGCATTCTGTGTATTGAGGGACAAATATAAAACACCGAATTTCACTGAGTGGAAAACCCATAAAAAATATATTGCAGGAAAAATCTTACAGTTTTTCACAACGAAAAATAAAGATTACGATATCTCAATGCTTCATGCCTGGGTACAGTATCAATTGCATGTACAGCTGAAAGATGCTGTTGATTATGCCCATAACCTGGGAATTTCGTTGAAGGGAGACCTTCCGATTGGAATTTACAGATATTCAGTAGAAGCCTGGACAGAGCCGGAATTATTCGGAATGGACTTTCAGGCAGGAGCACCTCCTGATCAGTTTACAGAACTGGGACAGAACTGGGAATTCCCTACTTACAATTGGGAAGCTATGAAAGCAGATGATTATAGATGGTGGAAAAACAGGTTCAAAGCGCTGGAACAGTATTTTGATGCAATGAGGATAGATCATATTCTTGGTTTCTTTAGAATATGGAGAATGCCTGTTTCAGCCGTACAAGGGATTTTAGGATACTTTTATCCGGCTGTTCCTATTGTCGCGGAGGAATTTAAGGCATGGCAGATTCCGTTTAGTTTTGACAGATATTGTAAGCCTTTTATCAACAATCAGGTCTTATGGGATTATTTTGGAAAAGATAGCGGAAAAGCCCTCGAGTTTATGAACCGCAATGCAGACGGAACCTATATCTTCAAAGAAGAATTTGATACCCAGAGAAAACTGGTTAATTTCTTTAAGAAAAAATCTTATGGCCCGCTTGAAGAGCAATTGATTTCACTATGTGCCAATGTTTTGTTTTTAACAGAAGAGAGAAATGGTAAAACAGTTTATCATCCAAGATTTAATGTATACAATACAGAGTCTTACAAACATCTTCCGGAATTGGAGCAGAAAAGCATTTATGACCTGTACCATGATTATTTCTTCAGAAGGCAGGATCATCTTTGGTCTGAAAAAGCCATGGAAAAACTTCCTGTTATCCTGAATGCTACCAAAATGCTGATCTGTGGAGAAGACCTGGGAATGGTTCCGGCATGTGTACCAATTGTAATGGACGAATTAGCGATCATAGCTTTGAAGGTACAGCGAATGCCTTCTGAAAATATTCCGTTCTATAATCCCAAACATGCAAATTATATGAATGTAGTGACAGCATCTTCACACGACAGTTCAACCCTGAGACAATGGTGGAAAGAAGATCCTGCCCTTACACAAAAATATTTCAACCAGCAGCTTATACAGTATGGTAAAGCACCTGCTGATCTGAATCCTCATCTTGCGGAGATCATTATGAAACAGCATTTATATAATGAAGCTATGCTGGCTATCTTCCCGATTCAGGAATTTCTGGCAACAGATGCTGAGCTTACCAATAAGAAAATTGATAATGAAAGAATTAATAATCCAGCAGTTTTCCCACATTATTGGCGCTACAGAATGCACATAAAGCTGGAAGACCTTAAAAAGAAAGAATCTTTCAATGAAAAGATTGCTTTTTGGGTAAAAGATAGTGGTAGAATGTAAATTTAACACTTGATTATCAGTTAGTTAATAATAATTTAAAAGAAGTTTGATCTTAAGATTTAACTTCTTTTTTTTATTTGTATCAAAAAGATAGAATTAAGATATTCTGCTATATATTAACCAATTAACGACTATAGAGATGAAAAAAATATTTTTAGGATTAGCTTTTGGGTTGGGCGTTTTGACGTCAGCTCAGCAGTATCCGAATAATGGTTGGGGTGATGATGGTTATTATCAGAATGGAGATGGTTATTACAGCGATGAAGATGACAGAAATTATTTCCCTGACGATTATTATTATAATTATCCTCAGGATTATTATCCAAGTGATTATTATCAGAGCTATTATAACGACTACAGAGGAAGTATCATTAATATTGACTGGAACGGATTTTTCGTACAGAACAGATTAAACCGCTGGCAGGTAGATCAGATTATGAGACTTAATAATCTGTACGCAAGTTTTACAACATGGAATAATTTCTACCGATATAATCCGGACAGATGGTATTATGACAGGTTTTATGCATTGGAAAGAATTTTAGGACCAAGAGTGTTTGTTGTTTTCCAAAATAACTATTACAGAGGTTCAAGTCCTATTGTGTATTTCCAGAATTACAGAAGATCATATTATGTACCGAGATATACTGTAATGCCAAGATATAGAAATATCAATATCAATATTTACAGGGTAGACAGATCAAGATTCCGTAGAATGGATAACCCAACTTTTGATATTGTCAGAAGAGACAACAGAGGAGGAAATGGTTTCAGAAATACGAGAACCGAAAACTCAGGCGGCTTCCGTGATAATAATGGCGGTTTTAGAAGCAGTAATGAAGGCAATATAGGAAACGCCGACAATAACGGAGGTTTCAGAAATAATAACGGCGGAGGATTCAAAGGAAATTCTGACAATAATGGAGGTTTCAGAAACAATAACGGCGGCGGTTTCAGAGGAAATAGTGAAATGAGAAGAGAAGCTCCTAGAAGAGAAGATAACGGCGGATTCAGAGGAAATGGAGGAGGCTCCAGACAAAGATCTGAAAGTTCTGCTCCAAGACAACAGAACCGTGGTAATAATGGAGGCTTTAGAGGCAGCTTAGTAAAGAATTAATTTTCATATATTATATTTAAGTGGTGTGAAGGGCAGGTTTTTATAATCTGTCCTTTTTTTTGTTTATTTATTGATTTATTTTTATTAAAATTTAACATTATTTATGAATTTGTTAATTTAACTTATGTTTTAATTAATAATCAAAAAGGTATAATAACAAAATAACAATTAATTAAATTTTAAAAAGATGAAAAAATTAGTTTTAGCAATAGCATTTATCGGAATGGGAAGTTTTGCAATGGCACAACAGACTACAACTCCACAGGACAGACAGGCAAGAGCCGTAGAAATGAAACAAAAAATGGAGCAGAAACAACAGGAACGTCTTGCAGAAATGCAGAAAGACCTTAATCTGAATCAATCTCAGGTAGCGCAGATAAAAGACCTTCAGGACAAAAGAAATGCTGAAAGGAAAGCTGAATTCGAGAAAAATAAAGGAGACAGACAAGCTAAAATGCAGGAGATGATGGCCAAAAAAGCACAAATGGATGCTGACATGAAAAAAATTCTAAACCCTGAGCAATATGATAAATGGCAGGCTGACAGAAAAGCAAAAGCAGAAAAAATGAAGATGGCAATGAAAGAAAGAAGAATGATGAAAAAGCCGATGAATACGGGAGCTGCTGACGTAAAATAACAGCTTGTAATTTTAGTTTTTTAATGTGTTAAGGATGGATGTTTTTCCATCCTTTTTGTATTAATTTTATTTAAAACTTTTGATTTCGGGCTTTTATTCCCTATTTTTGACTATAAATTTAATACTTATGGTTAGCGAAAAAATTGCAAAATTAATTAACGAACAAATTGCCCACGAACAATACGCCGCTCAATATTATCTTTCAATGTCTGCATGGTTTTCCGGAAAAGATCTGGATGGAATTGCCAATTATTTCAGAGTGCAGAGCAAAGAAGAATTGATGCATGCAGATAAAATGTTTGATTATTTGAATGATGTAGGCGGGGAAATAATCATCGGAGAAATTCCAAAACCTCCACATGAGTTCGAAAATGCAACAGATATTTTTGAGAAAGCATTGGCACATGAGAAAATAGTAACTAAAAGTATTTTCAATATTGTAAAAAATGCAAACGATGAAGGAGATTTTGCAACAACGTCATTCCTGCAGTGGTTTATTAACGAACAGGTAGAAGAAGAAGCAAGCGCTTCTCAGTACGTAACGAAAATCAAAATGGTATGTGATAATCCATCAGCTCTATACCTTTTTGACCAGGAATTGTCTCAGAGAGTATTTGTTCCTGCTACAACAGCCTAAGACTTAAACTTCTTAAAATATAAAACCGCTATCCAAATAGCGGTTTTTATTTTTATCTGAAAATCTATTAAGGTCGGATTGGAAAATCTACAGATAAATAATCTGAGTTTTCAGAACTTTTTTACCAAGACGCTCAAGAATATTTTTATAACCTTCTACCTGTGCCTCATCTTTGGTTTTCTGCTCACCAGTCTTAAAATCAACAATAATATATCCTTCCTCACCTTTCAAAATACGGTCAGGCCTGAAGATATGACTTTCCCCGTTTTCAGAAATCATAATATCTTTCTCATTGATGACTTCCCATTTTTCATCAAAAAATTCCGCATAAGTTTTTACAATCTCCTCTAAAGTGAGCTGTATTTCATTCTTTTCATCCAAAGTGATCTGACCTTCCAGAGCATATCCTTCCAATACCTTTCTGATATCTTTTTCAGTATTGATCTTCGATAAAAGCTCATGTACAAAAAGTCCGATTCTCACCTTTTCATTTCGTACCTGATAGTTTTTAGAAGGAGTTGCAATCTTGATAGAAGTACTTTTTTCATTGACATTCTTCAGATTCTGGATATTCTGTGTTTTAAAAGATGAACTTTTATCTTTCGAGTACTTTTTCAGCATTTCAGGATTCACTTCATATACATCAAACTCATCAGCCTGTTCCGGGTTTTTTGTTTGAAGGAATTCAAGAAGCTCAAGATTATTAGAGGTCTTATTCGCTTTCTGAAGATAGAAAAACAGCTGCTCAACAGGTCTTGTTGTAGCCACATATTGCAGGCAAAGCCTGTCAATCATATTTTTATAAGAGTTTTTAGTGTTGAAAAACAAAATTTCCTCATCATAAACTTCCAGATTCTTATTAAACTGATTGATATTGACTGATTTTAAAGCTTCATTCTCATTCGTATCAAACCAGTTGGTAAATTCATTATCCCGGTTTTTATTAATCATAGGAATGAATACAATAGGGAACTCCAGCCCTTTGGACTTGTGAATAGTCATGATCTGGATTGCATCAATATTTTCTGAAGCCTGAATGGTATAAGAAGATGCTTCTTCATCCCAATATTTCAAAAACTCTTTCGTACTGGCGCCCGCGTTCTGAGTGAAGTTAAAAAGCATTTCCAGGAAGTTCAGTAAAAAGTCCGTCTCTTTGTTTTCAACAGAAAATTCGTTGATGTAATATTCTATGAAATTATACAGATTAAACCTCGGGAAATTATCCTGCCTAAGCTGTAGTGAATATTTCTCCTGAATATATTGAAGAATCTCTTCATGGCTTTCAATATCCAGAATTTCTTTCATGTTTAAAGTAAAATCCGGCATTTGAATTTTTCCCAGTGTATTCAGATGATACATCATCATAATCAGACAATGCTTGTTCTTAGGATTAAGTTCCCATCGCAGAAATTCAATAACAGCCTTTAAGGTATTGGAAAGTTCCAGTGTAAGACCTTTATCAGAAATTGTTTTAATATTCGTTTCCTCACCGCGGTATTTAACTTTTAAACTTCCCAGTTTTTGAGAGTAGCTGAAAATATCAAAATTTCCACGGCAGAGAATAGTGATATCAGAAAATTTAAAACCATTATCCAGACATTCCTGGATGTCTTTCCGCATTCTTTCTGAAGTATCATTATAAAACTCTTCATTGGTAAGATTGTCAATCAGGTTCACCTTTACCCGTCCATCAAACTTTGATTTTGGACTTTGTTCAGCATCTTCCCCGAAAATGTTCTTATGCTCTTCCAAAAGCCCTTCAGAATGGAAACGGTACAGCTCATTGTTGAACTGTACAATATTTCTGGCACTTCTCCAGTTGTCCTTTAATACAAGAAGATCAGCTTCCTTCGGTGAAAATTCTTTTTTGTTGATAATATCCAGCATCAGTTTACTCTCTCCACCACGGAATCTGTAAATACTCTGCTTGGGATCGCCTACCAATGTAAATGAAGTATTTTCCGTAGAAACACTATGATCCCTCAGCGGAACAAAATTCTGCCACTGCAGTTCTGATGTATCCTGAAACTCATCAAAGAAATAATGCTGAAATTGTGATCCTACCTTTTCATAAATAAAAGCAGAAGGCTCATTCTTAAGATTTTCATTGATCAGAATATTAAATTTAGAAAGAAGAACAAGATCATTTTCCTCCTCAATTTTTTGAAGCTCATCCTGAATATCCTTATTTACCTTTAAGGGTAGAAGAGCAGACAAAACTTTCTCTTTCTTTTGAGTCTCAATGTACAGAAGGATGAGTTTCATTCTGTTATCAAGAAGCTGCTCAAGAATCTCAAAAATTTCAGACTCTTTATGCTTTGACTTGGAAGATGCTCCTTTTCTGTAATTGTTGATGACAGACTCTTCCTGAGTGGTAGGGAAAGGAAAACCGGTTCTTTTCTGTTGGTAAAAATCTATGACCTTCGTAAAGAAACCCCCGATTCCGTTTTTGCCCTGGGCAAAATCTTCGATGTCA
The DNA here is from genome assembly GCF_025949665.1 of Chryseobacterium viscerum. Classification (NCBI taxonomy): domain Bacteria; kingdom Pseudomonadati; phylum Bacteroidota; class Flavobacteriia; order Flavobacteriales; family Weeksellaceae; genus Chryseobacterium; species Chryseobacterium viscerum. The sequence goes on along the minus strand of NZ_JAPDFT010000007.1, from coordinate 117,804 downwards.
ATATTTCTGGATTTGAATAATTCAATAGAACTGGCCGCAAGTTCTGCAGACTGTTTTTTATTGAAAACAATTTCTTTACGAAGTGTATTTTTTATATTCTCATAATTCGCATCGTCAAAACTCTTATTGCTTTTCAGATGCTCATAGTGAATATCCTTTACAAATTCTTTTGCCGAATCATAAAGGTTTTTATTTAGATTAATCCTTTCGTTGTTCTCAAGACTATAATCTACATAATCCATGAAAGAATTGGAGATCGTTTCATTTTCCCCGATCTGGTCCAGCATTTTATCCACCGCTTCTATCAAAAAGGGCTCAGCTTCAATTTCAAGATTAAAATTTTTAGCCAGTCCCAATTCATAAGAAAAGCTTCTTACAAGCCTTGAATTAAAACGGTCAATGGTTCCGATATTCAATGTGGAATAATTGTGGAGAACATAATCCAGCAGCTTCTTAGAACGGTGATGAAGTTCATCAATTGTAATTTTTAGCCCTTGTTCTTCAAAAGCTTTCTGGATATTTTTCAGATCTGTATTCTCTGCATAGTCTTTAGCAGAGAAATTTCCCAACCATGATAAAATTCTTTCCTTCATCTCGTTCGCTGCCTTATTGGTAAAAGTCAGAGCGAGAATATTCCTGATCGACTGCTGTTGATTAGGATAGCGGAGACAGATCATCAGAAGCCTTTGTACCAGGGCATATGTTTTCCCGGATCCGGCAGAAGCATTGATGACTGTGTAAGAATTTTGCATTGTAAAAAGAGAATTGAGACTGCAAGTTAGCTAAAATTTAAAAGAAACTTTAACAATTTAATCGGGCTATTTAACAGTTTGGAAGGCAAAAATCAAAAAGAAATATTAAAACGCGTTAACTGTGGTTAAACTTATGGTATACATTAAAAATAATTTTAGCTTTGCTTTATAAAAAACAGCCAGTGAAACTCAAACTATTCTTTTTTTTATCCTTTATTTTTTTTATCCATACCCATGCCCAAAATTATATATTCGGAAGGATTACTTCTGAAGACGGTGCTGAAATGCAGGATGTGAATGTAATCAACATCCGGACTGATGAAATGGTGGTTTCAAACATAGATGGTCATTTTATGATTTCCGGAAGACAGGGGGACGAATTACGTTTTATAAAAGCAGGGTATGAACGGCTGGTGAGAAAAGTTTCTCAGGAAAATGTACAGTCTCCTATGAATATAAGCCTTGTTCGCCAAACCATTCAGATTCCTGAAGTGGAAGTGAAGCAGGGACTTACCGGAAACCTGAAAATAGATTCAAAACTCTATAACAAACCTAAAAAGGTAGAAAAACTGATTAAAGATATAGATCGTTATATCGCTCAAAAATCTGATCCAAGAATATTGGCAGCCAAGCCCGGAGAATTTGTACAGCCAAAAGGGCAGGGGTTCTCTATAGGAAAAGTGAAAGACAAATGGGATGATGTAGATCTGATGCAATATATCAGAGCAAGTCTTGGAGATGATTATTTTACCAATCTTAAGATAGAAAAACCTCTGATAGACCATTTTATTTACTATGTTTTTGCTGGTGGTTTTGAGAGAAAAAAAATACTGAAGTACGGCTTCTGCAGTGATGCAGATCTGAATAGGTTCCAAAGTTTTGTTCTGACAAGAATTTCATCCTACCGTGCCCCACAAACTCAAAGATAGATGGAAATAAGATATATTGGAAAGGTTTTATTTCTTGTGCTGTTTTGTATCACTTCGGAATTGTGGGCACAGCAAAAAATATCAGGAAAAGTGATCACAGGGGAAGAACTTGATTTGTCTCCTGTACTCATCGTCAATATTTCGGAAGGCAAAAGCATGTTAAGTGATATGTCCGGGAAATTTGAAATGGAAGCAAAAGAGAATGATGAGATCAGATTTGTAAAGGAAGGATACTACCGGGTTGATAAAAAGGTTACTGGAGAAGATTTCAACTCTGCGCTGAATATCATTCTGAAAAAAATGGAGATTCAGATCCCTGAGGTAAAGATAAAATATAGACCTACAGGAAATCTTGCGAAAGATAATCAGCACTTGAATGAATCCAGAAAGCTTCAGTCTTTGAAATCAGATATGGAGGAGTATATGAAAAGTCCGCTTAATCAGCCTTTGCCCACTAATACAATTTCAAAAACTTTTACAGGACATGATTACAATGCGGGGCAGGTAAACCTGTTTGGCGTATTTAATGCTGTATCAGGCTTGGTAAAGAAAGCAACAAAACCCAAAATTACCAAAGCGAATTACAATGAAACCCAGGATTTCCTTAAGAGAGTAAAAAATCAGGTCAATCTGAGTTTTCTGAAAAAATACGGAATGGATGAAGAACAGATTGATGCTTTTCTTCTTTATGCGGAAAAAACACGTTCACTGGCAAAAAGATACAGAAAGGATTTTCAGATAAGTGTGGTAGAATATGAACTTAAAATCGCCTTTGGAGAGTACAGTAAAACAAATAAACTGGAAGGAACTAAAGAATAACTTTAATAAAAATTGAATTATTTCATTAAAAATATAGAAACATTGGGGCAGAGAAAATTTCTTCTTTTCCTTATGCTTCTGTGCAGTACTTTTATTTTTTCTCAGCAGACAGTAACCGGGCGAGTAGTGGATGATAATGGGGAAAACTTGAGTAAAGTAATTGTTATTAACATGTCTTCCGACAAAAAAATATATTCTGATTCAGAAGGTGTGTTTTCTATAGAAGCCAATCCCAATGATGAACTGAGATTTGTAAAAGAAGATTTCAACAGAACATCCAGAAAAGTTCTTATTAATGGTATTAATCCTCCCTTATTCATTACACTTTATCAGATTCCGAGAGATGTAGGAGAAGTAAAGATCGTAAAAAAGCTTACCGGAGATTTGGGAGTAGATTCCCGGATTGTGGCAAAAGTAGATAAAGGAGAACAGGTGAGAGATGCTGTAGGACTTCCGCAGCCGGTTGGAAAAATGAGAGAGAAGCCTGCAGAAGTGAAAAGTGTTCTTTTGCCCATACTCTTAGGAAACCTGAATGTTCAGGGAGTATATGATCTGATAAGCGGCAAAGCCAGAAGGCAGAAAAGACAATATAGATATGATGACCTCCAGGAGCACATTGCCTGGATTCGGGACAGGATAGATGATGATTACTTTGTAAAAGCCGGAATTCCTGCTGACAGAATTTCAGAATTTATTCAGTTTTCATTTTTAGCAAAGCCTCAGGTACGAACCTATGTAAAAGCAAAAAATCTTTCTGGCGTAATGCTGAGGTTAGAAGAAACGGCACCTCTTTTTATAGAAAGACTGAAAGAGAATGAAAAGTAGTTCAAATGTTAAGAAAATCTTAAAATAGTGGAATAGAAATTGATACAATCTTTATCGTAACAACAACTCAATTCACAAGTTTTATGAATAAAAATATATTTGCAGTAGCTATTGCCGCGTTAGGTTTTATAATCGGGCTTGGATTTTTAGGAAATGCCATTAAAAACAGAAACAAATCTGAAAATACTATTTCCGTAACAGGGCTTGGTACAAAACAGTTTACATCAGACCTGATCACCTGGTCCGGAAGTTTTTCCAAAAATAATGCTGATCTGAAATCGGCTTATGATGAGCTGGCAACAGACAGGAAAGTAATCAATGACTATCTTCTTTCAAAAGGTATACAGCAGAAGGAGATTGTATTTTCTTCCGTAGATATCCAAAAACAGTTCAGAAGTTATAATGATGCCAACGGAAATTATGTACAGGGAGAATTCTCCGGTTATAACCTTACCCAAAAAGTCTCTATTGAAAGTAAAGAAGTCGGCAAAATAGAAAATCTTTCCAGAAATATTACGGAAATTATCAATCGCGGAATTGAATTCACCTCTTCTTCACCAGCCTATTTTTATACTAAATTGGCTACCGTAAAGCAGGAAATGATTGCCAGTGCAACAAAAGATGCCAAAGAACGTGCTGAGAAAATTGCGGAAAATTCAGGGAGCAGTTTGGGAAATCTAAAGAAAGCAACAATGGGAGTAATCCAGATTACAGCGCCCAACTCTAATGAAGATTATTCCTATGGAGGAACTTTCAATACCTCTTCCAAAGAAAAAGAAGCCAGCATCACAATAAAACTGGAGTACGAGGTAAATTAAATATAAATATCAATAAAAGAAAAACGCCGGAGAAAGATTCCGGCGTTTTATATTTTTAATGATAAATAATATCGTAAATTTCTTTTTTGGCTTCTTCTACATTTTCAGGAGTGTAGTTAGCAAGCAACCATAAATTCAAAGACTTTTTCCCTTCTCCATAACTTGGCTGAATATGAGTATCATCAATTAGACTGAAATTATTTCTCTGATAAAAAGAATAGCGTCTTGCAGCATCTTCACTCAAATCTGCAGGTTCAATTTCTAAAATGACACCTGGATAGTTTTCTGAAATGTGATTGATGATATGAGAACCCAGTTTCTTACTTCTGAATGCTTCAAATACTTCAAAATGCTCTACAAAAACAAAAGTGCTGAGCTCCCACAAGATGAGGTAGCCAATAGCTTCCGATTCATGAATGACAGACATAAATTTTACATGCGGATTTGAAAATAAACCCTCAAACTGTTCTTTGTCTCTTTGTTCGTCTACAGGAAAAGTAGTTGTGTAAGAAGCATAGATTTCCTTTATTCTATGATCCTCAGCAGATGTGATCGGTAAAAATTTCATAATTTATAAATCAAAGACACTTGGTCTCCTGGTGATGAAAATATCTTTAATCCAAAGCGTGAATGCCAATCCTAAATAGATCAGAAAGAAAAAGCCTGCTGTGGCAAAAGTAGAGTAAATGAAGAAAATTCTCAATTTAGATACAGGAATCCCCAGTTTGGCACCCGTTCTTGTCAGTACACCAAACCACTCTCTTTCCATTTTATGACGGATATTACTCAGCATTTCCAGATTGTTATTTAAAAGTTTAAATCCAATACTGCAAGTTAAGGAATTTTTTTGATAAGGTTTTTGTGTAATGATATCTATTAAAGAAAGCTATTCTTTTAAAAGGTTAAATCCAATACCACAGGCTAAACAGTTTTTTACTTCACAATGGGTTTTGTGATGATAGATCATGCTTTGGCTTTCCAATGCATTGGTAATGTTCATGCCAAGTTTTTCCCAGCTTTTAATGACAGTGTTTTTTTCAGCTGAAACAGTTTTGTATAGTTCAATAATTTCATCTGCAATTTCTTCGCGATGGTATTTGTGATAAGTATACTTTAGAGGAAGGACAGTATTTAGAATAAGAAGATCCATAAAATCCTTGCTCAGTGTTTTAGGCTGTACTTTTGAAATATTTCCGAAATTAAAATGAAAATCCCAGTATTCAGAGGCTTTTACAACTCTGAAGATGTTATATAGCTGATTTGCATTCCTTGCTTCCATAATCTTAGAGAATAGATTCTGATGTTTGTAAAGGTCTGCTAACTGGGACAATCGGATGGTAGGAAAGTTTGGAGGTCTTAATCTTAAAAACTTAGGATGAAATTTCAGATCTGAAATCGAAAATTTGGCTTTAATAAAATCAAATTCTCTTTTCCATATTTTCATCTGTCCGTCCTGTGGCTTCTCTAGCCATCCCGAAATTCCGAAGAGTAAAGCTTCGTGCTGAAGAGGATTCTGCCGGATTTTATTAATGATGCTGTAATCCACACTTTCAGCAATCTGCCGGAAAATATGAGCATTTACTTTTAATCCGAATGAATAAGCAAAACTGTGAAATAAAACGGCTTCAAAATTATTTTTATACCGGATTAAACTTTGTTCAAGTTCTTCAGATTTTTCGTCCAGTTTTTTCAGAATGTTCTCTTCATGGAAATTTACAGGTACTTTTTTCGGATTGAATATATTTTCACAGGCAATAAATTCGTTTTCATTAATGAGTTTTTCATATTTCAGTATGATATTTTCATCAATATGATATTTCAGCTCCAAAGTTGGAACATGCTTTCCGGTAAGTTCCTGAATTTCTATGTCATGCTGAAATACAACATGCAGAATGATATTCTGATAATTGGGATCCTGGGAATGATTGTGGAAAATCCAGTCTGAGGAACGAACATGCAGTTCTATATTTCCTGCGAGAAGTAAGCGGTTGATTTTGATTTTAGCATCCAGAAAATCGGGGCCGGCATTGGTATTCCATTTTCCAAAATGGATGATCTCAACGGAATTCCCTTCAATATCCTTGAAGTCAAAATTTTTGAAAACCTTATAGTTCCAAAGATATTGAAGTAGTTTTTCCGTCATAAGTGTGACGATAAATATAATAGAAATATTATACTTTCGTCAGCTTCTTATTAAAGTTTTCTATAGTCGTTCTATACATTTTCTCATAGATAGGAAGAATGTTTTTCAAATCGAATTTTATAGCCTGATCTTTCGCGTTTTGCTTCATTTTGGTTAAAAGTTCATCATTGCTCAACAGCTTAATGGTATAGTTGCTCATGGCTTCTACATTTCCGATTTCAGCAAGATATCCTGTTTCTCCCTGAATATTCACCTCAGGAATTCCCCCTGCGTTGGAACTGATTACCGGAGTATAAGCAGCCATAGCTTCCAAAGCTGCCAGACCAAAACTTTCCTGCTCCGAAGGAAGAAGAAATACATCCGAAAGCTGTAAGATTTTATACAGATCATTCACTTTTCCTAAAAGACGGATTTTGGAGATAAGATCCGGGTTTTCTTCCAAAAACTGATTGACCTTTTCCATATCAGGACCTTCTCCAATGATGATCAGTTTTGATTTTACCTTTTTCTCCACATTCTTAAAGATCTGAAGTACTTCATCCACACGTTTTACAGGACGAAGGTTCGATACGTGGATCAGAATCTTTTCATCAGGATTGGCAAACTGTGTTCTCTGGCACTCAGAGCAGTCATCAAATTCAGAATTGTCAATAAAATTGGTAATCACCTGAATTTCTTTTTTGATGTTGAAAAACTGAAGCGTATCTTTTTTCAGACTTTCAGAAACTGAAGTAATAGCATCTGACTGGTTGATTGAAAATTCTACTGCATGTTTATAACTTGGATGCTGGCCTACAAGGGTAATATCTGTACCGTGCAGAGTAGTCACCAGCGGAATATCATTATTGTCTTCCTGAAGCATTTGCTTTGCTGTAAAAGCTGCATACGCATAAGGAATGGCATAATGTGCATGAAGAAGATCCAGTTTATAAAGATTAACAACCCTGTAGATCATTGAGCTTAACGCAATATCATAAGGCTGATACTGGAAAAGAGGATAGGTCTGAACATTTACCCTGTGGAAGAAAATATTCGGGTTGGTAATGTCTAATCTTGCAGGAAGTGCAGAGCTGATGAAATGTACTTCATATCCTTTATTGGCAAGGGACATTCCTAATTCTGTTGCTACAATTCCGCTTCCTCCATATGTTGGATAGCAAAGTATGCCTATTTTCATTAGATTATTGGTGTTTTGATGTTGTATTATTTGCTGAGGTAACTGTAGTAAGATCAATGCCCATTCCTGGTTTCAGCTGATCATTAACCAGTACAGGAAGTTTTCCCCATATTTTTGTTTTCCCGTTCAGAGCATCTGCAGCCGCATTCATTGAATCATCATTATTTTCATAAGAAACAAGAACCGTAGAAACTTTTGAAATATCAATATCCTTTAATGCGTAAGCACTTCCAAATACATTGAGAATTATATTTTGATTTTTGGTAAGATCAGAAAGCACCTGCTTAGATTCTGCTGAAACTTTATAAGGTTTATAAGCCGTTGAATTATCTTTATGGAAACCAACAATTACTGTTGATCCTGCAGGAATAGTATTTATTTCACCTGCTTTTTTGATCATTACATTGTTACCTAACCTGCTGGCGAAAGTCTGATAAGGAGCTTCTTCCAAAGGAACATAATAAACCTGCTTTCCTGTAAGAGGAAGTAATTTCTTTTCATCCTTTAATAAAGTCAGCGCATTGGAATAAAGGTTCTGTACCAGCTGGATATGAGAATTATTATTTAAATCAGCATTGATATTTTCAGGATTTTTCGGTGTGTATTGAGTCAGACCAAGGAAATACTTGGTTAATAAGATTTTTTTCACACTTTCTTCTACTCTGGACTGAGGAATTTCCCCTTTATCAATAGCTTTCTGAATCAGTTTTTTACCTTCAGAAACACCTTGTGAGAAAAGCATAATGTCATTTCCTGCTTTAAAAGCCATAGCATCCAGTTCTCCCGGCTTGTATTTATTGGCTACAGCACCCATATTTAAAGCATCGGTGATGATTAAGCCTTTATACCCCAGCTTGTCTTTCAATAATCCGGTAATGATATTTTTAGAAACAGAAGCGGGAATTCCTTTCCCTGATTCTAAGCTTGGAACATATAAATGAGCAACCATTACTCCGCCGATTCCTTTATCCATCAATGCTTTGAACGGTGCAAGTTCTACTTTGTTGAGCCTTTCTATCGAGTGGGAAACTACAGGAAGATCAAGGTGTGAGTCTGTGCTGGTATCTCCGTGCCCAGGGAAGTGTTTAATTGCTGCTAAGATATTATTATCCTGAAGACCATTAGAGTAGGACAGGGCAGAGCTGATGACATTATCTACTTCAGAACCAAAACTTCTGTTCCCAATGATAGGATTATTAGGATTGGTATTGACATCCACTACAGGAGCAAAATCCCAGTTGATTCCCATTCTGTGACAATCATCAGCAATTTTTGCGGCCATCTGATATACAAGGTTTTTATCCTGGATAGCCCCCAATGTCATTGCCCATGGAAATTTGTGAGCAGTGGCTATTCTCTGGTATAGCCCCCATTCGGCATCCATACCAATCATCAAAGGAACTTTTGATTTCTGCTGAAATTCATTGACCAGATTGATTTCCCTTGCAGCATCATCCTGCATTAAGATCAGACCTCCTATTTTATCATTTGCAACAATATTTCTTACCTGGCTGATATAATCTTCACCTTTATTGGTATAAAGTGCCACAATAAAAAGCTGTCCTAGTTTTTCATCCTGAGAAAGATTTTTATAGGTTTTGTCAACCCATTGCTTAGCCTTTTTTAAATCTTCCTTAGAAGCATTTTTAGGCTGATATTGGGCGTTCACCTTAGGACCTATCAATGCGACAATAAAGAGTGAAGTATATAATAATTTCTTCATGACTTTTTGAATAAGAACAAAAATACAATTAAAAAAATGAGGAAAACAAAGTTTTTGAGATTTTTGGTATATGATTTGAATACGCAATATAAATAATAACTAAACTTTAATAAGAAATGAAAAAAATACTTCTCTTTTTATTCCTGGGCGCTGTAGGGTTTACTGCTTATAGCTGTGATAATAGTGATGATGTTGTAGTTCAAGGTCAGGATAATGATACATATTCAACGGCTTATGATATTATCCCGAAATTTAATAAACAAGATAGCTATGTATATCATTTTGATGATGCATTTAAAAGTCCTTTGCTTGAATCTGACGTAGTCCTTATTTATTTGCAAACGGGTCTTACAAACAATAATTCTCCAATTTGGAAATTACTTACCTATACAGAATATCCTAATAATGGTGCTGATAAAGTTGAATATTCATATGACTTCAGTAAGTTTGATATCGGAATTGATGTGAGATCTACTAATGGAGTTAACTTGGATAATAACCCAGTATATTACACGAACAAAAAATTCAGAGTAGTAATTGTTCCTGCAAAAACAGGTACCTCTAAAAGTGCTGTTGCCAACGCAGTTGATTATTCAGACTACAATAGTGTAATTAAGTATTACAATATTGACGAGTCTAAAATCACGACTAAATAATTTAGAAATATCTTTTCAGTTTTTTATAATTAAAAAAGCCTCGGGAGAAATTCTCTCGGGGCTTTTGATATTTTAAATTGATTAACATCCTCCTCTAAAACCACACGGAAGGCTAGGGTCTGGAGTAGTAACTCTTGGAGGTACAACATGGGTTGGATCAAATGGTTTTTTTATTATTTTTACGTTTCTAATGTCAATTTTATAAGCACTCTCAGGGACATGGTTGGCAGGTCTTTCACCTGATTGTTCGGGTAAATAGTATATGATAAGGCTATTCTTAGGTACTAATGTGGAAAAATAATATGTATAAGTTTTGTCTTCATTAGACCAATGAGTTGTTTTTTCAGTCTTTTGTTTTTTATAATAATTAGCAGAATTGATTTTGTTTGCAACATTAGGTCTTTCCGCACATGGGTCGTTTCCGAGTATTAGTGGTGAATCTGATAATTCTAATGCTAATGTAGGGCTGGCTTCACTTCTATCAATTTCATATTCGTCATCGTTATAATTGTGTGTGTCGTGTTGAGTAGTATATATATAATCTTCTAAATTAGTAGTTACAATAATTTCATAAGTTTGATTTGGTTCAAAATACTGTTCTATTGAGATTGCATTTGAAATAGGATCATCTACTAGAGTTGTACCTCCTCTTGTTGAACTAACGGTCTTACTACGGTTTTCTGCATTTAACATAACACCATGCCAATACCAATAACCGGAATAAGCTTCAACCCGACGGGGTTTTCCATAACCTCTGATTGAATATCCGTTTTGTTGTATTGGATTCGGTCCGTAACATTTTGTTGATGTAAAATAAGTTCCTTGAGGACCTACTAAATCTTTAAAAGAGCAACCTCCATTTTCATTTATAACTCCAGTAGTAAAAGATAAGTCCATTATAACTGATTCGGCAGCATTCTTAGCTAACATATTTTTAGATATTAATGAAAGCTCAGTAGTATTTTTAGGAAGTGAGTTTTCATCTTGAGAATAAAGTATATCATTGCTATTTGCACAGGCAATGAAAAAAAGTGAAGAAATAACGAATAATGTTTTTTTCATAATTGAATAATTTTCCATGCAAAAATAAATTAATTTTTAAAAAAAATACACTAACTAGTGAAATGTTATTTAATTAAGAGATTTGTGTTAATTTAAATAATTAAAAAGCTCCAAAAAACATATATTTTTTGGAGCTTTTTAATGTTAGCTTTATAAAATTAATTATCATTGTCATCCAGTAGATGTCCAAAGAAATCTTTTTTTGTTTGCAGATATCCTTTGCTTATTTCGTTTGCAGGAATCTGTAGCGGTACTCTTGAATTAAGATGAATATTGCTGTCTACCACATATTTTACCTTTTCAGGATTATTGGTCAGAAGGTTGATATCTTTTACATCCAGCAGATTAAGGATTTCAATGGCTACGCCAAAGTTTCTGTCATCTGCAGGAAGTCCCAGTTCAAGATTGGCTTGTACGGTGTCTAGCCCTTTTTCCTGTAGAGAATATGCCTTCAGCTTGTTGATGATCCCGATGTTTCTCCCTTCCTGGCGAAGGTAGATGATAATTCCACCGTTTTCATGGATATATTTCATTGCAGCATCCAATTGTTGGCCGCATTCACATTTTTTTGAATGGAAAACTTCTCCAGTAATACATTCTGAATGGAAGCGAACATTAACAGGTTTTGAAAAATCTGTATTTTCAGCAACAATGGCCATATGAGGCATCCAGTCGTTTGCGTTTTCGGAGAAAGCTATCATTCGGAAAGTACCGTGCTCTGTAGGAACATTGGCTTCCGCCTGAATTTTAATCATTGATAGTTCAATTGGTTTTTAACTTCCTGGCAAAGCATCTTCAATAACAGAGATATTGGTTTTTAAACGAACCAGATATCTGTTGAGAACTTCATCGTCATCTCTGTCAAGATTCTGTCTTAGCTTTTGAATTTTTTTGTATGATTTTTCGAAGCTTTTAAGGGCTCTGCTCTTACCGGCAGAATTACTGGCATCAATAGCATATAAATAATTCTGAAGACTGTATTTCAAACTGGTAACCTCATCGTTCAACCCATTATTTTTAAACTTGGGAAAAGTGGAGATCATATTTGAAATTTCAGAAGCATTTACATTTTCTTTAATATTGATATTAAAATTCTTCTTTGAGCCTCTGTCGGAATCAGAACCTTTGGTATCACTATAAAAATTATTTGACAACGGGGAAAGATTTAGCTTTTCCGTTGCGCAGGAAGATGTTAATATGATAAGTACTCCAAGAAAAATTAGTCGTTTCATTTCTGTTGCCCTTTTTGATAAAGGATTGGGTTAAGACTTTCATCGTTATACATTTTCATTTGTTTGTATACTTTCATCTTAACGTTACCGTTCTCAATATCAGCAAGCAACTGATTTATAGAAGTAGACAGATCCTCTTTCTGAGTAAGCAGAACATCCAGTTTAGCCTGGCAGTTGTTTCTGTGTTCTTCAGAAGCAGATTCTCTATTCGCTTCTAACGACATATGATAAACCTTTAATGCAAGAATTGATAATCTGTCTACTGCCCAAGCGGGAGTTTCTGTATTTATTTTTGCTTCAGATTTAGGAGTTATATTTTCAAACTTAGTAAGGAACCAGCCGTCAATATATTCTACCAGATCAGTTCTTTTCTGATTGGAAGCGTCTATTGTTCTCTTGAGTTGAAGAGCTTCAGCCGGATCAATATTTTCATCTCTAATTATATCTTCCAGATGCCATTGAACGGTATCAATCCAGTTCTTTGCATACAAAATCCGTTCCAAACTATTTTTTTCGAACGGGTTATTAATTAGAGTGTTAACATCATCAGACACGTGATAGTCTTCAATAGCCTGATTGAAGACTTTCCATGCAGTCTCAGTAAATTTCATTAATTCTAAGGAATTTTAGTTGCTTGGAGAATTATTATCGTTCGACGTTGGTTTTTTTTCAGAACCTGGCTTGTCTTCTTCTTTTACTGCATCTTTAAATTCCTTGATTCCTGAACCTACTCCTCTCATTAATTCCGGAATTTTCTTTCCTCCAAAAAGCAACACTAAAAGTATTGCTACGATAAGGATATGTTGCCAAGATAAGGCAAGTATTGTTAGTGTATTCATCTCTTAAAATTTTTGCAAAGTTACACTTTTTTTAATATGAAATCCAACCTAATGGATCAACTGGTGTACTTCCGTTCCATACTTGGAAATCAAGTGTATAAGCGCCATCAAAATCCTGGGCTATAGTACCGATTGCTGTTCCTGATGAAACCTGCTGTCCTTTGGACACATTAGCATTGGATAAGTTGGAATAAATAGTAAAATACCCTCCGTGTTTGATAATAACGGTTTTGGTACCGTCACTGCTTGCTACCACCGAAGATACAGTTCCCGGGAATACAGATTTAGCACGTGTACCTGAAGGTACAGAAATTTTAATACCGGTGTTATCTTCAGAAATATTTTTGAAAACCGGGTGCTGCTGTCTTCCGAAACGGTGTGTGATTTGTCCGGCTCTGTCTGCAGGATAACCAAGTCTTCCTCTGTTGTCTGCAAAGCTGTTTCCGGTAGCGGTAGAAACTCCGTAGCTTGTCATTGCTTTTGTTTCAGCAGCTTTTTTCTCTTCTTCTTTTCTCTTCGTAAGGGCTGCTTCTGCGGCTCTTGCTGCTGTCAATTTATCTGCAGCTTCTTTAGCTCTTGCATTGGCTTCGTCTGAGGCTTTTTTGGCAGCTATTCTTCTGGACTCATCTCTTGCATTAGCTTCTGCCTTGGCAGCATCTTCACTACGTTTTCTTTCTTCTTCGGCTCTCTTCGCCGCCAGATCTGCAGCTCTCTTAGCTTCTGCTTCTGCAAGTCTTCTTTCTCTTTCAAGGGCTTCTGCTCTTGCTTTAGCTTCCGCTTCAATTCTTGCTTTTTCTCTTTCAGCAGCTATTTTTGCCAAACGTATTTTTTCTGCTTCTGCTTTTCTTCTTGCTTCCTCTTCTGCTTTAGCAATTCTGATTTCCTCAGCAATAATAGCTCTGATCTGCCCTTCCAATGCTTTAGACTGAACTTGTTTTTGCTTAAGTTCAGCTGTTAGTTTAGATTCGTTTTTCTTGAAATCAGTTACCAATTGCTCTTTTTGAGCTCTTTCAGCATTGATCGTCGCTAAATCCTTCTGTTGGTTTACCAGAAGGTTTGCTTTCTCTTTTACAGAGTTTTGTCTTTGTGCAATTGTTTTCTTGATCAGGTTGGCCGCATTTGTAATTTCAGCAGCTTTTTTATCCTGGTAATCTGAATATTGTTTCAGGTACTGTACTCTACGTATACCTTCCCCCAGATTTTTGGCAGAAAGAATAAAAGTTACTTTGTTCTGTACTCCTTTATTTTTATAAGCATTCACCAAAACCTCAGCATAGTTTTTTCTCAATACAGCCAGTTCTTTATTCTGACGGTTGATTTCCAGCTGACGTAAATAGATATCATCCTCAATGAATCTTTTTTCTTTCTGGGTATTATTATAAACCTTCTCTCTTAAAACCAACTTTTGGTTCACACTGGAAAGATAGGCTATAGAAAGCTTAGATTCACTTCTGGTTTTGGCTAAATCGGAATTTATTTGTGCAATTTGTTTTTTAAGTTCGGCATTCTGCTTCTGCAGCTGTTCTTTGTTCTGCTGTCCCTGGTGCAGTCCAAACATCAAAACACCTATTAAAAAGCTAAATTTTTTAATCATTTAATCTCAATTTTCTTATAACTGGATGGTACAGAATAAGGTGTTTCCATCCTCGAAAAGTCAAATTTCGTGTTTTCCATTAAAATCTGACTAGATTTTGAGCCTTTTATAATTATTTTAACATTTTTTGGAAGACGGATTCCTTCGTATTCATTCCAGTCACTATAAGAAACATCAAGTTCGTCTGAAGACAAAATATCTTTTAAGTTTACGGACAATAAATCGTAATTGGTATCGTATTGAAGTGCAATTTTATACTCTCTGTTTTTTTCGTCCGTTGTAATTTTCTGATTGATATTGGAAACCATTTTAAATCCTTGTGCATTCTGCGTAAGATCAAATTGTCTGTCATTTATTTTAACAAAAGTCCTTCCTAGCAGGATTTTCTCCAAAGATTTATAATCAATGAAATTAACGTTCAGTAAATTATTAAGATAATCAAAGTCGGAATCTATATAGGTTTTATTGATCTTATCCTGACCTTTTATTCCTTCAGGAGTAGCAATACCTCGGGCCGCATTGATGAATAATGCTCTGAGATTCATCCATACCTTTTTATCATTTTCAATATAGACAGTAGCATCCAGAGTAGGAACATAACTTCCTGTTTCTACACGAACTTTACTGTCGATTTTGATTTGCTCAAATTTGGGTGGAATCAATACATGTTCGTAAAAAGTGAGTTTGTCTCTCACCGGCTGGTTTACATCTTTTGGATCTCCATTGTCTTTATCTACTGTTGTAGCAATACTGTCCCGTGTCTGATCTGTATCATTTTGAACTTTGGTACGGGTTTTACAGGATGATAAGGCAAGAAGCAATAAAAGAAGGGGAATCCAATTTTTCATGTATTTATCTTTAATTAAAAAATACGGTGCAATATTAACGCCAAACCACACAAAACATTTTGTGTGGCCTGATGATATCTTGTTAAGTTAAATAATTTCTATTCTTTTATTTAGATAGAAAATCTAAAACGGAATAGTCTCCCAAAGAAATTTCTCTGGCCACTCCGAAATATTGTGCAGAATTACCGATCATAGAATTAGAAAGGTTTCCATGATTTATTCTGGTGTTTTCCTGAATCAGAGAGTTTTCAATATTAGAATTAACAACCGTTGTATTGTTTCCTAATGAAACTCCAGGTCCTACTTTTGAATTGGAGATTTTCACATTTTCACCAATAAAACATGGCTGAATGATCAAAGAATTTTCAATCACAGCAGAAGCAGGGTGATTCATCATTTCCTCTCTTTCATATTCAAGGATTTTGCTGTTGGTTTCTACCGTGGCATTTTTGTTACCACAGTCCATCCAGTCGTTTACTTTTCCAAGGGTAAACTTGGCACCTTTAGCTCTAAGGTTTTCAAGTGCTGTTGTCAATTGATACTCACCTCCGTTTTTAATATCATTGTCCATGATATAGTTGATCTCTTCCATCAGTTTTTCAGCACTGTTGAAATAATAAATACCGATGATGGCAAGATCTGAAACATAAGTAGTAGGTTTTTCAACAAAATCTGTAATAAAACCGTAGTTGTCTAATTTTACAACTCCGAAAGCAGATGGATCTTCCACGCTTTTTACCCAGATCACTCCATCAGAATTTTTGTCTAATTGGAAGTCTGCACGGAAAAGGGTATCTGCAAAAGCAATAACGATGTCTCCCTGCATAGATTGCTCAGCACATTTGATGGCATGAGCGGTACCAAGAGGGTCGTTCTGATAATATATGCTTCCTTTTGCTCCCAGCTTTTCAGCAATCTGAATAAGGGATCTTTCGATCTCAGGGCCAAAATCTCCGATGATAAAGGCTACCTCTTCAATATTTTCTCCTGCAACTTTAGCAATATCTTCCACCAATCTCTGTACGATAGGTTTTCCTGCAATAGGAATAAGCGGTTTTGGAACTGTCAGTGTATGGGGACGTAATCTGGAACCACGTCCAGCCATAGGAACAATAATTTTCATAAATTATATAAAAAATTTTATAGTTATTTTAATAATTTGGTTAAAGATAATAATTAAAACCTTTGTTGGGATATGATTTATATCTTTTTAATATTTGAATAGGTTTGTTTACTATCAAAATAAAGACCAAAGTTTAATTCTTTCTGATTCTCGATAAAATCAAGTCTTTTTCGGAATAAATCAAAATTCCTGTAAAGATCAAGAATAGTATATTACTTGTTAAAATGTTATAGTTGAGATATTTTACAATGATAAAGCTAAAGATCCCAAGTAATATAAGGAAGAAGGACATTTTCTTCATTCTGTAAGGAATGGGATAATATTTCTGGCCCAGCAGATAAGATACAATCATCATAATAACGTAGGCTCCGAATGTAGCCCACGCAGAACCGATCATGCTGTGGTAATAGTTTAAGGCTAAAAGGTTGAGGGTAATGTTTATTCCTGCTCCAAGCCATGAAATAACAGTACCTACACTGGTTCTGTCCGTTACTTTATACCAGGTGGAAAAGTTATAATATATTCCGAAGCAGAGATTGGCAATAACAATAATCGGGATGATATCTATAGCGATCCAGTAAGATTTGTTGGGAATGAAAACGTCTTTCAACCAAGAGATATTGGCAATGATTCCTAAAGCGACAGCGCAGGCAAAAAAGGAAAAGTATTCTGCTACTTTGGCATAAGTCTTTTTAGCATCACCTTTATCCATTTGTTTAAAAAAGAAAGGTTCAATACCCATTCGGTATGCGGTAACAAATAAGGTCATTAGTACAGCCAGTTTATAGCAGCCGCCATAAGCCCCGGCTTCTTCGTCTGAAATATGATTTCTCTGAATGGACTTATCAAAGTTTTCATTGACCATAAAAGCCAGACCTGCCAGCATGAGCGGAAACGAATACTTAATCATACGCCCGAACAAAGAGGTCACAAACTGAAATCTTACTTTTAATATAATAGGGAACAGCAATAGAACCCCCAGAGCACTTCCCGCCAGATTACTGAAGAACGGATAGTCTACATTTTGGTCCAATCCAAAACTTTTGGATATACTTTCCGGAATCCAGAAGAATAATGCCGCTGTAAAAACAGCCTGAAATATAGCCTGAACAACTCTTACTGCGGAGTATTTGATGGGTTTATTATGAAAACGAAGCCAAGCAAATGGGATCACTAATAAATTGTCAAAAAAACCAATTAAAGCAAACCATCTGATATATTCCGGGTTATCATGATAGCCTAAATAATCTGCAATAGGCTGATTGAATAAATAACATAATGCAAGGAAAATAGTTGAGGTTGAAAATAAAAACCAGAACGAAGTATTGAAGGTCTTTTTCTCATTATTCTCTTCAGCAGAAAACCGGAAATACGCCGTTTCAAAACCGAAAGAAAGTATAATATTAACAAACGAAATCCATGCGTAAAGCTGGGTGAAAATCGCAAAACCTTCATTGGGAATTTTATAAATCAAAAGTGGATTCAGGATGAATAAAATAATTCTGGGTGCTATAGCTCCCGCTCCATAGATGATTGTCTGCCCTAATAGTTTCTTATACAAAGTCGAAATTTTTTACAAATGTAAAACTTTAAGCATTCGTTTGGTGATTTTGGGGTGAATTAAAACATAAAATCTTAATTTTACGGGGAAATAAATTGAAATGAAAGTTCTTATAAAAAATGTAAATATCGTCAACGAAGGAAAAGTCTTTGAAAGCGATATCTTAATAGAAAGTGACTTAATCTCCAGAATAGCTGCGGACATTTCTGAAGATGCAGATCAGATCATTGATGGTTCGGGAAAATATCTTCTTCCGGGAGTCATTGACGATCAGGTGCATTTTCGTGATCCGGGACTTACCCATAAAGGAGATATTGAAAGTGAATCAAGAGCTGCTATTGCAGGTGGAGTAACCAGCTTTATAGATCAGCCTAACACAGTTCCTAATGCTGTTACCCAGGAACTCCTAGCGGACAAATACGAGCTTGCTTCCCAAAAAGCTTATGCCAACTATGGCTTTATGATGGGAGGAACGAATGATAATCTGGAGGAGGTTTTAAAAACAAATCCGAGAAATGTTCCCGGGATTAAATTATTCTTAGGTTCATCTACAGGAAATATGCTGGTAGATAATCCGGAAACACTGGAAAATATTTTCAGCAATACCCAAATGCTGATTGCTGTTCACTGTGAAGATGAAGCTACAATCAGAGCCAATACTCAAAAATATATGGATGAATATGGGGATGATATTCCTGTGAAATTCCATCACTTGATCAGAAGCGAAGAAGCATGTTATAAATCTTCATCTAAAGCTATTGAGCTTGCGAAAAAAACAGGAGCCAGACTTCACGTTTTCCATCTTTCAACTGCAAAGGAAATGGAACTTTTCAGAAATGATATTCCTTTAAAAGATAAAAAGATCACTGCTGAGGTGTGTGTGCACCACCTGACTTTTACCAATGAGGATTATGAAACAAAAGGCGGACTTATCAAATGGAATCCGGCTGTAAAAACTCAAAAGGATAAAGATGCCCTGTGGGAAGCATTGCTGGATGACAGAATTGATGTGATTGCTACAGACCATGCTCCGCATACTGCAGAAGAAAAAAATAATGTGTATACAAAATGTCCTTCAGGGGCACCTTTGGTACAACATTCATTGGTTGTGATGCTGGAAAACTATAAAAACGGCAAGATATCTCTTGAAAAAATTGTTGAAAAAATGTCTCATAATCCTGCCATCCTTTTCAAAGTTGAAAAAAGAGGTTTTGTGAGAGAAGGATATAAAGCAGATTTGGTTTTAGTTGATCTGAATGAAGACTGGACGGTTTCCAAAGATAATTTACTGTACAAATGTGGTTGGAGTCCTTTGGAAGGAATGAACTTCCACTCTAAAGTTACCCATACTTTTGTCAACGGACATCTGGTGTATGATAATGGTATTATTGCTGAGGAGAAATTTGGAGAGAGATTGCTTTTTGAACCAAGGGATTAATCAGAAATTATTAATATAATTCAATAGAAGCGGGCTTTAGCCCGCTCTTTTTATTTTAATCTTTCATTGGCTTTAGCCAAAACTTATTCTTAGCTCTCGCAGATGTAGGAGATTACGCAGATTTTTTTACCCAATCATCTGCTCAATCCGCAAAATCTGCGAGAATATCTTATCTTTTCGCTTTATTCCCCATATAAAAAGTAAGCTTTCCACCATTCATAATGTCAGAATGCTTCAATGTGAAATTCCTGATTTCCTTTCCATTCAAAAGAACCTTTTGGACATATACATTTTTCGGACTTTGATTAATGGCTTCAATTTCAAAAGTTTTCCCGTTTTCCAGATTCAATACAGCGTTATCAATGGCAGGGCTTCCAATAGAATAATCTTCAGAGCCGGGAGCTACAGGATAAAAACCTAATGAACTTAGGATATACCATGCACTCATTTGCCCCGCATCATCATTTCCTCCCAATCCGTCTGGTGTTGCTTTGTATTGCATTTCCAGAATACGGCGGATTTGTGCCTGTGCTTTCCATGGCTGTCCTGCCCAGTTATAGAAATAAGCAACATGGTGGGCGGGTTCATTTCCGTGAACATATCCGCCAATAATTCCTTCGCGGGTAATATCTTCAGTGTCTGCGAAAAACTCATCAGGTAAATGCATGGTGAATAACTCGTCAAGTTTTGATGCAAACTTCTTTTTTCCACCCATCATTGTGATCAGTTCATCCGGATTTTGCGGAACAAAGAAACTGTAGTTCCATGAATTTCCTTCAATAAAGCCTTGTCCGTGAGTACTTAATACATCAAAATCCTTTTTAAAGCTTCCATCTGCCAGACGTGGACGCATAAAACCGATTGTAGGATCAAAATTATTTTTCCAGTTTTCAGATCGTTTGATAAACTGATTGTAAATTTCTGTTTTGTTCAGATGTTTTGCCAGTTGAGCAATCGCCCAGTCATCATAGGCGTATTCCAGCGTATTGGAAACTGAAGTTCCATTTTTTTCTGCCGGAATATATCCAAGATCAATATATTGCCCGATGCCTTCATAATTTCTTTTGTTGGCGGTTTCTATGCACGCTTTTAAGGCTTCTTCAGGATCACCATCATAATTTCCTTTAATAATCGCATCGGCAACTACACTTACACTGTGATATCCGCTCATACACCAGTTGTCGTTGGCATAATGTGACCAGATAGGTAGCATTTTCATAGAAAACTGATTATAATGAGCCATCATGGATTTTACCATATCGCCATTTCTTTTAGGCTGGATGATATTAAAGAAAGGATGTAGTGTACGATAAGTGTCCCAAAACGAAAATGTTGTATAATTGGTAAAACCGTCTGCTTTATGAACATTCTGATCCAGGCCTTTATATTCTCCATTCACATCCATGTAAGTGGTGGGATTAATAAAGGTATGATACATTGCGGTATAAAAATTGGTCTTCTCTGTATCAGAACCTTTGATGACAATTTTGTTTAATTCCTTATTCCAATTGTCCTGAGCTTGAGCTTTAGCCTGATCAAACGTCATATTTCCGGTTTCTTTTTCAAGATTTTCCAAAGCATTGGTCTGGCTTACGGGAGAAATGGCAAGCTTTACTTCAATCGCTTCATTTTCGGTGGTGTCAAAATCGAAGAACATTTTCAGATTCTTTCCTGCAATCTCCGGGAAATTCTGATTTTGGTCGAATTTTCTCCAGAATCCTTTATAAACCTGCTTCTCATCATAGTTTTTCTGACCATAAGATTTAAAAGGTTTTGAAAACTTCATCGCAAAATAAACAGTTCTGGTTCTCGCCCAACCGTTGGTCTGGCGATAGCCTGTGATGGTATTTCCGTTTTCTACACGCATATAGGTCCATACATTTTTTCCGTCGTAATTATAAATACCAGCCATCAGATCCAGAATAATATGAGACTGGTCAGACTTTGGAAAAGTATAGCGGTGAATTCCTACTCTTGGTGTTGCCGTCAGCTCTGCCAGAATATTATGGTCATCCAGTTTTACTTTGTAATATCCGGCTTCTGCTATTTCGTTTTGATGAGAAAATCTGCTTCTGTATCCATTTTCAGGGTTGGAAGCTGTTCCGGGATTCAGTTGAAGTTTTCCAACAGTGGGCATGATCAGAAAATCTCCGAGATCAGAATGCCCCGTTCCACTGAAGTGAGTAGAACTGAATCCTACAATGGTTTTATCTTCATAGCGGTAACCTGCACAGTATTTATAAACTTCGCCGTTATATTTTCCGTTAAGTTCATAAGAAATGGTGTCTGTCTCAGGGCTTAGCTGTACCGCACCAAAGGGAACTGTAGCTCCGGGATAAGTATGGCCCATCTTTTCGGTACCAATCAGCGGATTGACGTACTGTATTAGTTTTTCAAATTTTTGGGCATGAAAATGTGCACTTAAAAATACTAGAGAAAGAAAAACAATAGGTTTGTGATTTTTCATTAATGACAATTTTTCAAAGTTTAAAATTAATTAAAATCATCATTTGCTGTTGTGTTTTAGATCAATTCGGGCACTATTTATTCTTTTTCAGAAAAACGAAAACCTATTCCGTGCAGGTTTTCTATTAAAACATTCCGTTCTTCGGCAAGTACCTTCCGCAACCGGGAAATAAATACATCAAGACTTCGCCCCATAAAATAGTCATCATCACCCCAGATTGCCTTCAGAATGTCCTGTCTTTTGACAACCAGATTTTTGTGACAGATAAAATACAAAAGCAGGTCAGATTCTCTTTGGGTAAGAGTAATGCTGTTTTCTATGCCTTGGAGCGTATAGTTTTTGGGGTCAAAATCATACTTTCCGACTTTGTATTTTAGAGGAGAAGGATCTGCTTTCTTGGTGCGTTTCAGGAAGACTTCAATTTTCAGCATAAGTTCCTCAATACTGAATGGTTTTACCAGATAATCATCTGCCCCAATTTTTAACCCTTTGATTCTGTCTTCTTTAAGAGCTTTTGCAGAAATAAAAATAATAGGGATTTCAGAATTTTTACTGCGGATCTGCTCGGCAACTTCAAATCCGTTCATGCCGGGCATCATAATATCCAGCAGACAAATATCAAAATTTTGGCTGTTAAATGCTTCCAATGCAGATTCACCATCAGAATAACAGCTGATATCATAATAACTTTCCAGGCTGTCTTCCACCAGAAAAGCTATTGTTTTGTCATCTTCGGCATATAAAATTTTAGATTTCTCCATACTTATACATGATTAGTTGAAAACGGAAAAAACAGGGTAGTCGTAATTCCTTTGTCTTCATTATTTTCCACAGAAATTTTCCAGTGATGCTGCTGAACTACTTTTTTTACATAAAATAATCCCAACCCAAAACCATTCACTTCTTCACTTCTTTTGGTGTGTACCCTGTAAAATTTTTCAAAAATATGAGGAATATTTTTAGCAGGAATCCCCATTCCGTTGTCTTTAAACTTTAAATATAAGCCTTTTGAATCTTTATAGGCTGAAATTTTAATCACAGGTTTTGTTTCACAATACTTGATGGAATTATCCAAAAGGTTATAAATGATGTTGGTAAAGTGAAATTCATCAGCCATTACTGAAGAACTGTTTTCAATATCAATTTCGATGCTGAGGTCTTTATTTTTGTGCTGTATACTGTCTGCAATCTCCTGGATAAAAGGGAGCAGCAGGATTTTTTGAGATTTTAATGAAAGACCTGCCGCATCGTTCTTCGCAATATTCAATATTTTCTCAATATGATTGTTGAGCTTGTGGCTTTGATTGATGATAATAGAGGTATAGGTCTGCAGTTTTGAGTTTTCCATCACCATTTCCTGTTTATTGAGTGCTTCAGATGCTAAAAGTATCGATGATAAAGGAGTTTTAAACTCATGAGTCATATTGTTGATGAAATCACGCTGCAGCTCCGAAAACTTCTTCTGCTGAATAATGGTATAAATAGAATAAACATATACCAGAAGAATGATGATAAGGGCAAATGTAAGAAGATACCAGAATCTTAATGAGCTGATCAGATAAGTGGTTTTATCAGGGAAACGTATAGAAAAGTAATAGATCAGATTTTTGTGTTTTGGAAAATTGATCACTTTATTGCTGGGACTTTCCTGGTGTGAAGTCATATACTTTCCGTAAACCATTTTATCACTGTGACAGTTATATAAGGCATATACGTAATCTGTATTGATCTGAAAACGGGTAAATTCTGTTTTCAGATAGTATTCCAGAACGACGGGATGAAATTCATTATTAATATTAACTACATAATAGTCATTGGCAATATTCTGTACGGGGTTTTCAGTATAGGAAGTTTTGCCTCCGGACAATTTCTCCGCAACTTCCATTAAGGCTATATTTACCTTTTGATTAAATTTCTTATCTTCAAGATTATAAGCCTGGCGGGTCCACATCAGCTGAGCTATTAAAATTCCGATAATAGCCACGAACCCCAGCGTTATTATAATATTGAGTTTTTTTATTTTCATTTCCTGAAACAATATTATCCAAAAATATCTATTTATCTTTTATTATTAACAACTCATTAACAAATGTTAGATAGCGGTTAACAAGTTGTAATCATGGTCTGCTTTACATTTGTTATATCGAAAAAATAATTAGTTTCTAACTATTAAAATGTATACTCATGAAAAAATTAAAAATCACAGCTCTTTTAGCCATTTTGGCATTCTCTCCTTTTTATGCTAATGTACTTTCTACAGACGCTCCATCTATTATGAAAATGGTAGCTGATGCTATTAAATGGAAATCAGAATCTATAGATGTGGGAAATATTCCTCAGGGAAAACCAAAATTGATCAGATTTGAATTTACCAACACAAGTTCAAAACCTATCATTATTCAAAATGTAGCTCCTTCATGTGGATGTACTACAGCTGATTATACAAAAACGCCTATCCAACCAGGAAAAAAAGGATTTGTAGAGGCTAGCTATAATGCAGCAGCAAGTGGTCCTTTTATGAAGACTGTAAATGTTACAACAAGTGACAGCAAAACTCCTAAAACACTTTCATTCAAAGGAGTGGTTACAGCTTAATAGATTGTTTTTTTAAGATAAAAATAGCCTGATAATTGTTATCAGGCTATTTTCTTTTTTGAATAGTTTGATCTATTTTAAGAATAATATCAGGAATAACTATTTGTAGCATTATTTATCAATTTATTTTAAGGGATTGCATTTCAATATTTGTTATTTTTAAGAAAAAATATTTTATGAGTCTATATACACAACCTATGCTGCGCGAAGGTGCACTAAAAGATAAAGTAGCGATTGTAACAGGAGGCGGAAGCGGTCTTGGAAAAGCGATGACCAAATACTTTCTTGAACTGGGCGCCAAAGTAGTGATTACTTCCAGAAATCTGGAAAAACTACAGACAACAGCTAAGGAACTGGAAGATGAAACAGGAGGTAAAGTACTGTGTGTGGCTTGCGATGTAAGAAATTGGGATGAAGTGGAAGCAATGAAAGAAGCTACCTTAAAAGAATTCGGTAAAATTGATATTTTATTAAACAATGCCGCCGGAAATTTTATTTCTCCAACGGAAAAACTGACTCACTCTGCTTTTGACTCTATTCTGGATATCGTTTTAAAAGGAACAAAAAACTGTACCCTTTCTATAGGAAAACACTGGATAGATTCTAAAACTCCGGGAACTGTACTGAATATTGTAACAACATACGCATGGACAGGTTCTGCCTATGTAGTGCCATCAGCTTGTGCAAAAGCCGGAGTTTTGGCGATGACCAGATCTTTGGCGGTAGAATGGGCAAAATACGGAATCCGTTTCAATGCGATTGCTCCAGGGCCTTTCCCTACAAAAGGAGCTTGGGACAGACTTCTTCCGGGAGACCTTCAGGAGAAATTTGATATGAAGAAAAAAGTTCCGTTGAGAAGAGTAGGAGAACATCAGGAGCTTGCCAATCTTGCGGCTTACTTGGTTTCAGATTATTCGGCGTATATGAATGGGGAAGTGGTAACAATTGATGGTGGAGAATGGCTTCAGGGAGCAGGAGAATTTAATATGCTTGAAGCAATTCCTCAAGAAATGTGGGATGCTTTGGAAGCAATGATTAAAGCAAAAAAATCAAATTAAATTAAACTTATATTAAAAAAACTCCCGGATGTGTAACAAATCCGGGAGTTTTTTTTACCTATACAGTAAAATAATACTTTTCACATGAATTTTAAACTTCCAACCCTTGTTTCCACTGTTGCAGTGATCCTGTTTTCAGGTTCTGTACACGCACAGGAATCCCCCAAATATGATTATGTAGAAGCATTTAAGCCGTTTTTCTATCCGCAGACAGGTACGGCAACCCGTTCTGCAAGCGGACAGCCGGGACATGCTTATTGGCAGAATTCAGCAGACTATCATTTGAATGTCAGCTTGAATGAAGATAAAAAAGAGATTACCGGTACAGCACAGATTACCTATACCAACAACAGCCCGGATAAATTAGGTTTCCTTTGGCTGCAGCTGGATCAGAATCTGTTTGCAAAAGATTCCAGAGGAAACGGTGTAGTTCCGCTTTCGGGAAGCAGAAATGGAGCTCAT
Source organism: Chryseobacterium viscerum (assembly GCF_025949665.1). Lineage (NCBI taxonomy): Bacteria > Pseudomonadati > Bacteroidota > Flavobacteriia > Flavobacteriales > Weeksellaceae > Chryseobacterium > Chryseobacterium viscerum. Next base: position 91,683 of record NZ_JAPDFT010000007.1, on the reverse strand, counting down.
GGCGAAGAATTTAATGGCGGATATAAGATTAAATCAGTAAAGCTTGATGGAAAAAGAGAAGTAAAATATACCATTACTGATACAAGAATGCAGATTGATCTTCCAAAGGAACTGAAAGCCAATGGAGGAGTTGCCAAAATAGAAATTGAATATTCTTTTGTTTCTCCTGACTACGGTTCAGACAGAATGGGGATTCAGGATACCAAAAACGGTAAAATATTTACCATGGCACAATGGTATCCGAGAATGTGTGTGTATGATGATGTATTGGGATGGAATACTCTTCCATATCTTGGAGCGTCAGAGTTTTATTTAGAATATGGGAATATTACAGCGAATATCACAGTTCCGGCCAATCATTATGTGGTAGCATCCGGAGAACTTCTGAATGAAAAAGAAGTATACAGCAAAGAAGAAATCAACAGATGGAATGAAGCAAGAAACAGTGATAAAACAGTAATGATTCATCCTGAATCTGAAATCGGTAAAAACAAAGCTTCTGGTACAAAAACTTGGAAATTTAAAATTACACAGGCCAGAGATTTTGCCTGGGCGTCTTCTGCCGGATTTATTTTAGATGCTGCTAAAATTAATCTGCCTAGCGGAAAGAAATCCTTAGCTATCTCGGCTTATCCTGCTGAAAGTGCCGGAGAGAAAGCTTGGGGAAGATCTACAGAATATACCAAAGCAGCCATAGAGCATTATTCAAAGAAATGGTATGAGTATACCTATCCGGCTGCCACCAATGTAGCAGGAAATGAAGGCGGAATGGAATATCCAGGAATTGTGTTCTGTCATATGGATTCTAAAGGAGAAGATCTTTGGGGCGTTACAGACCACGAGTTTGGACACAACTGGTTCCCAATGATCGTAGGATCTAATGAAAGACTTTTCGCATGGATGGATGAAGGATTTAATACATTCATCAACGGACTTTCAACCGAAGCTTTCAATAAAGGCGAATATTATCGTAAACCGAATCTGGCAAGATCAGGACCTTATCTGTTGACAGACAGCCTGGAACCTGTAATGGTAGGACCGGATAATATGAAAGAAAGAAGTATCGGAGCTTTGGCTTACTATAAACCGGGAACAGGCTTGGATGTTTTGAGAGAAACGATTCTCGGACCTGAAAAATTTGATAAAGCATTCAGAACCTATATAGACCGATGGGCTTTTAAACATCCTACACCATGGGATTTCTTCCATACAATGGAAAATGTTTCCGGAGAAGAACTGAACTGGTTCTGGAGAGGATGGTTCTTTAACAAATGGAAAATTGACCAGGCTGTTAAAAATGTAAAATACATTAACGGAGACTTTAAAAACGGAGTTCAGATCACTGTTGAAAATATTGGACAGCTGCCGATGCCTACAACAGTTCAACTGAAATTCAAAGATGGAACGGCACAAACGGTGAATATCCCTGTGGAAGTCTGGAAAAGAAATACGGAATGGGCATTCAAAATAGATTCTAACAAGGAAATAGATGAGGTGAAGCTGGATCCGAATTCTGTTGTCCCTGATGTCAATCTGGAAAACAATAGCAAAAAACCTTCATAGAGATATTGGATTTATATCTGGTAATTTAGATGTAACGCAAAGATCTGATATCCGATGTTTAATTTTTTAAGGGAGCAAAGATGGAATCAATGGAATTGATTCTTGCTAAGCGTAAGCATATTCATGTAGCTTAATCAGCATTTCTTAGCCTATTTAAAAATTAAGAAGATTCACTATAACCTTTGCGTTTATGACAGATAAACAGCAGCAAAATATACCTGTTACAAAAGCCTGAGCTTACAACCGTAAGTTCAGGCTTTTTATTTTAGGGTGTTTTTCCGGTTCAGGTGAAGGGGTTCTCCTGCAATGTTTTGGTGGCCAGTGATATAATTTTGTCCTACAATATTAATCAAAAACAAAAAACATGGAAACATTAAAATCAGTGCTTGAAGCAAGCCACGCCAAAAAAACAAAAAATGAGTTAATTGATCTCTTATCGGGAGTAGAAAAAGTGCTTACCCCTGCAGTTTATGAAAAGGTATCAGGAATCGAGATTTCGGAATTAAGTTCACTGACCAATAAGGAACTTCTAAACATCGTAGAAGATTTCAAAAATAATTATGATGCAAAATGGGAAAAATCCTTTTCCGGAGTTTCTTCAGAGATTATGAAGCTTATTGCCGGTAAAATGGCTGCTGATGAAGAGATCTTCAGAACTTCAGATGCTGCCAGTGCAGATTTTGCGGCAGAATTAGGAAGTATAGATTTTGCTACCATCATTGGCGGACCGTTGGATGCTTGTGTAAAAGCACAGTCTAATGCCTCTATTGCCACCGTTAATTTCATAAATGAAGTAGGGTTTGAGCTTACAGATCCGGCCAATGCTGCCAGTCCTAAAAAACTGAGAATGGCAGAATTCAAATACAAAAAAAATATTCCGAATCCGGATTTTAAAGAAGATGAGCCGGTAAGTGCTACCAATCCTAAAACGATTCCGAATGATGTAGAAATTTCAGTGCCTTTTATTGCATTGCTGAATGTTCCAAGCTTCAGAATTGAAACCTGTGAAGTAGACTTCAATGTTAAACTTAATTCTACTTACACGAAAGACGTAAGTGACGAATTTGGTATCAATGCCGGAGTTTCCGGAGGATGGGGACCTGTAAAATTCAAAGTGGATGTATCTTATAAAAGAACTTCCAGCACAGGAATCAAAGTGGAAAAAGAATATTCTTTGGGTGTAAAAGTACGTGCAACCAATGACGAAATGCCTGCCGGACTTGAAAAAGTGCTTGGACTTCTTTCACAATAATATATTTTACGAAAGATGATAAAACTATCAGATTACCTGGATTATCTCAACAACGAGATAATTCAGGCTCGTAAAAAAGCAGACGAAAATGCAGTTCTTATTGCCAAAGAATATGCCCGTCATGAATACCTTAAATATTTCAAGGTTCCACGATATGCGCTGCCCAGTGTAAAGATGGACATTCCGATCAAGATTACGGATATAGATTCAGACACCAAATATAATTTTAAACTGAATCAGGATCAGTTTGTGACTGAAATAAATGAGAGAATCCGTCTGGTAAATAAAGAAAAAAGACTGAATATTCCTGAAATCAGTAAAAGACAACTCCAGACCGAAGAGTTCAAAACGTTGTTCAGTACACTGGAAAAAAATGATCAGAAATTCGGTAAGCTTCCTGCCAATGAAGTGCTTAAACTAGATCTCAGAAAGAAAGTTCAGGTTCTTAATTCCGGAATCTTTAGACCTCAGGATGGAACTACAGAAGAAGAAACCGATGAGCTGAAAGAAATCTTTTCAAAGGTTCTGCTGAATAAATATACATTGGTTAATGCCAAACTGAACAGCATTTATATTGATCCCAACACAAGTGCAGCAGAAGATAAAGACAAACTATTCATCAACCTTCATGTGGAAATGGAGGAAGAAGGAATCAGGATTGTGTCATACAAAGATAAAGACGGTAATGAAATAGAACAGATAACTTTTGAGTAATGCAGGAACTTATTCACTTTACGGTACAGAAAATCAAAGAACTGCTGGAGCATTTCAATGAAGTTCAGGCTTTGTACCTGTCCAAATCATTTGATTTTGATGCCCGGCTTGATGTATTTCTCAATGAAGTTCTGGAATATTTCCGTACCAAAGGAAACACCAGCCACGAATCTGAAGTTTTAAAGATTATGAATATGATTTCCACCGTTAAAAGAGGTTTTAATCCTATTAAAATGGAGAAAATAATAACAGGAAGACGAGAACTTCTCGGAGGATTTTCATTCAATGGCATGGAAAGTATGTATGATATTCTGATGGAAATATATACTAAGGAAAATAAAAAGCTTGACGATGCGGAAGAACTTATTTCAGGAATCATTGTCTCATTATATCAGAATGGTATTCTGGATGATGAAAAGCTGAAAGACATGAATTCTGTTCCTAAAATTGAACGTTTTTGGACTTCACTGGTTGAGCAGAATACAGCCATGTCAGGAATTAATAAAAAGCTCAGACTGACCATTATTCCAGAAGATATTTTCCTTATTCTGGAAAAAGTATTTCTGAAATTAATTTAAAAAAAGATCATTATGGAAACCGGAAGATATATTGTTTTGCTGCAGGATCAGCAGAAAAATGCACTCAAAAAAATAGAGAAAGAGCTGGAAGTGAATATTACTTCTTCAGAACTGCTCTCCAAAGAAAACCGTTCCTATGAAATTATTGATCAGGACAACGGTGTGCTTTACAAAAATCTGGGCATTCTTGTGGTGGACAATATGGATGAAGATCAATTGAAAAGTGCCGTGAAAAATGAATCTAACTCTATTGTTTATTACGAAAAAGAAAGAGAATTTTTCCCTGCAGATGAATTACAGCTGATCAAAGAACTTAAAAAGCAATCTGCCGGACTCGCAGAAAAAATTTCAGAACTTGAACAATATATCACCAGTAAGCCTTTACCTCAAAAATCATTCGTTGAATTGGAATGGGGATTACAAGCTATTGGGCTGGAAAAAACCAACTATACAGGAAAAGGTATTGATATTTGCATTCTGGATACAGGGCTTGAAACTTCCCATCCTGATTTTTCCTCTGAAGAAATTGAAGGCAAATCTTTCATAGACGGTGAAGACTGGAACCGGGATCCCAACGGACATGGTACGCACTGCGCGGGAGTGGCTACAGGAAATATCAGAAGTGATAACGGAAAACGCTATGGAATTGCCAGAGATTGTAATCTGAAGATTGCAAAAGTACTCGCGGATAACGGAAGAGGAACTACCAGCAGCGTGATTGATGCGATAGACTGGGCGATCACGAAAAAATTCAGAATATTATCTCTTTCACTGGCATCTCCGGTGAAACTTGATGATCAGCCTTCCGTCCTTTTTGAAACCATTGGAGAAAGAGCACTGGAAAACAACTGTCTTATTATAGCAGCTGCGGGAAATGACAGCAACAGGCCGCAGATTCCACAACCCGTTTCAATGCCGGCCAATTCAAAATCAATTATGGCGGTAGGAGCTATTGACAGTCAAATGAAGATAGCCAGATTTTCAAACGCAGGAATCAATCCGTCTACAGGAGGAAATATCAATGTCTGTGCTCCCGGAGTGGATATTATCAGTGCTTACCCAAAAAATGCAAAGAACAAATCTAACCTGTATTACAGTATGAGTGGTACAAGCATGGCAGCACCGCATGTTTCCGGGCTTGCTGCTTTGTATATGGAACAGTTTCCCGACAAATCAGCAAAAGAGATCTGGGAACTGATTGAAAAGAAGGCAAGGCCTATTGAAGGCATAAAATACAGAGATATTGGTAACGGTTTAATACAGGTATACTTATGATCACTTATCTCGCAGTTTTAAAGAAAGATATAAATTTTAAAAAGCTTGAATCGCTTCTCAAAAGTAAAGGCATAAAACTGGTCTCTCACTACAAAACCATAGGAGTTGTAAAGCTTGAAAGCCCGCAGCCGGTTTCGGAAGCTGAACTTCAGGAGTATTTTATATCCATAGAAGAAGAAAAAGATAATTTAACAATATAATCACATCAATAAAGCTTTTCTGTCACAGAGAAGTTTTATTTTTGTCTCTTACTGATAAAATAACATATGAATTTCAGATTTTCAATGGTGTTTCTGATGTTTTTTGCATTAGGATTTTCACAGGACCTTACCGTAATGAGTTTCAATATTAGACTGAATGTAGAGTCAGATAAAGACAATGCATGGCCAAAAAGAAAGCAGGACGTTGCTGATCTATTGACCTATTATCATCCTGATTATTTCGGAGTACAGGAAGCACTTCCGGAACAGATGAAAGATATTAAAACAGGATTAAAAAACTATGACTATATAGGAGTAGGAAGAGATGACGGCAAAGAAAAAGGCGAATTTTCTGCCATTTTTTACGATACCAATAAACTTGAAGTGGTAAAATCAGGAACGTTCTGGTTATCTGAAACTCCGGAAAAACCTTCAAAGGGCTGGGATGCTGCACTAAACAGAATCTGTACTTATGCGGTATTTAAAGATAAAAAATCGAAGAAGGAATTTCTGGCAATGAACCTTCATTTCGATCATGTAGGAAATGTAGCAAGAGTAAAATCTTCTGAACTGATTCTGAAAAAGATCAAAGAACTGAATCCAAAGAATCTTCCGGTAGCGCTGAGCGGAGACTTTAACCTGACAGATGATTCTGAACCTATTAAAATTCTTTCCCAGAATATGAAAGATACGTTCTACCATTCCGAAACCAAACATTACGGTCCTGTAGGAACGTTTACAGGCTTCAACGTCAATGAAGTTCCGAAAGACAGAATCGATTATATTTTTACGCAAGGCTTTAAAATAAGATCTCACCGACACATTAATGACAGAAGAGAAAATCTTTTGTATCCATCAGACCATTTTCCAGTGATTGTGAATCTTTCCCTATAAAAAAATCAGTTGGTTGGAAAATCGACTTCAAATCCAATTCCTCTCAGGGATTGGATTTTTATTTGAGGATCACTGTTGAAATATTTACGAAGCCTGCTGATGAACACATCAAGACTTCTTCCGGTAAAATAATCATTGGTTTCCCAAAGATTATCCAGAATGTTATCCCTTGTAATGATAGATCGGTTGTATTTCAGAAGATACAGTAGGAGCTCCTGTTCCCGTATGGTCAGCCGGTTGTTTCCGTTAGGATGTGACAACAGAAGTTTAGTGGTATCCAACGAAAACGCTCCGATTTTTATTAGACTTTCTGTAACGGCGGGAAGTGTTCTCTTCAGAATATTTTTAATTCGCAGAACAAGTTCTTCAGGATCGCAGGGTTTCGCAATATAATCGTCGGCACCTATTTTCAACCCGGTCAATCGGTCAATTTTTTGATTTTTGGCTGTTAAAAATAACAATGGAAAATTACTTCTTTCTTTGATGATCATTTTCGCCAGTGAAAAACCATCTAAATTAGGCATCATCACATCCAGTATTCCTATCTGAAAAGGAAAATCAGCCTGAAGCAATGGTACTATGTCTTCAGGATTCTGAAACCAGCTGACTTCAAAATCTTCCAATTCAAGATAATGCTTAAGAATCATTCCGAAATCCGGATCGTCTTCTGCCAGAAGGATTTTAGTTTTCATAAGGAATTGATATTTTAAAAGTACTACCTGTATTAAGCTGGCTGGATACGTCTATTTTGCCACCATAATTGGCAACGATTTTCTTCACAAAATAAAGCCCCAGTCCAAGCCCTTTGCTATTGTGAATATTGTTGTTCTGTATTCTGTAGAATTTTTCGAAAATATGATTAAGTTCTTTCGTTTCCATACCCTGACCATTGTCATAAACTTCGATTTCTAAGTGTTGAGAACTGTTGCAGATATTTATTTTCACAGCAGAAGCTCCATACTTTACACTGTTCTCACAAAGATTTTTAATGACTGTTTCCATCAGGTTTTTATCAAAAGGAAGCTGGTGTGAGACTGAATTTGTAAGGTTAAAATCAGTATCGGAATAAGTAACAGCAAGATCCTGAATGAAAAAGTTCCAGTCTTCAGGTTGTATGGCTGTCATTTCATCCGGTATTTCATCTTTATGAAGTTGGTACATCAAGCTTTCAAGCCTGGAAATCTGCCTTTCGATAAGAGGAAGCGTTTCCGGATTCCATTCTTTTTTTAATGCTTTTGAAGCTATTTTTAAAGTAGCGATCGGAGTTTTAAACTCATGTGAAATGTTATCCACAATGGTGTGGAGAACTTCCACCTGCTTTTGCTGCCGGATCAGATTTCTAATTGTGAAAATATAAAGCAGAAGAACTCCCGAAAGAAGAATCACACAGCAAATAATCAATAACGTAAGCTCTTTGAAAACAATACTCTTGATATTTCTGATCTCAAAATCTGTTTGGGTTTTAACGAGAAAAGTATTTCTTTTTTCAACCTGCCCTTCATCCGAATCATCTCTTTTAGATGTTGAGGTTTCCCAACTTCCATTACTTGCAATACGGGGATTTTTAAGCTTATCCTGTGTCTCAAAAATAACAATTGGTTCTGTAATTACTTTTGTGCTGTCTGGAAGATGAACAATAGACAAGTACCGGATTCTGGCAGAAATCTCATAACCGTCTTTCTGGTAGCGGCTGTTGATATAATGAATCAGTCTTTCTCTGGCAGATTTTCTGTTTTCTATAAAATAAGTGAGAAAATCCCTTTTGTTGATCTCCTTATTATGATACCTTATAATGATGTTCTGGAGAGAGTCATCATTTCTTTCTTTCACCTCCTGGATGTCTTCAAGACTGTCTGTAAAATGGGTAAGCCCGTCATTCACGGATCTGTAGATATCCCTTTCTTTTACCTGATAGGTCTTATACATAAAGTAGATCTGTATTCCCAGTAAAAGCAGGAACAGAGCGGCAAAAACCGAAATCAGAATTTTACTCTTGGCTATCATTGAAACAAAGATAAAGCTTTACCATTTTACTGAAATAATATTTTTATCATTAACCTTTTATTAACCTGATGATTAGTGTGTTTTTTGGTAATTTTAGAAAATAAAAAACTATTAATTAATGAAAAAGATATTCATTCTTCTTGTTCTGTTATTTGGGATGTTCATCAATGCTCAAACACATCGTTTTATATATGAACTTCAATACAGAATAGAACCTAACGGTACAGGATATGATAAAGAAGAAATGGTGCTGGATATCAATCCGGAGGAAGTAAAGTTTTATGAATTTGAATTTTTAACGAGCGATTCTCTGAATATTCTTCATGGAGGAATTTCTTCTCAGCATACCAGCCAGTCCGGACAGACTATTATCCGAAAAAGAAATTCCAATATAAATAAAAACTTTGTTCAGATTATGATGATGCCGTATTATTATGTTTTTGAAACGGAGAATAATATTCAATGGAAAATAGAGGCTGATACTAAAAAGATCAACAATTATAAATTGCAAAAAGCAACTGCCATGTTTGGAGGAAGAAACTGGACTGCCTGGTTTACTCCGGATATCAACATTCCTGAAGGACCATATAAATTTAGAGGACTTCCGGGATTGGTTCTGTATGTGGAGGATGATAAGAAAGATTTTATATATTCTTTCTCGCGAAATAGTAATCTCTCCAAAACATATGATACAACAGGCTTTCTCGAAAAGCATTATTCATTGGCTCCTATTGCCATTGACTTTAAGAAATGGGTGAAACTGAATCTGGAGTTTTATAATGATCCTTATGCCAGAATGAGAACCGAATTTCAGCCGGACTGGAATGTACGCATTAATGGGCAGCAAATCAAAAGTAAAGAGGAGTTCGCAGGTTTGACCAAACAAACACAGATAGACATCAAAAAATATTATAATCCGATAGAACTGGATAAAGCAATTCCTTATCCATAGAAACAGACTCTATTGATTTTAAACCCTGAATTTGCGAGTTCAGGGTTTATTATTTTAAAGAAAAAGACATTAACCCATCATTAACCGTCTATTAACCGAAATTCTCCTTTTCAATACAGAATTTTGTCCCCATAAAACAGAACAGTGATTTTGTTTGAGAGGATAAAAAAATAGCCATGTATAAAATTCTTTTTTTTCTGTGTTTTTCAGCCTTGATTCTTGCCCAGAAACAAAAAACTGGAGGTACAGTGGTGAATATCGAGAATGAAAAACTTTCATCAATAAAGGTAGAAGTGTATAATGCTCAGAATGCATTAATCAAAGAATTAAAAACAGACGAAAACGGGAAGTTTGTACTGGAGAACATAGCAGAACAGGATGTAAAACTGGTAATTAAAAATCAGGGATACTCTTTATTTGAGAAAAAGATTGATCTGAAAGAACCTGAGCCCCTGAATATTGTTCTTAAAAAAGAACCCCAGGAAATAGAAGGCGTTGTAATGACCAAGCGTAAGCCTTTGGTGAAAAGAAAAGTAGACCGCCTGGAATTTAATGTTGAAAACAGCAATATTTCATCCCTCAATGCCTGGGAAATTCTAAAAAATACACCCAGTGTCACAATAAATAATGATGTACTCGGAGTAAAAGGAAGTACCGGAATTTTGGTGACTATTAATGATAAAAAGGTAATGCTGACAGGAGATGAACTGAAAAATCTTCTGGAAAATACACAGGGAGATGAAGTGAAGTCAGTAGAAGTGATTACCAATCCACCTGCGAAATATGAAGCTTCAGGAAGTGCAGTACTGAATATCGTTCTGAAAAAGAATAAAATTGAAGGTTACCGCGGAATTCTCTCATCCAAATATACACAGACACAATATGTGAAAGGCGTTTTTGGTCTTTCCCAATATTATAAAAAAGATAAACTTTCCATTATGGGAAGCTATTATAGAGGGCTGGGGACGTACTACCGGGAAGGAACAGACTATGTGAACTACCCGGAAAGCCAAACCCGATGGGTCAGTACGATGAACAGGAAGGATAAAAACAATAACCAGAATACCCTGAATTTTAATGTGGAATATGAATTGGACAGTTTGACCAATGCAAGCCTCAACTACTCAGGGTATTTTTCTCCAAAATCCTTCGGAACCTACAATGTCCCTACACTGATCTATAATAATCAGGATCTTGTAGAATCTGATTATACCACAATCAACGACCACCGCTCACGCTCCATTAATAATTCTGTAAGTTTTCAGATAGATCGGAAGCTGAATAAGAAAAGCAATCTTTCATGGATTAACTATTTTACCGGAAACAATGCCGATAAATTTCAGAATGTAATCACCGATCTGAACTTTGCAGGCCAGCCTCCAAAAGAAGATAATTTTCTTACAAAGAATAAAGCGGATGTTCAGCTATATTCCACTCAATTCGATTATCAATGGAAAAATGATAAACTGGAGCTGGAATCCGGAGCAAAATATAGTTTTGTAAAGACAAGCAGTACACTTGATTTTTCTGACAACGAGAATGGAATATTACAGTACAGACCAGAAAAGAGCAGTGTTTTTGATTATAAAGAACATAATTTTGCCCTGTATTCTTCATTAGCCTATAATATTGGAAAATGGAACTTCAAAGGAGGGCTTCGTGCAGAAATGACAGATCTTGAAGGTGTAGTCTCTGAACCTTATGAATTGAATAAAAGCAATTATTGGAAATTTTTCCCCACTTTTTATGCACAATATACCACAGAAAATAAACAGGAATTCGGTTTCTCTTATGGGAAAAGGATCAGCAGGCCTTCCTATTCATGGTTGAATCCTGCGAAATCTTACTACAATCTGTTTTCATATTATCAGGGAGATCCAAAATTAAAAGCAACAATTACTCATAATCTCAATCTTACCTATTCCTGGAAAGACTGGAATCTGGATCTATATTACCGGAAAGAAATATATCCGTCTATGGAAATTTCATATCAGGAACCAAGCACCAATAGTCTCATCTATTATTTTACCAATATTGAAAAAGGAGAAGCTTTCGGATTAAGCCTGTATAAAAATTTTCAGGTCAAACCATGGTGGAATATCATCATGTCTGAAAACCTTGAACACAACGAAAATTTTTTCAAAGGAACAGACGGAATGCTATATAAAAATAAAGTCTGGAACTGGGTATCCAATATCTCAACCAGTTTTACCCTGAATAAAAATAATGATTGGAAAATGGAAGTGGGACACCGATACTATTCTCCCGGAATACAAGGGACTTTCAGGATTTCTGCTGTCTGGTCGGCATATTTTGTAATGAACAGAAAGTTCTTTAATAAAAAACTGGAAGCAAGTCTTATATTCACTGATATTTTCAGAACAACAGGTCAGAAAGTCAGTACAAAATACGCGAATCAGGATAATTATTTTCTCGATTATACGGATGCTCAAGGCATTTCGTTTTCATTGAAATTCAACTTCGGAAATCAGTCTGTGAAAAATGCAAAAACAATAAAGAAAACTGCCGAACAGGACAGGCTGTAGAATAATATGATAGAAAAGTCATTGCTATAAAATATTATTACAAAAGAAATGATCTTCTGGTGTCACATTTTCGTTATTTTTGATACCTATTTTTAAAAAGGTCATTATGAAGAAAATTTTTTCCGGAATGCTGATGGTCGTTTCCTTATTACAATTGTCTGCACAGGAACTATATATGCCGAGGAATATCAAAAAAGCGTATGAAAATGGAACCCGCGATATCTCCGGAGCGCCAGGTAAAAACTATTGGCAGAATAAGGGAGCGTATAATGTGGATGTGAAGGTGGATGCCAATACAAAAATGGTTACCGGAAAAGAAACCATTGTCTATACGAACAATAGTCCGGATAATCTGAATGAACTGGCTATACGTTTTGTGAATAACCTTCATAAACCGCAGTCACCAAGATCAGGATTTGTGTCTAAAGATTTTCTGTCTTCAGGACTTAAAATTAAATCTTTCATTGTAAACGGAGCAAAATATGATATCAACAGTGATGATTGGAGTACTGTTGAAAAAGTGAAATTAAAAACAGCTTTAAAGCCTAAATCAAAAGCTGAAGTAAAAATTGAATGGGAATATCCACTTTCAGTACAAAGTGGGAGGGAAGGGCAGATAGACCCTGAGACATTCTATGTAGCTTATTCTTTTCCAAGAATTTCTGTATATGATGATTACAACGGATGGGATATGCTTCCACACTCAGACAGACAGGAGTTTTATAACGACTTCAATGACTATAGCTTTGCCATCACCGCGCCAAAGAATTTTGTAGTTTGGGCAACAGGAGATTTCCTGAACCCGGAAGCAGTACTTCAGCCTGAGTATTTAAAAAGATATAAAGCTTCATTAAAAAGTGATAAAGTAATGAAGATTGCTACTGAGCAGGAAATGAAGTCGGGAAAAGTGACCAAACCCAATAAATGGAATGTATGGAAATTTAAAGCCAGCCACATCACCGATTTCTGTTTTGCAATGAGCAGCCATTATGTGTGGGATGCAGCAAGTGTTCAGCTAAAATCAAAAAGAGCAAGCGTTCAGGCAGGATATAAAAATGGTGCGAAAGACTTTGAACACTATGTAGACTGGATGCGTTATAACCTTGATTGGTTTTCTAAAAACTGGCCTGGAGTAGAATATCCTTACAACGTAATGACCGCTATTCAAGGATATGCAGATATGGAATATCCAATGATGATCAATGATACCAGTATTCCTGATGATCTTCAGGATGCAAGGCTGACAGCAGATCATGAAATTGCTCACACTTATTTCCCTTTTTATATGGGAATCAATGAGACGAGATATGCATTTATGGATGAAGGCTGGGCTACCACCCTGGAATATCTTATAGGAATTGATGAAAACGGAGAAGCAGCAGCTAAAGAATTTTATAAAAACTTCCGTGTTAAAAAATGGATCAATGATCCTTCAGCCGAACAGGACCAGCCAGTGATTACGATGAGTACACAGGTGAGCGGTGCCGGATATGGAAACAATTCTTATGTAAAAGCCTCTCTGTCTTACCTGGCCTTGAAAGATTATTTAGGAGACGAACTGTTCAAAAAAGCATTGCATCATTATATGGATAACTGGAATGGAAAGCATCCGGTTCCATGGGATTATTTTAACTCTATGAACACCGGGTCAGGGAAAAATCTGAACTGGTTCTTCCAAAACTGGTTTTATACCAATAATTATATTGATTTAAAAGTAACAGGTGCATCACAGATTAATGATATGCTTACAGTAAATGTAGCCAATGTAGGTGGTTTTGCAATTCCGTTTGATGCTCTATTGTCATATGAAGACGGGACTACAGAAAAACTGCATTTCTCTCCTTCCGTTTGGGAAAAAGATCAGAAACTTACTGATCTTGTTATTCCTATTAAGAAGAAAGTAAAATCTGTAAAGCTGGATGGAGATCTGTTTATGGATTATACTCCGGAAAATAACCAGAAAAACTTATAAAGTAAAAGCCTTCAGATTCTGAAGGCTTTTGTATTTTTAAAAATAGGCGGTTAATCTCAAACCTAATGTAATATAATTGATTTTTTCTTTAGCAATCAGGTTGTTAAGTTCCTGATCCAGCTCAGCACTTTCTTTGATCTCACCGCTGAAGTAATACCGGATCGTGGAATTGATCTGATTATAATCTGTATAGAAAGTAAGACCCAATCCCGGATTGAATTTGTAGGTCATTGCAGCTCCTGTATTCCAGCGGAAGGCAGGTTTGGGTTTATATCGGGCGATCTGCAGTTCGTGATTAGGAGCATCAATATCATTTCCTTTTACAAATACTTTTCCACTGGCAGTAGCGGCATACCCTCCGGTGAGCTTTAAAGTAAGCTGCCATTTATCTGAGAATTCATGAGAAAAATATGGGCCAATACCTGCAGCCAGAAAGCCCATAGATTGTGTTTTAATTTCATGGTCCCCAAAATCCTGTCCGTCATCAAAGGTTATTCTTTGAGATTTAATAGGAAAGCTGCTGAAGGCTACATCTGCACCCACACCCCATTTTTTTGAAAAGAAATAAGCTCCCTCCAGTCCGCCTTCAAAACCGATTTGTTTTTTGTCATCCAGTTCAGATTCCCTCAGGAAATTGGTTGTACCTAGTGCGGTGCCCATCTTCAGGGCAAGAAAAGACGGATAATCATTTCCTTGTATTCTTGATAGGATACTTAAATTGTCTCCTTTATTTTTATAAATTTTATCAATAAAAAAATACCCCAGTTCTGTTGATATAATTCCGATACCAGCCCCTGCAAGAATATCCGGAACCCAGTGTCTGTTATTTAAATTTCGGCCAAGTCCGGTAATGGCAGCGGAACCATATCCTGCAATACTATAGGCTGGGTTTACCATACCATATTCTTTGTGTAGGAAACTTGCATTGGTAAAAGCCATTGCAGCATGTCCTGATGGAAATGAATTGTTTTTGGATCCATCCGGGCGTTCAACTTTTGCTGTATATTTAATAGAATTGACTAAAATAGCCATGATGGCTAAACTTGTACCATAAGATAAGGTTGCTCTTCCAATATTATTCCGGCCCTTTACACCTGCTAGTTTTAATCCGTAAACAGTTGCAGCCGGAGCATACTGAAGATAATCATCAAATTTGAATTTAAAATTGGGAAGATATCGGTTTCTTACCTCTCGGATATTCTCTTTCTCTCCCCATGTTGCAGCAGCAGCCGTAAAAAGAAGGGCCGGAGCTACTGATTTTTTCACCCATTCTTTTTTGAAAAAAGGAGTTTTATTCTGAAATACACAGCCGGAAGAATTGATAAGTGTGATATCCTCCATCAGATTCCTGGCTTGGATGGTATCCTGTGTTTTAGTTTTGATGGTATCCTGAGCTTTAATACAGTATAAATGCAATAGTATTCCTGATGCTAATGCTAATTTTTTCATCGTAGTGGTGCTGAAATTTAAGTCAGGTAAAAATATTAAAAAAATCTATCCCAAAAATTGAGATAGACTATTTTAATGTTTTTATAATATTTAAACTGAATTGATTATCTTAATCCAGATCTTGGTCCGGATGCTGCTACCACGGCCTGCATTCTTGTTTTTTGATTAGCAGAGAACATTACCATGGATTTGTCATCCACATAATCCATATAGTTCATAAACATCTGGGAACGGCTTACCCCTCCACAAGCTCTGTTCAGAGGATAGGTAGGATTTCCATAGTTAGGGCCTGGAGACACAGGTGTATCATTAGAGTAATCTGTCTGGCAGCCTGCATCGGAAGATCCCCAAAGGTGTGGAAGATTTAGATAATGCCCTACTTCGTGAGTTACTGTTCTTCCTAAATTGAACGGAGCAGAAGCACCGGTTTTTCCTATATACTGATATCCAATTACAAGACCATCATACCATTCTCCTGCATTTTCAGGATAATAAGCATAGCCTAAAGTTCCAGGTTGGTTATTTTCGTCAAGGATTGAATTAACTACCCATATATTCATATTTTTAGTCACATCAGTAGCATCAATACCACCTGTGCTCGCTTTTTTCATTTGTTCAAGATCAGATCTCCAGCCTGTTTTTGTACTCTGTTTACGGTTGGTAGCTACTAATTTGAAACGGATTTTTACATCTCCTGCTGCCACAGGTTGAAATGCAGAAGGAATTTTATTGATATCAGAATTGGTGGCGCCATAATCAGCATTCAACACAGCAATTTGTTCCGCGATTCTTGCATCGGAAACATTTTGAGCGGAAGTGTTGTAAATTACATTAAAAACCACCGGAATCTCAACAGTTCCATCTGCCAGAACTTTTCCTACTTTAAGATTTTCTACAAATTTTTCAGTACCGGATTCAATATCAATCATTTTTTGTTTTAATGCAGGATTTTTCAGGAGCATTGCCTGTCTTATTCCTTCCGAAGCACAGCCTCTTTTGAGAGCACTTGGAGCAGAAGATTCCTGATCCACGGGTGTTTCATTTTGATTAGATAAGTTGTCAGTGTTACATGCCGACATAAAGCCCAGGACAAGGGCTCCAAATAGGATTTTTTTCATATCGTTATAATATAATTTGGTTGTGGATATGAAATTATATTATTTAAAATTGATATGCAAGTTATTTTGTAAAATAATTGATAAATATCTATTGAATAAGTGTTTTTATTGATATTATTTATGTTTTAATGGTGTTGTTTTAAATTTTAATCAATTTGAATTAATTGTTTTATATTTCACATTTATGTGTGTTTTTAAGCGTAAATAATTTTATACCCTATATAATTTGTAGGATATTTTTCTTTAAACAATTCATAAATAAAATACTTTAAAAAATATAATTGGAGTGTTGTATTTCATGCATTGTTCTCTTTTTAAGTTTGTTTTGCTGATTATGTGTTTTTTATATGAAATAATATAATGTTATTGAGGCTTTTTTTGTTTGAATAAATTACTGAGCTAATATATAGATGGTATTCCTGAATTTTAATCATAAAAAAGGTAAAAAAAATCTATCCCGTTGTGGGATAGATTCTAGAACATATGTGAAAAAATAGGTCTTAATACACTCTCAATCCGGATCTTGCTCCGGAAGAAGCTGTCACAGACTGCATTTTTGTTTTTTGTCCTGCCGTAAACATATAGAGTGAATTATCATCAGAATAATCCATATAATTCATAAACATGACAGACCTTTTTACTCCATAGCAAGTATTGTAAAGAGGATAAGTTGGTTTTCCTGTGTTGGCTGTTGTTTGGGTAGGTGTATCTGCAATCAGATCATCACCACAATTGGTATCTCCCCAGATATGTCTAAGCCCTAGATAATGTCCAACTTCGTGAGTGGCAGTTCTTCCAAGATTAAATGGAGCAGAAGCACCTGTTTTTCCAACATAAGGAGCGGCAAGTACCACACCATCTTTCCATGTTCCGGCATCTTCAGGAAAAGTAGCATATCCAAGAATATTTCCTTGTGGGTCTGGCATACTTCCAACGATCCAAATATTGAAATAGTTTGTAGAGTTAGTAGCGTCAATACCTCCTGTAGAGGCTTTTTTCATGGTGTTATTTATTCTGTCTGTTTTACTCCACGATGTTTTGGTAGTTGCTTTTCTTATGGTATTTACCAGTCTGAATCTTATTTTCGCATCCCCTGCCTTTACCCCTTGAAATTCTGTAGGTATTAATGATGCATCACTGTTTGTACCTCCATAGTCAGCATTTAAAACAGCAATCTGTTCTGCGATTCTTGCATCAGATACATTCTGTGCTGTTGTTTTATAAATTACATTTACAACTACCGGAATTTCAACAGTTCCATCTGCAAGAACTTTTCCTAAAGCAAGATTATTGGAGAATCTTTTTGCATTAGCTTCAATTTCGTCTACCTTTTGTCTGAGTGCAGGATCTTTTTGTAGTGCCTCTTGTCTCATTTCTTCTGATGGACAAATTCTTTTTGATGCTAATGAAGAAGTCTCCTGTTCAGCTTGTACTTCATTTTGATTGGTCATGTTGTCATTGTTACATGAAGACATTAATCCAAGAGCAAGAGCTCCAAATAATAGTTTTTTCATATCAAAATCATTTTGTTTGAGGATGTGAATTTATATTATTTGAAATTTATATGCAAATGTTTTTGCTATTTCTTTATCGAATTGATTGTTTTTAAGTGGATGTATTGGTTTTAATTCATTTTTATGTTAAAAACTTTAAATTTTAATCAATTTGATGAAGTTGTTATTGTGTTTTTTGTTTTGATTATTTTTTTATGAATTCTTTTCGTTTAAATTCATCTTTTTTATGAATTTTTTTCAAGATGGATTTTAGTTTGCAAAACCATTTTTAATAGCAAAAACCGCGAGCCCGACACGGGTTTTTAAATCCAGTTTTTCACAAAGCTGATCTCGATAGCTTTCTACTGTTCTTGGGCTGCAGCACATTCTGTCTGCAATTTCCTTATAGCTGAGTTCTGTTACGGTATATTTAAGGAATTCTTTTTCTCTGTCTGAAATTCTTATAGCGATTTCAGTTTCTGTTTCTTTATTCAGGTTAGAGAAAATAATTTTAGAAGCCCAGTCCGGATAAAAGAAACCATCACTGCTCAATCGGGTAAGTGCTGTTTCCAGATCTCTTGGATGGGTGTTTTTTAAAAGATAACCTTTTGCTCCGCTTTTGATCATCTTGATTACACTGTTGTCGTCACCCTGCATACTAAGTGCCATGATTTTAATGGCAGGATGATTTTTTGTAAGCCAGACAGCGGTTTCAAAACCGTCCATAATAGGCATACTGATATCCAAAAGAATGATATCCGGAATGGTATTTCCTTCTTCAATTTTTTGGATAAGATCCTTCCCGTTTTCACACACATAGATAACTTCAAACTCATTGAAATTGCCAATAATGCCTTCCAGGGCTTTTGCAATAAGTATATGGTCGTCAACAATTACAATAGATTTCTTCATGACTGTTTTTTTAAGATAATATTGATGCGGGTTCCTGTATTTTCCTGGCTTTCCATATGAAAATTTGCTCCTATGATTTCAGCTCTGTTTTTCATATTGGTAAGACCTATTCCGTTGGATTTAATCTGTGAAGTATCAAACCCGATTCCATCATCACGGATATCAAGCTCCCAAAGGATATCTTCTGAAGTATTCAGGCTGATAAATATATTTTTACAATGAGAATGTTTTATACTGTTCTGAATAAACTCCTGAGTAATTCTTAGTAGAACGTTTTTATGAACAAAACCTAAATCCAGTTGTTTGAAATTATGTTCAAAGCTGACCATACACTTTTTAAAGGAATTGGTATTGTCTACTTCTTCCTGTATCAAAGTTACAATTTCCTTCTGGTTGATATTGTCATCCGTTAATGTTTTTGATAAGCTTCTAAGGTCTTGCAGAGATTGATTAATAATCTGTGAAACCTGGTCAATTCTTTCACTTGCTTCAGAAACTTTGTTTTCATAAAGCATTTGTTGTACATAAAGACTTACAAGGGTAAGTTTCTGGCCAATATTGTCATGCAATTCCCGGCCAATCTGCTGCATGGTGGCCTGCTGGATTTCTAGTTGGGTAGACAGAAGTTCTCTTTGGTGAAGTTCATTTTTTCTTTCAATTTCATTCAGATGTTCCTTCTTGCGTTGTTTGTAACTTCTGATATAAATTAATACCGCTGTTACAAACATTACAAAAAGTATGTTGAATAGAATAATAACAATTAAGAGTTCTGTTTTCCCCATATGAATGAACTTGCAAATAAAATATACATCACTGAAACTGATACGAGAAAATAACTAAAATAAATGTCCCAAATTTCCTTGTATTTTACCAAAAGTGATAGAAATGCCATGAAAGGTAATGTTCCAATATATGATATTGTAATCCCAAGATTAATATAAAACATTTTGTTTTTATTGAAATTGAGAATTTCTTGTGAAGTAATTTGTTTATAGTACTCCATTATTACCAAAAGCATCAAAATAAGACAGCCAAACGTATAGTTGAAAGCAAATACAATTTTACTTTTGGAAAAATATAATTCGTTGGGAATAAATGAAAGCAGGTATAGAATGGAAAATATCCAAAATAATTTGGGCTTTCCTAAAGATTTTGCAGCATATAACCAGTAAAAAAATACAAATTGGATTGGCATTAAAAGGTAATTATAATACTGAGCCTTGGTAAAATGAATGAAATTTCCCCACTTGCCATATGCTTCCCCAAGAAAAATAAATACCAGATAAAACACAAAAAGTTTCCAATGTTGTTCTTTTAAGCGGTTATAATGGAAAAGTGCTATGACTGCAGCAAGTCCTTCAGCCCAAAGCAGACTTTTTTGTGCAAATTCTTGGAACTCTGTCATACAGTGTTAAGTATAATAAATATTACAATTAAAAAGATTCGCCTAAAGGAGATTTTGGTGGAACAAGTATTCCATTATTTTCTCCAAGGCCTGTATCAGGGTCTTCTCCTGTGCCTTTAGCTTTAAGTGTATTTAGCGCTAAGGATTTTCCATCAGTACTTTGGAAGGGATTAAAATCAAAATCAACAAGCTCTCCTGTTTCACTGGCTTTTTTCACAGTTGGTATCATCACTAATGTATGTTTTTCGGCATATGCTACGGGAACAGGATGTGAATCCATAATAGACCAGTTTTCTGCCTTTGGATAAGTGGCATAATAAAATCTAATGCCTAAATCTTCTGTAGAGGTAGCCGGGTTCACTTTTGCAGCTTCTGCTTCAATGGTGGCAATGAAGTTTTTTAATTTCGGAAGGTCAAACCAAATGGAATGTGCATCTTCTATCCCTAAAGAGGTATTGATCGCATTTAAATGATTTTGACGGTAATTGTCAATCAGAGCCTGGATAAGACTATTTGACATTATTCCAGGTTGTAGCGGATTGTTTGATTCTGTATTCATAGCTTAGCAATATTTTACGGATGAAATTCAATTAATATGCAAATTTCGGAAAAAATATGCTAGAAAATGTATTAGTTAATTGGGAATTATACTGTTATTTTTACCGTGTTTTTACGGATTGTATGTAAAGTATAACAATTTATAAGGTAAATCAAACGCGGTTTATTCTGGAAAAAAGTGGAGAAACATACTTTCTCCACCTGTTCTTTAAATACAAGGGTACTTTTTCCAATCTCTGCATACGAGTCCTGCTGTACAACAAAGACCGGTGGGACAACTCCAGTCCTCACCACACATAATAGGGAATGGTTCAATTCCACCATCAATTTTCTTTAAATCATTTCTTTTTAGCTTTTTCATGCTGATTTTGTTTTAGTTATTAGTAGCGTAAATATAATGTTATTTCACTTAATAAGGATAAAATAATTAAAAAATAAGTGCTGCAGATCGCTCTACAGCACTTATTCACAAAAATAATGTATATGAAAAAAACTATTTTATTGCTCAGTAGGTCTGAAAACCAAACCTGTTTCTACGAAGTAATCCAGAGTAATTCTGTCTCCGTCGTTTACATTTCCTGCAAGAATCTCTTTTGACAGTTTATTTAATACTTCCTGCTGGATCACTCTTTTCAACGGTCTTGCTCCGAAAGCAGGGTCGTAACCTTTCTCCATCAGATAATCTACTGCATCCTGAGTGAAAGTCATAATGATGTTTCTTTTAGATAACATTTCATTAAATCCTCTCAGTTGGTATTGAACGATTTTTCCGATTTCTTTTTTTCTTAAAGGCTGGAACAGTACAATCTCATCAATTCTGTTCAGGAATTCCGGACGCAGCGTCTGTTTCAAAAGATCAAAAACCTCGTCTTTTGTTTTATCTACAATTTCATCCTGATTTTCCTCAGTAAGATTTTCAAAATTCTCCTGAATAAGATGTGAACCTAAATTCGAGGTCATAATGACGATTGAATTCTTAAAATTTACTACACGCCCTTTATTGTCTGTCAGACGACCATCATCCAAAACCTGAAGTAAGGTGTTGAAAACATCTGGGTGTGCTTTTTCAATTTCGTCCAGAAGCACTACGGAATAAGGTCTTCTTCTTACAGCTTCAGTCAGTTGTCCGCCTTCGTCATATCCTACATATCCTGGAGGCGCTCCTACTAATCTCGAAACACTGTGACGTTCCTGATATTCACTCATATCAATTCTGGTCATGTTGTTCTCGTCATCAAATAAGAATTCAGCCAATGCTTTTGCCAGCTCGGTTTTACCTACTCCGGTTGTTCCTAAAAATAAGAATGAACCAATAGGCTTTTTATCATCGCTCAATCCGGCTCTGTTTCTTCTGATAGCATCTGCAACCGCCTGAATAGCCTCATCCTGTCCAACCACTCTGTGGTGTAGTTCAGACTCAAGATTCAATAACTTATCTCTTTCGGATTGTAATAATTTGGTTACAGGAATACCTGTCCATTTACCGATTACTTCAGAGATGTTTTCTGCAGTAACCTCTTCTTTGATCAGCTCATTCTGATGATTCTGCATTTCCAGTTCTACTTTGCTGAGCTCTTCTTCTTTTTCACGAAGTTTTCCGTATTGGATCTCCGCTACTTTTGCATAATCTCCGGTTCTGGAAGCTCTTTCAGCTTCGTGTTTCAGAGATTCAATATCTTTTTTGATCTGGGTAAGATCTTCACTTTTCTGTTTTTCTTTCAGCCATTTCGCATTGATTTCATTTCTCTGTTCGGAAATTTTAGCAATATCCTCCTTCAGATGATCAATTTTTGTCTGATTGCCTTCTCTTGAAATAGCTGCTAGTTCAATTTCCAGCTGCATCAGTCTTCTGTCCAGAACATCCAGTTCTTCCGGCTTGGAATTGATTTCCATTCTCAGTTTGGCAGAAGCTTCATCAATAAGGTCAATCGCCTTGTCCGGTAGAAAACGGTCTGAAATATATCTTTGAGACATTTCCACAGCCGCAATAATTGCTTCATCTTTGATTCTTACCTTATGGTGAGCTTCATATTTATCTTTAATACCACGAAGGATCGAAATTGCAGATTCAGTATCCGGTTCTTCCACCATTACTTTTTGGAAACGTCTTTCTAACGCTTTATCTTTTTCAAAATACTTTTGATACTCGTTCAAAGTAGTCGCTCCAATGGCTCTCAATTCGCCTCTTGCTAAAGCAGGTTTTAAGATGTTGGCTGCATCCATTGCTCCTTCACCACCTCCGGCACCCACCAAAGTATGGATTTCGTCGATGAAAAGTATAATCTGTCCGTCAGATTTGATGACTTCATTCACAACAGATTTTAAGCGCTCTTCAAACTCACCTTTATATTTTGCTCCGGCAATCAGAGCTCCCATATCCAATGAGAATAAAGTTTTATCCATCAGGTTTTCGGGAACGTCACCGTTGATAATTCTGTGGGCTATTCCCTCCGCAATGGCTGTTTTACCTACACCCGGTTCCCCGATAAGGATTGGGTTGTTTTTTGTTCTTCTGGAAAGGATCTGTAAAACCCTTCTGATTTCTTCATCACGTCCGATTACCGGATCCAGTTTGCCTTCTGCTGCTAATTCGTTGAAGTTTTTAGCATATTTATTTAAGGATTGATAAGTCTCTTCCGAACTTGCAGAAGTAGCTTTGCTTCCTTTTCTTAATTCTTTGATAGCGCCTTCAAGCAGATTTTTGGTTACCCCCATATCTTTCAGCATTTTGGATACTTCAGAGCTGGTTTCCAGAAGAGATAACCATAAATGTTCAATCGTTACATATTCATCACCCATTTTCTTGGCGATATTAGGAGAATCCAGTAATACTTTGTTGGCAGATTGTGAAAGATAAATGTTTCCTCCCTGTACTTTTGGGAGTTTTTCTAAATTTTCACGGTTGCGCTCTCTTACTAAATTGGCATCTGCTTCAGATTTCTTAAGTAGGAAAGGCGATATATTTTCATCCACCTGAAAGATTCCTTCAAGGAGATGTTGAGGTTCGATACTTTGGTTGCCCAGTTCCATAGCAACCTGTTGTGCTGCCTGGATGGCTTCCTGTGATTTTACAGTATATTGGTTCAAGTTCATATCTTATATATTTTTGGTAATGATTTGTTCAAAGTTTAGTTTAAAAAAACATCAAGAAACCAAATTTTGAGGCTCAGTTTCTTAATGCCATCAATTATTTAATCATTTATTCGATGACTGTATCGCAAAAAGTGTTCAATTATTAAATTTACAAAAAAATAGGACAAATTTTCCGGATATTGTATTTTTAACGGAAATTTAACTTGACAAAATTTCCGATTTCGTAATTATTTCTCTGAAATCAGGAACAAAAAGTCATAACAGGTGAAATGATCTAACAGTGAAACAGAAGATGAGGAGTCTTTTTCATTTTATGATTAAAAAACAAGCAGTTTGGATCAGAATAATTACTTTTGCATTTTACCAGATGGAACTAAAAGAAAAACAGAGAAAAATATTAGACGTAGCGGTAGAGCTTTTCAAAGAGAAAGGGTATATGGGAAGTTCTGTAAGAGACTTGGCTACGAAACTCAATATCAAGGCAGCATCACTGTATGCACATATCCGTTCAAAGGAAGAAATTTTGGAATGGATTTGTTTTGGCATTGCTCAGGAGTTTTTTGATGAACTTCAGGAAGTAAAAAATACAGATATTGCTCCAAGAGAAAAATTGAACCTTTTACTGGATAAACACTTATCCGTTGTTCTTAAAAACCGTGACGTCACTCATATTTATTCTAATGAATGGCGACATCTGGAAGAAAAACTTCCCGAATTTGTAAAATTAAGAAAAAACTATCAGCAGGAAGTTGAAGAACTGATTTCCGAGATCTACAAAGCTGAAAACTGGGAGCTGAAATCACCATCATTTACTACAAGATTTATCCTTCATACTTTAAACAATTCCTATTTCTGGTTCAAAAGAAGCAGCGATTCTACTGATGCAATTACAGATGAAATCAGAGAGAAAATCCTATTTGGTCTTATTGGAAATCAGAAGATATAGTCTCTCACAAGTAGAATCATTAATACATTTTACATTATACTTTTTACAAGAAAAGAAATCCCAACTTATTTTTCTTATTTAGAATCATTCAAAATATGACAAAAGTCATAAAAATTTTGCCAGCTTATAAAATCTTTTTAAATTTACACCTAACAAATGTTAGTTAGTTTTATGGATTTTTCAGTTGAATATCTGGAGCTGGGTCAGTTGAGACAGCTTCAATCCGACCGGTTGATCAGCCTGATCAGCTATTTGGGGGAGAAGTCGGAATTTTATAAAAAGAAATTTGATGAATTGCAAATATCTCCACAGGAAATAAGGTCGATTGAAGATATCACGAAACTTCCTATTACTTACAAGCAGGATTTAAGAGATAATTATCCATTTGGTTTATTTACCGTTCCTAAAAATGAGCTTCAACGTATTCACTGTTCAAGCGGAACAACAGGAAAACCAACAGTGGTAGGATATACCAAAGAAGATGTGGACCTTTTCAGCGAAGTAGTAGCAAGATCTTTAAATGCTGCAGGAGCGAAATCAGGAATGCAGCTGCACAATGCCTATGGTTATGGGATTTTTACAGGAGGATTAGGGCTTCATTACGGAGCGGAAAAACTGGGGATGAGTGTTCTTCCTATTTCAGGAGGAATGACGGCAAGACAGGTAGATCTGATTGTAGATTTTAAGCCGGAAGTAATCTGCTGCTCTCCATCATATGCTTTGACTATTGCAGATGAATTTGCCAGAAGAGGAATTTCTGCAGAAGAGATCAGTCTTAAATATGCCGTGCTGGGTTCAGAGCCATGGACGGAAATTATCAGAGGCCACATTGAAGAAAGATTAGGGGTTCATGCAACCAATATTTATGGGTTGAGCGAAATTATCGGACCAGGAGTTTCAATGGAGGATTTCGAAGAAAAAGGAGGATCTTATATCTGGGAAGATCATTTTTATCCTGAAATTTTAGATCCGGTTACCAAGCAGCCGGTTCCTTTTGGAGAAGAAGGTGTATTGGTGATTACAACGTTAACGAAAAAAGCAATGCCACTTCTTCGTTACTGGACCAATGATATTACAAGTCTTTACTATGATGAAAATGCCAAAAGAACAATGGTGAAAATGAAACCCATTGTCGGGAGAGCAGATGATATGCTGATTGTGAGAGGTGTAAATGTCTATCCAAGCCAGATTGAAGAGGCTTTCTCTTATGTGGAAGGAGTAGTACCTAATTATTATTTAACACCTATTGAAAAGGAACATATGTGTATCGCTTTGGATATTGATGTTGAAATAGATGATGAGCTGGTAAAGACACAAAAAATAGAAGCAAATACCGATGATTATTTTAATTTTGTCGGGAACTTTGGAAAAAACATAGAAAACGAAATAAAAAAACGGGTAGGAATTACAACGAAAGTGAAAGTTCATACCCAGGACAGCCTGCCGAAGTGCGAAGGTGGAAAAATTAATAGAATACTTAAAAAATAATGAATTCATTTTATAAACTTAAAACAGTTAAAGTTCAGAAAGACACTTCCGAAGCAGTCAGTGTGGCGGTGGAAATTCCTGAAGAACTGAAAGATAAATTCAGATTCAAACAAGGACAATATCTGAATTTCCGAATGATGATCAACGGGAATGAAGAAAGACGTTCTTACTCTATCTGTAATGCTCCGAGTGAAAAGAGCAATACGCTGGAAGTATTGGTAAAGCTGCTTGAAGGTGGAAAAGTATCAGGCTATTTCAATGAGCATCTTCACATGGATGAAATACTGGAAGTAATGCCTCCGATGGGTGGTTTTAATACTTCTTATCATCCTACAAACGTAAAAACTTACGTAGGTTTGGCTGCCGGAAGCGGAATTACCCCTGTTTTATCCAATATTAAAGAAAGCCTTTATCAGGAACCTAACAGTACTGCTTATCTGTTCTATAGTAACAGAAGCATGAATCATATTTTAAGAAAAGCTGAAATTGATAGGCTGGTAGAACATTTCAACGGCAGACTGAAGGTGATTTATCTGGTAAGCCGTGAGAAACACGAAGATCCTGTTTTTGAAGGAAGAATTTCTTCTGAAAAATTAGAGCAGTTATTTGAAAGATACACAGATATCGACGTAAGAGAAGCTACTTATTTCATTTGCGGACCTGCAGAAATGATCAAAGGCATCGCAGATTATCTGAAAAAAGATAAAAAAGTACCTGCTATCCAGGTATTATTTGAGTACTTCACCGCTCCTGATGAAGAAAATACGGAGGAAATGAGTGATGAATTCAAGGCAATTGCCAACATTGAAAGTATGGTAACGGTAATCATTGATGATGATGAATATTCGTTCCACCTTAATTCTAAAAAAGAGAGTATCTTAGATAAAGCATTGAAAGACAATCTTCCTGTACCTTTTGCATGTAAAGGAGGAGTGTGCTGTACGTGTAAAGCGGAAGTTTTGGAAGGAGAAGTTTTCATGGAAAAAAACTACGCACTTACCGAAGAAGAAGTAGCCAGAGGCTTCGTTCTTACCTGTCAATGTCACCCGACAACGAATGTGGTGATGCTTAATTATGATGTTTAAATTGTATTAACGATTGAATGTAAAATGTATTCATGAATACATTAATACTTTTTACATTTTACAAAAAAACAAAAAAATGGACTTAGAAAAATTTGTACAATACGTACATGACGAAAATAAAGTAGAACCAAAAGATGTAATGCCGGATGATTACAGAAAACTATTGGTTCGTCAGATTTCACAGCATGCCCATTCTGAAATTGTTGGAATGCTGCCGGAAGCCAACTGGATCTCCAGAGCACCTTCATTGAGAAGAAAAATGGCTCTTTTGGCGAAAGTTCAGGATGAAGCAGGCCACGGGTTATATCTTTATTCTGCCACTGAAACTTTAGGAGACGGAAGTATCAGAGCAGACAGAGATGCTACTTATGATGATATGCTGGAAGGAAAAGCAAAATATTCAAGTATTTTCAACTATCCTACTTTGAGTTGGGCCGATATCGGTGCAATCGGTTGGTTGGTAGATGGTGCTGCGATTATGAACCAGGTAATGCTGATGGGGAATTCTTATGGTCCTTATTCAAGAGCAATGGTAAAGATTTGTAAAGAAGAATCTTTCCATCAAAGACAGGGATATGAGATTCTTATGGCATTGTGCCGCGGTACAAAACAACAGAAAGAAATGGCTCAGGCTTCATTAAACCGTTTCTGGTGGCCAGCTCTAATGATGTTTGGACCTAATGATGACAGCTCACCAAACTCTAAGATTTCTATGAATTACAGAGTAAAAAGAGAAAGTAATGACAGCCTTCGCCAGAGATTTATCGATGTTACCGTTTCTCAGGCTGAATTCTTAGGATTAACTGTTCCGGATAAAGACCTGAAATGGAATGAGGAAAGACAACATTATGATTTCGGAGAACTTCCCTGGGATGAATTCATGGAAATCTTAAAAGGAAATGGACCTTGCAATAAAAAGCGTATCGAAACGAAGAGAAAAGCGCAAAGAGAAAACTCTTGGGTAAAAGAAGCTGCGGCGGCTTTTGCAGAAAAACAACAAAAAGAAATAATATAATAATGTAACAATATACCAATGTAAAAATGTAACAATCAATTTGTCATGCTAAGCTTGCCGAAGCATCTCATTGGTGAAATGGTACATTGATACATTGTTAAATTAATCTGACTATGGCAAATTTAGATATGTGGGAAGTGTTTATTCAAACTAAACCGGGATTATCTCATAAACACGTTGGAATTGTACAGGCACCAACAGCAGAAATGGCTTTGCAGAATGCAAGAGACGTTTATACAAGAAGAAAAGAAGGAACTTCTGTTTGGGTAGTTCCAAGTAAATACATTGTGACTTCGGAAGGGGTGGATAAGGAAGCTTTCTTCGATCCGGCTGATGATAAACTATACCGTCACCCAACTTTCTACGAAATTCCAAACGATGTAAAAAATATGTAGAAAACTGTATTAATGTAAAAAGTATTAAAGTAAAATGATACATTTTTCGAAAATTTATTTTACAAATCATTAATACATTTTACATTGAGTCATTTTACAAAAAGAAAAACAATGAACCCATTATATAATTATTTATTAAAACTAGCAGACGACAGTTTCATTATGGGACAGCGTTTGTCTGCATGGTGCGGTGAAGGTCCTTATTTGGAGGAAGATATTGCATTGACAAACATTGCATTGGATGAGCTTGGACAGGCTAATAACTTTTATGTTTATGCTTCAAGAGTAATAGACAATGGTAAAAATGAAGATGATATCGCATTTTTAAGATATGAGCATGAATATCTAAATGCACACTGGACGGAACTTCCAAACGAAGATTATGCTCAGACTATTCTGAAAGTATATGTTTTTGCGGTGTATCAGAAACTGATCTATGAGGCATTGTCAAACTCTGCAGACGAAGAACTTTCGGCTATTGCTCAGAAATCATTGAAAGAAGTAAGATATCACTATACTCATGCTGCATCATGGATGAAAATCTTCGCCCAAGGAACAGAAGAAAGTAAATCACGTGTTATAAAAGCAATTGAAGATATCTGGGAATATACAAAAGGGCTTTTTGCTAAAACAGAAGGTGAAGATGATCTTATTGCTTTGAACGTTGTTCCAAATGCAGATGCTCTTTACGAAGAATTCCTTGCCATTACCAAGAAAGATTTTGCAGATTTCGGTTTAGAATATCCTGAAAATCCTTTCATGCAGCCGAAGTCAAGAACGGGATATCATACAGAGTATTTCGGATTTATTCTTTGTGAACTTCAGTATATGCAGAGAGCGTATCCTGGATGTACCTGGTAATAGGTTATGAAGAAAATGCTTCTGCGGATATTGGCTTTTTTTCTTACAGCATATGTGATATTATGTGTCGGGATCTATTTCTATCAGGAGAAAATCATTTTTTATCCTGAAAAGTTACCGGAAAACTACAACTTTAAATTTGACGGTGATTTTGAAGAAATAACTATCAGAACGCAGGATGATAAGCATTTGAACGCTGTACTATTTAAAGCTCAAAACCCAAAAGGAGTCATCTTTTATCTTCATGGAAACGGAGGATCAATAAAAGGCTGGGGAGATGTAGCTCAGTTATATCACAGTATGAATTATGATACATTTATACTTGATTACCGGGGTTACGGAAAAAGTGAAGATAAAATTAACAGTAAAGATCAGCTTTTTTCGGATGTTGAAAGTGCTTACAAAGAGTTTTTGAAAAGATATCCGGAGAACAAAATTATTATTTTGGGATATTCTGTAGGAACAGGACTTGCTGCAAAATTAGCATCTATGCATAATGCAAGATTATTGATTTTGCAGGCACCTTATTACAGTATGGAAGATGAAATGGGTCAGAAATTCTCATTTCTTCCGAAGTTTTTACTGAAATATAATTTTGAAACTGGTGAATATTTAAAAAATGTTAAGTCGCCAGTAGTTATTTTTCATGGGGATAAAGATGAGGTTATTAACTATAAAGCGTCTTTAAAACTTAAGAATAACTTTAAAAAAGGTGATAGCCTGATTGTATTAAAAAATCAGGCTCACAACGGAATAACAGATAATTTGGATTATCAGAACGGAATGAAAGTAATTCTTGACTCTGATAAAAAATAAAATATGAATCAGCTTTTAGATTTATTAAAAACAATTCCCGATCCGGAAATTCCGGTGATTGATATTGTGGAATTAGGAATCGTAAGAGACGCACAGGTCACAGGTGAAAATACATGTGAAGTGATCATTACGCCAACTTATTCTGCCTGTCCTGCTATGTTTACCATTGAAGAGGATATTATCAAAATGATGAAAGAAAACGGATGGGATGCGAAAGTAGTAACCAAGATGTTTCCAATCTGGACAACAGACTGGCTGACTGATGAAGCAAGAGAAAAACTTCGTGTTTACGGGATCACACCTCCTGAAAAAGGAGCAGATGAACACCATATCGGAAAACCGAAAAAATGTCCGCGTTGCGGTTCTGAACATACCAAACAGATCAGCAGATTTGGATCTACTTTGTGTAAGGCATCTTATCAATGTTTAGACTGTTTGGAGCCATTTGATTATTTTAAATGTCATTGATGAGTTATTCATCAATCCACAACAAACTTTACGGCTATGCAAAGCATAACGAAGGAATTGTTAGATTGTTAAATTATTAGACTGTTACATTAATTTATATTGTTAAATTAGTGCGTTGTTAAATAATAAATTAATAAAAACTATGTATACACAACTTGATATTGAAACGCATTTTGACGGGAAGCTTAAAATCGCATATCTTAATCAGCCGGAAACAATGAACGCCCTTACCAAGCCGGCTTTATCAGATCTTAGAGATTTTGTTAAAGAATGCAGCGAAGACGAAACGGTAAGATGTGTTGCCATTTCCGGAAGAGGAAGAGCGTTCTGCTCAGGTCAGAATCTGGATGAAGCTTTTGTGGTAGGTAAAGAACACCATGATCATGACATCATCAGAAAAATTGTGGTAGACTATTATAACCCTTTAGTGTTAGAAGTTACCCGTTGCAAAAAACCGGTTATTGCTTTAGTAAACGGTCCTGCAGTAGGAGCTGGAGCGATGTTGGCTTTAATTTCTGACTTCGTTTTAGCGAATGAGAAAGCATATTTTGCTCAGGCATTTTCAAATATCGGTTTAATTCCTGATACAGGAGGAACTTACTTTTTACCGAAGCTTTTAGGCAGACAATTGGCCAATTATTTAGCATTTACAGGTAAAAAATTATCTGCAGAAGAGTCTAAAGCTCATGGCCTTGTGGCAGAAGTTTTTACTGAAGAAGAGTTCGTGCCAAAATCTATGGAAATTCTTGAAAGAATGGCAAACATGCCGACAGCAGCTCTTAAGCTTACAAAAAAAGCTTTTGCCAGTTCTTATACCAACACATTGAAAGAACAGCTTGAGCTGGAAGGAGATCTTCAGCAAGAAGCTGCAGGCACAGAAGACTTCTTTGAAGGAGTAAATGCCTTTTTACAGAAAAGAAAACCTAATTATAAAGGAAAATAAATTCGTATTAATGTATTCATGTAAAATGTATTAATGATTTTTAAAACGATTTACATGAATACATTTTACATTAATACATTGTACAAATAAAGAATGAATATTGGAATTATCGGTGCCGGAACCATGGGAATCGGCATTGCACAAGTAGCCGCAACGAACGGATGCAAAGTATGGGTATATGACGCCAACGCAAAACAAGTAGAATCGGCAACGGTAGGTTTAGAAAAAACCTTGACCAAGTTGGTTGATAAACAAAAAATTTCGGCAGAAAAAATGACTGAAATTTTAGCTAATATTTCCATTGCTACGGAATTGAAGGATTTCAAAGATTGTGAACTCATCATTGAAGCCATCATAGAAAATAAAGAGATCAAAACCAAAGTGTTTACAGAACTTGAAAATTACGTTTCAGAAAGCTGTATTCTTAGTTCCAATACTTCATCTATCTCTATCACCTCTCTGGGTGCAGAACTAAAGAAACCGGAGCGTTTCATCGGAATTCACTTTTTTAATCCGGCTCCATTGATGCCTTTAGTAGAAGTTATTCCATCCTTATTAACAGAAAAAACATTAGCAGAAAAAATATACAACCTCATGAAAGAATGGGGAAAGACTCCTGTTATTGCCAAAGATATTCCCGGGTTCATTGTTAACAGAATTGCCAGACCTTATTATGGAGAAGGCTTAAGAATTGTTGAAGAAAACATCGCAACACCGGAACAGGTGGATGATGCCATGAAAACCCTGGGTAACTTCAAAATGGGACCTTTTGAATTGATGGATCTTATTGGAGTTGATGTGAATTTTGCGGTAACAACCACCGTTTACAAAGATTATTTCTACGATCCGAAATACAAGCCGTCTCTATTACAGCAAAGAATGTCTGAAGCAAAACTTCATGGCAGAAAAACAGGAAAAGGTTTCTACGATTACAGAGAAGGAACAGAAAAACCTGTTGCCCAGAAAGATGATGCTTTATACCAGCAGATCTTTTTAAGAATCATTTCCATGCTGATCAACGAAGCTGTTGAGGCTAAAAGATTAGGGGTTGCTAATGACGAAGATCTTGAACTGGCAATGCAGAAAGGTGTAAACTATCCGAAAGGATTATTAAGCTGGGGGAAAGAAATCGGGTATGCAAAAATCTCCGAGACCCTTCAGAGCCTTTATGAAGAGTATCAGGAAGAAAGGTACAGACAAAGTCCTTTGCTAAGGAAACTATAAAAATCAGCAGCATTTTATGATGAGTAGGTCAAGGAGGAAAACACCTATAACAGGAGTTACAACTGCAG
This sequence comes from Chryseobacterium viscerum, assembly GCF_025949665.1. Taxonomy (NCBI): domain Bacteria; kingdom Pseudomonadati; phylum Bacteroidota; class Flavobacteriia; order Flavobacteriales; family Weeksellaceae; genus Chryseobacterium; species Chryseobacterium viscerum. The sequence continues at coordinate 58,396 of NZ_JAPDFT010000007.1, read as the reverse complement.
AGACAGAAAAGGAAAATAAAAGAGATGCCAATCGAAAATTAAGAAGACTGAATAAAATCAAAATTCACAAAAGAGATTATGATTTGTTTCAGCTAAGAGAGATATCAAATGTTTGGGCTTTTGATAAAGATGGTAAACATTATGTAAAGAATCCCGGCAAAAGATTTTTAATGAAGTAAAAGAAAAAGATATAGATTTTTCATGAATATAGATGAATTCAGAGCAGAGCTGGAGACCAGGCTTTTAATTGAGAAACAGTATTTAACTCAGGAAGCTTCCTCTGTTGATGAGCAGGAAAGGCTTGAGCTATTAGGCAAGTTTAATGAGAAATATAAAGAACTGATCAAAAGATTAGCCAATGAAAGCGGAATTGATCTAAACGAATCCTATCCCTCTGAAAATTCATCAGACTCAGAAAGTCTTTCATACGAGCAGGTCATTTTGGGTAAAACAATGAATGTTTATGACAGGTTATCTGATGAGCTGTATGAAGAAATAACAAACATATAATTAACAGAAATGAATCCAAGACAAGTAGCAGATTATATGTTCAATCAGGATTATTTTTCCCAGTGGATGAATATCAAAATGATTGAAGTAAAAGAAAATTACTGTTTAATAGAAATGCCGATCAAGAAAGATATGATAAACGGCCTTAAAACAGTTCATGGCGGAGTTACTTTTGCATTTGCAGACTCTGCACTGGCATTTTCTTCCAACAATACCGGAGATGCCGCTGTAGCATTGAACTGTATCATCAATTTTACCAAAGCAGGAAAAGAAGGCGATGTTTTCAGGGCAGAAAGTGTGTTGGTAAATGATACAAGAAAAACAGCTGTTTATGACATTCAGATTACCAATCAAAATCAGGAGCTGATAGCAAAATTTGTAGGAACAGTCTACAAAATCGGGAAAAAAGTAATCGATTTATAAAAAACTAAAACCAGAAACCAGATTAAACAAAATGAGAAAAATATTTCTATTGCTTTTCGGGATTTCAACTCTTCTGATCAACGCTCAGGAGAAAGTGAACGAAGCTTTGAAAAAGGAACTTGATGATATCATGAAGATGGATCAGGGATACAGAATGCTTTTCGATCCCGAAATAACTCCGGAAAAAAGAGAGCAGCTCTTGACAACCCTGAATATTGACAAAGAAGAGTTCAAAAAGAAAGGCTGGCAGATGGTTGCAGGACACGATAGTCTGAACGTGCAGAAAATAGAAAATATTATTGCTCAATATGGCTATCCCGGAAAAACACTTGTAGGAGAACCTACAAATCAGGCCGCTTGGTACGTAATCCAGCATTCAACCAAAATTGGAAAATATCTGCCACTCATTAAAGAAGCTGGAAAAAAGAAAGAGATTCCCTTCGCCTGGGTTGCTATGATGGAAGACCGATACCTGATGAATGAAAACAAAGAACAGATCTACGGAACACAGGGAAAAGGAGAAATGACAAAAGATAAAGACGGAAAACAAATCTTTGTCAATTTTGTATGGCCTGTAAAAGATCTTAAAAATGTAAATAAAAGAAGAAAAGAAGCAGGGTTTGATTACACCTTTGAAGAAAGCGTCCAAAGAATGTATGGAAAGGATTTCAAATACGAGCCCTATACCTTAAAACAGGTTTTAGAACTAAGAAATAAAAACAAATAAATCTGGAATTGTTACACGGTTACATTACTGGATTATTACATTAAAATATTTATGAACAACGTATACATCATAGACTATGTCAGAACTCCCATCTCAAAACTGCAGGGAGGATTATCAGAAGTAAGAGCCGATGATCTGGCTGCTATTGTTATTAAAGAAGTAGTAGCAAGAAACCCTGAAGTTCCTGTTGAAGAAATTGAAGATGTTATTTTCGGATGTGCCAATCAGGCGGGAGAAGATAACAGAAACGTTGCAAGAATGGGACTTTTACTGGCAGGTCTTCCTTACAAAATTGGAGGTGAGACTGTTAACAGGCTATGTGCTTCAGGGATGTCCGCTGTAGCGAATGCATTCCGTTCTATTGCAGCAGGAGAAGGAGAAATTTATATTGCAGGAGGAGTAGAGCATATGACACGTTCTCCTTATGTGATGTCAAAACCAAGTGCTGCTTTCGGAAGAGACAGCCAGATGTTTGATACTACTTTCGGATGGCGTTTTATCAACCCTAAAATGAAAGAATTGTATGGGGTTGACGGAATGGGAGAAACTGCAGAAAACTTAGCAGATATCCATCAGATCAACAGAGAAGATCAGGATAAATTTGCCCTTTGGTCTCAGCAGAAAGCTACGAAAGCTCAGGAAAGCGGTAGGCTGGCAGAAGAAATTGTAAAAGTTGAAATTCCTCAGAGAAAAGGTGATCCAATCGTTTTTGAAAAAGATGAATTCATTAAACCTACTTCATCTATAGAAGGTTTGGCAAAACTTCGTCCTGCTTTCAGAAAAGAAGGAACAGTAACAGCCGGAAATGCCTCAGGAATGAATGATGGTGCTGCTGCTTTGATTTTAGCAAGCGAAGAAGCCGTTAAAAAATATGGTCTAAAACCAAAAGCGAAAATTCTGGGATCTTCCGTAGCTGGTGTTGAACCAAGAATCATGGGAATCGGACCAGTAGAAGCAGCTCAAAAGCTATTGAAAAGATTAAACCTATCTCTTGAAGATATGGACATCATTGAATTAAATGAAGCATTTGCTGCACAGGCACTGGCTGTAACAAGAAGTTTAGGGCTGAAAGATGATGATTCAAGAATAAACCCGAACGGAGGTGCTATTGCAATCGGTCACCCACTGGGGGTTTCCGGAGCTAGAATTGTAGGTTCTGCAGCAATGGAACTTCAGAAGCAGGATAAAAAATATGCATTGTGTACCCTTTGTATCGGTGTAGGACAGGGATATGCAATGGTCATCGAAAAAGTATAATTAATTTGAAAGGATAAAGATATTAGAGTCAGAAAAATGTCTGACATCTGACATCTGCTATCTGAAATCTAAAAATATGAACATCTACTCATACCACGGGATTCGTCCCATTATCAAACCTTCTGCTTACATTCATCCGCAGGCAGTCATTATCGGGAACGTAGAAATAGGGGAAGAAGTATATATTGGTCCCAATGCGGTAATCCGTGGTGATTGGGGTAAAATTATCATTAAAGACGGAGCCAATGTACAGGAAAACTGTACCCTTCATGTCTTCCCGAATATAGAAACCATACTGGAAGAATCTGCACACATAGGACATGGAGCTATTATTCATTCAGGACATATTGGGAAAAACTGTTTAATCGGAATGAATTCCGTTGTAATGGACAAAGCCTATATCGGAGATGAAAGTATTGTCGGAGCATTAGCTTTTGTACCGGCTAATTTCAGATGTGAACCAAGAAAACTGGTTGTAGGAAGCCCTGCGAAAGTGATTCGTGATGTTTCCGATGAAATGATTCACTGGAAAACAGAAGGAACAAAATTATATCAGGAACTGGCAAGAGAAGGAAAAGAAGCTATTCTGCCTTGTGAACCTTTTACAGAATATGTTCAGCAGATCCCAACCAAAATTGTGGATTACAGCATCTGGGATGATATAAAATAAAAGTATAACTTATTTTGAATAATTGCAGATAATCAAACCCAACGGGTTTTTAAAACCCGTTGGGTTTAAATTAAATACCAGATTTAAAAAGAATGATTAATACAGAAAATTTTGAATTTGAAGGTACATATCACATTTTTTCTCATGTAAATGGGACTGAAATTATTTTTCGTGAACCATCAAATTATCAATTTTTTCTAGAAAAAGTAAAAAAATATATTCTTCCGGTCGCTGATATTTATGCTCATTGTCTATTACCTAATCATTTTCATTTGTTATTAAGATTTAAGAATTTTGATGATGTGAATAGTGAAAATGAGCATCAGTTTTTAATGAAGCATTTTTGGTAATTTATTGAATGCTTATGCTAAAGCTTACAACAAAAAATATAATAGAAAAGGAGCTCTTTTTCTGAATGCGGTAAAACGAAAGAAAATATCAGATGAGAAATATTTATTGAAAGTTCTCCATTATATCCATAATAATCCGGTTAATCATGGATTTGTAAATAAAATTGATCAATGGAAGAATTCTTCGTACAATTCATATTTAAATCCTGAAAAAGAAAGTAAATTGAATAGAAAGGAAATCATGCAGTATTTTGATTCGGTAGAAGTTTTTAGAAATTATCATCAGTCTACTATTGAATATGATTTTTTAAATTTTGAATAATTGCTAATAATCAAACCTAACGGGTTTTTAAAACCCGTTAGGTTTAACAAAAAATAAATATGATTAAAAAAATTGCACTTGTATGCAGCATGATGTTGGCGATGAATAGTGTGGTATCAGCGCAAACTGTTACTACAAAGCCGCTTACAATAGGAGAAGTGAGGACGATTAAGTCCAAAACATTGAATGAGGACAGAACGTTGAATATTTATCTTCCACAGGGATATGATAAAACAAAATCATACCCGGTGATCTATTTGCTGGATGGAAGTATGAATGAAGATTTTATTCACGTTACAGGATTAGTACAATTCTTTAATCAGATGTATTCCATGCCGGAAACCATTGTGGTAGGAGTTGCTAATGTAGACAGAAAAAGGGATTTTACTTTTCATACAGATTTAAAAGACTTGCAGAAAGATTATCCTACAACAGGGCACTCTGATAAGTTTATAGCATTCCTTGAAAAAGAATTAAAACCTTATGTGGAAAGCCAGTTTAAAACAACAGACAAATACCTTTTCGGTCAGTCTTTGGGAGGGCTTTTGGCAACAGAAATCTTATTGAAGAAACCGGAAATGTTCAATAACTATTTTATCATCAGTCCAAGCTTATGGTGGGATGATGAAAGTCTTTTAAAACAGGCTCCACAGCTGCTTTCAAAATCTCCGGATACAAAAAAGTTTGTCTATGTTTCTGTAGGAAAAGGAGAACATCCGGTGATGATAAAAGATGCTGAAGCTTTCTACGATGTTTTGAAAAAAGCAGGAAAGAAAAACTGGACATTAGAATATAAAATGATGGAAACAGACAACCATGCAACCATTCTTCACAGAAGTTTGTATGAAGGGCTAGTGAAAATGTTTCCTTACCAGGAACCGAAATAAATCAGTTCTCATTGGTAAATATTCTGAAGAAATATTGGATTGTAGTATTGATTTTTATAATCATGATAAATGCTTTAGGGTTTTATCTGTTAAAAGAGTCAATAGGAATTTCAGATGCTTTGGAACATGTGGAATCAGATGAGGTAATTGCTAATCTAAAGCAAAAAGACAATTTCTATACTTTGTTTGTTGAAATTGTTATCATTTTAGACTGCTGGCTGGCACTTTTTATTCCTTATCTGATTATTAGAAACTTTATTAAAAAGAATAATCTAAGCAAAAAGTAAAAAACTATATGGAAAAGTTAAAAAACTATATCTACGGACAATGGGTAGAAGGTACCGGAAACGGAGTTCCTTTGTACAATGCCGTTACAGGAGAACAGGTAGCTGTTTCCGATACAGAAGGGCTTAATTTTGAACAGGCTCTTGACTACGGAAGAACCGTAGGATATAAAAACCTTTCTTCAATGACTTTCTACGACCGTGGAGAGATGTTGAAAAAAGTAGCACTTTACTTGTTGGAAAGAAAGAAAAAATATTACGACTTATCATACAAAACAGGAGCTACCCACGTTGATTCTTGGGTGGATATTGAAGGAGGTTTCGGAACGTTCTTTACCTATTCCGGATTGGCAAAAAGAATGCTTCCCAATACTTCATTTTGGGTAGATGGAGACACTCAAAAGATTTCTGCTAACGGGACTTTCTTAGGAACCCATATTTTAACCCCTAGTGAAGGTGTTTCTGTACAGATTAATGCTTATAATTTTCCGGTATGGGGAATGTTGGAAAAACTATCTACTTCCTTATTGGCGGGTGTTCCTTCTATTGTGAAACCATCACCTTTCGGATCTTACCTTACCAATGCTGTATTTCAGGATATGATTGAAAGCGGAGTATTGCCAGAAGGAGCTGTTCAGTTAGTGTGCGGAGAGCCTGGAAACATTTTAGATTATGTACAGGATGGAGACTCTGTATTGTTTACAGGATCAGCCCATACAGGAAGAAAATTAAAATCACTCCCTTCTATTGCAGGAAATGCAGTTCGTTTCAATATGGAAGCAGATTCATTGAACTGTTCTATCCTTGGACTGGAGGCAAAACCGGGAACGCCTGAATTTGATTTATTCATCAAAGAGGTTCGTAACGAAATGACCACGAAAGCAGGACAGAAATGTACGGCGATCAGAAGAATTATCGTTCCTGAACACTTAATCGGTGATGTTCAGAATGCTTTGTCTAAAGCTTTAGATCAAACGAAAATCGGAAACCCATTAAGCAGAGAAACCAAAATGGGATCTTTGGTGGGAAGACAGCAGTATGAAGAAGTTCTGAGAAAAGTAAATCTATTAAAATCAGAAACAGAACTTGTCTATGACGGAAAACACGAACTGATAGATGCCAACTATGAAAATGGAGCATTTATGAGTCCGAAACTATTCCTGAACGACAAGCCTTTCGAAAAAAATATTTCTCACGATGTAGAAGCTTTCGGTCCCGTATCTACATTAATGCCATATAAAGATGCAGAAGAAGCAGCTGCACTGGCAAAAAGAGGAAAAGGAAGTTTGGTAGGTTCTATCATTTCTCATGACGAGAACTTTATTGCCGAAACTTCATGGAAAATGGCTTCCCAGCACGGAAGAATCTTTGTACTGAACAGAGATAACGCGAAAGAAAGCACAGGTCACGGTTCTCCACTTCCTACATTGATGCACGGAGGTCCTGGTAGAGCAGGCGGCGGAGAAGAAATGGGCGGTCTGAGCGGTCTTCATTTCTTCCTGCAGAAAACAGCTATTCAGGGATCACCGGATGTACTGAAAGCAATCACAAAAATCTATCAGCAGGGAGCAGAGAAAAAGTTTTCAGACAAACATCCTTTCCAGAAATATTTTGAAGAAGTTGAAGTGGGAGATTCTTTAGAAACAGCAGGAAGAACAGTTACTGATGCAGATATCGTCAATTTCTCCAATGTTTCATGGGATCATTTCTATGCCCATACTGATGCAACAAGTTTAACAGGAACAATCTTCGATAAAACTGTAGCTCACGGATATTTTATCCTTTCAGCAGCAGCAGGATTATTTGTTTCGGGTAAAAAAGGACCTGTTATTGCCAATTACGGACTGGAAGAATGCAGCTTCTTCAAGCCTGTATATGCTGGAGATACCATTACTGTTTATTTAACGGCAAAAGAAAAAATCAACAGAGGAGTAAAAGGAAGAAACATTCCTTCCGGTGTTGTAAAATGGCTGGTTGAAGTAGTGAATCAAAGAGATGAGGTGGTTTGTGTAGCAACAATATTAACATTGGTAGCAAAACAGTCCCCTTTCATCGATCTGAATGTGAAAAATGTTCAGAAAATATTGAATGGATTAACGGAAAGTACTCCTGCACTTTGGGGAAAAATGTCTCCACAGCAGATGATAGAACATCTTGAGCAGGCTGTATTGGTAAGTTTTGGAGAGCCAGAAGCAAAAAAATGCTTTACTCCGGAAGAAAATCTTGAAAAATGGCAGGATTCTCTTTACAATCACAGAGCAATGCCGAAAGAATTTACCGCTCCGTTTCTTCCGCAGGATGGTTCGCTTCCTGAACTTACCCACAAGAATCTGGAAGCTGCAAAACTATCATTCATGGATAATGTGAAGAAATTTGTGATCTATTACAAAGAAAATCCACAGGCAGAACATATGAATTATGTATTCGGAAAACTGAATAAAGAAATGTGGGAACTGATGCACAAAAAGCATTTTACCCACCACTTCCAGCAGTTTGGATTGATTTAATTCAGTAAAATATAAGTTCAAAATCCCTTTCAGTAATTGGAAGGGATTTTTTAATGGATGATTATTCTTGACAAGGATCAGAAAAAATGATTAACTTTAATAGGCGAAATCCGAAAAGCATATAGAGTAGGAGAGAATATCAAAACTGACCACTATGAAAAACTTAAAAAAACTTTCAAGACATGAGTTGAGATCTTTTAAAGGAGCCGGACCAAACTGGTCTTGTGCCCTTAATCCTTGTCCTCCCGGAACCTGTTGTCTTCCTGGAAGATGGCCTGATATTGCCAGAGCATGTTATATATGTGCCGATTCTTAGCTCTTTTAATTAATTTTTTAACTTAAAACAATACATAAAGCCGCAATTCTCTGTGATTTGTGGCTTTTTTTAATAATCTTTTGTTAAAAATACAGCTCTGTTTGATGCCTTTGGATTTATTCATTATTTTCAAACTTAAAATTAATTCAAAAAATATAATACTATGAACGAAAGCTGGATACAAAAATGGGAAGAAGTAAAAAATATTCTGGTTTCTCCTACAGATCTGGAAACCTATTTTACTTTAGATGAAATTCTGGGACAGAAAATGGAGACGATGGAAATTGGAAATGTTTCCCTTCCTTCTGGAAAAGTAGTGGTAAGAGATCCGTTGGTTTCTTTAAATGCAAATCAGTCACCTTATTTTATTCAGGCTCCGAAAGGAGATTTTCCTGTGACCATAGCCGTGGTAAAATCTGAAGACTGGGGAGACAGATATGCTGTTGTAAAAGTTGAATTTACCAAAGAAAAGCCTGTTGTTTACAGAGAAGCTTTAGTGGGAATTGAAGAATTGGAGGACGTAACAGAAGAAGATTTTTTTGGTTTTGGAGTGGATGCAGGTCTAGGTTGTATTACTGATAAAGAAGTTCTTCCTTATGTAGATAAATTTGTAGATGGAATAGATGTCGACAATGTTTATGATGATTATTTCGCCGGGCTTTTCTCACAAAGCTATAAAGATCATCCCACCAATCAGAGGGAAGCAGGTGACTGGATCAATTGGACAATTCCGGGTACCAATCATCAGATTCCAATGTTTGCAAGTGGTTTTGGTGATGGTACTTACCCTGTGTACTTTGCTTATGATGCTAACGAAGAAATCTGTGGTTTATACATTCAATTCATTGATGTTGAATTGGCTTTAAGTGACGAAGATGAAGACGAAGACAATGAAGATGATCAGCCTGATAATTTTGTTTTTCTTAAAAATTAAATATGAATACAACTTTTGCAGATCAAGTCATTGAGTTTAATAAAAATCTTAGCTATACAGGAACTCTTCCTGAAGGATTTGAAGTCCTGAACCCTTATTTGGATAATCCCGAAACATTGATGGTCATGCAGAAGTTTTATCATAAATACTATGATGATTCGGCTCAGAGAAAATTTATGATTGGAATCAATCCAAGCCGTCATGGTGCAGGTGTCACAGGCGTTCCGTTTACCGATACAAAAAGACTCGAAAGTATCTGTGGTATAAAAATGGAATCTGCCCGTACTCATGAAGTTTCTTCCGTTTTTATGTATGATATGATTGAGGAATATGGTGGTACAGATCTCTTCTATAAAGATGTTTATATCAATTCTCCGTTTCCGCTGGCTATCGTAAGAAAAACAAAAAGCGGATGGCTTAATGCCAATTATTATGATGATAAAGAGCTGTTCGAGGCTGTGAAGAGTTTTATGATTGAATCTCTGAAGAAACATATCAGTCTCAATCTGGATACCTCGGAGGTTTTTGTACTGGGTAAAAAAAATGCTGACTTTATTTCAAAATTAAACAAAGAAGCAAAATTGTTTGATACCATAACTGTTCTGGAACATCCCAGATACATTCAGCAGTATAAATCAAAAGAAAAGCAGCTGTATATAGACAAGTATATTCTGGCATTGAAAAAACAAATCCCTTAATAAAACAATTAAGGGATTTGTCATTTATGAATTAGAATCTTTATGGGATATGGAACTTATGTGAAATTTCCTGAAATTAGTTTTTAATAACTTTTGTTGATTCTGTTGCTGTTTTGAGTATATAAACTCCTTTGGGAAGATCTGAAATATTGATTTCATTATTTCCTCGCTGGGTTTGTACCGTTTTCAGCATTTTACCGTCTACACTATAGATTTTGGCTTCACCGGCTTTCTCTGTTGCAATGGAAAGAGGTCCGTTGGTTGGGTTAGGATAAACTGTCAGGTCTTTTTTTATGCTTTTAGTTTCCGAAGTACTCAATACCAGATTACTGTCTTTTACCCATGTGAAGGCGTCCAGGCCTACATATCTGAATGCTCCACTGACCGTTAGTTGCAGTTCATCAATAATGATATTGGAGTAATTTTGGCCGTTTAAGTTGGTAAGATCAATCAAAGTATATCCGTTTGTACTTCCTAAACTTGTTGCGAACCCTGTAGATTTTGTTTGGGTAAATTTTGTTACTCCGCTTAGTTTTCCGGTTACGGTAAGTGTTCCCGCTACATTGAGGTCAAGATTCAATGCAGAAAGATACATCCAGAATCTGTTTACTTTAAACAGATTAGAAGTGGTTTTAATGCTGAATGACGGCGGAAATTGAGTGTCATTGGAATTGTCAATGTATCTGTTGTCATTCGCTGTTCCACTCCAGCCTGTTCCCGGGTAATTTCCTTGAATATCAAAGACACTTACATGCGAAATGATATTGAAAATGACTCCATTGTCTGTGAAGCTTGTACTTCCGTGCGATTCCGTTTCAAATTGTTCTGTACTGGTCTGCCCGAATGAAAAAATTGAAATGAGCAGACTACAAATTGTAAAAAGAGTAGTGCTTTTCATGATTTTTTGTTTTAAATATTAGGTTATTATGAATGTTAATCTCTTGGAGGATAAATACCTTCAACACAGATGATATAATTTAAGCCAAGATAAGGAGGCATGTTATTTACGGGTAAATTTTGTCCTACAAAAGAGATGCTTTGCGCGTTGATAGCAGTGTCAGGATTAGAGTCATTGACAAAGCTTGATACCACATTGAAATCTCTACCTACCTGTGTTCCTGAGATAGCAATAGATGATAATGCCGTAGGTGTTGATGAATTGGCGTTCTTATTAGCAACTTTCAGTTGAAACCCACCCGCGATGCTTGGAAGGTTTGAGGTTAAAAGAGTATTCTGTGTAGTACCAGATACCACTCCCAAAGGATAAAACTGGTTGGCATTTACATTTCCTGCTCCTAAAGCCATACGGCCTTTTAAGTTTGGCAGAGCGAAAGTAGAGATACCATCTCCGCCGTAAGTTGTGCCTAAAATAGAGAATAAGGCAGAATTTCTTGAAATGCTTATTAAGCTTCCGTCACAAAACATCCAGCCTCTAGGTGCAAAATTTCCTGCAAATAATTTTACAATTCCAATGTATTCATCCATGATAATGATTTTTAGTTTTAGATTTCTTACTCTGTTATTGGCTTTTCAGATTCCGCCATTGATTATTATTTCTTACTCCAAAGGAACGATTAATAAAAAATGAGTGCTAGAGTAGAAAATACCAAATTACTTACTCCGTATTTCTACGTAACAAATCTTTATAAAAGGTAGGTTAATAATGGAAATTATCTCTTTTAAGTTTCTCTGAAAGAGCTGTATTTCGTATTTTTGTAAGAATCCAATAAAAATAAAAATGAGCGAATTTGTAGCATCAGAAATTAAAAATAATATTGCTGAGATCAGTTTCGGAACACCCAAAAGTAACTCTCTTCCGGGGGCAATTTTAGAAAAACTGGCAGAAACCATTCTTGAAGAAGGTGCGAAAGATGAGGTGAAAGCTATCTTAGTTAAAAGTGCAGGTGAAAAAGCATTCTGCGCTGGAGCAAGTTTTGATGAGCTTTTAGCCATTGAAGAGCTGGAAGCTTCCACACGATTTTTTGGTGGTTTTGCAAAAGTTTTAAATGCTATGAGAAACTGTGGCAAAATTGTAGTAGTAAGAGTTCAGGGGAAAACAACCGGTGGAGGAGTTGGAATTGCATGCGGAGCAGACTATTGTTTTGCAACAAAAGATTCAGCTTTAGCACTTACTGAGGTTAATCTTGGAATAGGGCCTTTTGTAATAGGACCTTATGTAGAAAGAAAAATCGGAAAGTCTCAATTTTCAGCGATGGCTATTGATGCAGACTTCAGATCTGCTGAGTGGGCTGAGCAGCATAATATTTACCATTCCGTGTCAGCTTCTATTCAGGAGATGGATGAAAAACTGGAAACATTTTTACAGACTTTGGCATCAAGAAGCAGCGATGCTTTAGCATTAATTAAAAAAGTTTCATGGGAGGGTACAGATCATTTCAATGAACTAATGCCTGCAAGAATTCATATGAGTGCAAGTCTTATCCTGGAAGATTCTGCTAAGAAAAACATTGAGTCTATTAAAGAAAGGTTGAGAGCAAAATAATTTTCCTCTTAATTATTAAAAAATAGTTGGATTTTAATCCACATGCCATCCGGAGAAACATTTTGTTTCTCCGGATTTTTTTATGCCTTCTATTATTTAAATATAATCCTGTTGAAGATATTTATTACTGTTGATTTGTAATTGATTTGTTTTTATGTTTTTGCGTTTAATTGTATTTATTTGTCAAATTAATTATTGTTTTGGTTTTATATTGTTATTAATTTAACTGTTTTTGGCTTATTTGTTACTTTTTAAAAATCTAATTTAACCAAATTTTAACATATTTTTTTAACAAATAACAAAGTATTAATTAAAAATTTAAATCAATTGAATTTAATTAATTTAAATACTGTTTTCTTTATGTTTTTAATAATATTTATTACATATATTTGCCTTCATACTGTTAAAATATGTTAAATATGAAAATGAAATTAATATTGAGTACTGCTGTGCTGTTCTTTGTAGGAGGGCATCTGGTGGAAGCTCAAAAAACAAAACGGGATACAATACCCCAGGATACTAAGATTGATGAAATCGTTGTAGTGGCCTATGGTAGCCAAAAAAGAGAAACCATGGTAGGTTCCAATACCGAAGTAAAGGCCAAACAATTTGCAGACAGACCTATCACGAGTATCGGACAGGCTTTAGATGGAGCCAGTGCAGGGGTTAAAGTAAGTACCGGTACAGGACAGCCGGGAAGTTCACCAAGTATTCAGATCCGTGGGATAGGTTCTTATGGTATTACAACAAATCCTTTATACGTAGTAGATGGAACCATATATACCGGTTCTCTTGCTGCGATCAACCCCAATGATATTGCGTCATACAATATCCTGAAAGATGCTGCTTCCACTTCCTTGTATGGTTCTGCAGCAGCCAATGGTGTTGTTTTGATCACTACAAAATCCGGTAGAAAAGGAAAAGATGCATTCAACTTTAGCATGAGTACCGGAGCGGTAGGAAGATCAATTCCTGAATATGACAGAGTAAATGTTCATCAGTATTATCCTCTTATCTGGGAGTCAATAAGAAATGGCAGAATGACCTCAGTACCTGGTACAACTATAGCTGATGCCAATGCTTATGCTACAGCACAGTTGATTTCGGGAGTTTTGAAAACCAATGTTTTTAATGTTCCCGATAATCAGTTAGTTGTAAATGGTGTTTTAAATCCAGATGCAAAACTTAAATATACAGATTTAGACTGGCAAAAACCTTTGATGAACACAGGTTTCAGACAGAACTATGAATTGAATTATAGTGGAGGAAGTAATACAACAACATACTTTTCTTCAGTAGGATATACCAATGAAACAGGATACCTTATCAAATCAGATTTTGAAAGATTTACAGCAAGATTAAAAGTAGATTCACAAGTTAAAAGCTGGTTGAAATTAGGAACAAGCATCAGTGGAGTATCTTCTAACGGGAACAATTCCGTAGAAGGTGTGGATAACAATTCTGCTTATATCAACCCATACAGATGGACAAGAACAATGGGGCCTATTTACAGTCCTTATGCTCATGATCCTAACACATTTGCAACGCTTTATGATAGCGCAGGGAATATAATGTATGATGCAGGAAGTGCCAGAGGTGCTGATGCTGCAGCTGGAAGAAACGTAATCCAGGAAACTCTTTTAAATAAAGATCTTTCTAAAAACTATTATATCATTTCCAGAGCATATGCTGAAATCAAAGTAGATCCTTACCTTACTTTATCTACAAACGTAGGATATGATATCAGAAATAACAGAAGAAGTACATACGGTAACAAAATTATCGGGGATGCGGCTCCTGGAGGTTCAGCAGAAAAATACAGCTTTACTGAACAAACATTTACCTGGAACCAGCTCCTGAACTACAAAAGAAAATTTGGAGATCATAATTTTGAATTCCTTCTAGGGCATGAAAACTATAAATTCATGTACGAGTATCTATATGGATATAAAAAGGGCCAGATCGTGGATGATAATGACGAACTGGTTAACTTTGTAACTCCATCAACGCTTACATCACGTACAGACAATTACAGAAAAGAAGGAGTCTTTTCAAGATTAAATTATGATTACAAATCAAAATACCTGCTTTCAGGATCTATCCGTTGGGATGGTTCATCCAGGTTTGCTAAAGATGTAAGATGGGATTCATTCTGGTCTCTTGGTGCAGGATGGAGATTGAAAGGAGAAGAGTTCTTAAGCAATTCTAACCTTATCAGTGAATTGAAACTGAGAGGTTCTTATGGTGAAGTAGGGAATGACAGAACAGACAGTTATTATATGTATAAAAGTACTTATACTTTAGGGTATAATAATGCTCAGGAACCGGGAATTTTATTTGGGTTTTTGGCAGACCCTTCAATCACCTGGGAGGCTAACAAACAAACCGATGTAGGTATTGATTTTGGATTCTTAAATAATAGAATTACTGGGTCTGTAGAATATTATAACAGAGTTACTGAAGATCTGATCTTCCCTGTTCCACTGCCAGTTTCTGCAGGGGTTCCGGATAATACAATCAGCAGAAATGTAGGGACAATGTATAACCGCGGATTTGAGTTCACTGTTAATGCAGACATTATTAAAAATCAAAACTTCACATGGAATATTAACGCCAATGCATCTACGCTTAAAAATCAGATTACAGAACTTTCTAATGGCATCACGGAAATTATCAACGGAACGAAGAAAATCTCTGTAGGGCACTCAGTATATGATTATTGGCTAAGACAGTGGTATGGGGTAGATCCCGCGGATGGCTCACCTTTATTCCTGGTTGCTGATGCTTATGCCAATACAACAGCTGCTGATATCAGAACGGTGAATGGAGAAAAAGTTACCACCAATTTCAATAAAGCAAAATATGACTATTCTGGTACAGCAATTCCTGATTTATTCGGAAGCTTCGGAACAACAATTACGTATAAACAATGGTCATTATCTGCAATGTTTACGTATCAGTTAGGAGGAAAGACATATGACTCCAATTATGCAGCATTGATGTCCAGCTACTCACAAGGAGGAGCTTTAAGTACGGATATTCTGGATAGATGGACTACTCCGGGGCAGATCACGGACGTACCTTCATTGAATTCTTCAACATATACAAGTTCAAATGCGGCTTCATCAAGATGGCTGGTAAGCTCAGATTTTCTTACATTCAGGCAAGCTACCTTAAGCTATAGTTTCAGTCCTGAAACTTTATCTCAGCTTGGAGTATCCGGGTTAAGAATTCTTGTTTCCGGTGAAAATTTATGGAGTAAAACAGCAAGAAAAGGTTTGGAACCGGCTCAGGCATTCAACGGTACAGCGTCAAACAGATATACTCCGGCGAGAGTGGTAACGATAGGATTTAATGTGTCATTTTAAATAATTAAGTAATGAAAAATATCAAAAAACAATATATAAAATGGGCTGTTGTGCTTTCAGTCTTTACAGGAATGGTTTCATGTGAGAGTGATTATCTTGAAGCGGATCCTACTACTGCGGCTTCTGAAGAAGCAGCGTATTCAAGTTCTGCTAACCTTATGGCCATTGTCAATGGAATGCATAGAGATATGTACTACAGACAAAGTGATCAGGGACAGAATGGTCAGGGTGGAATTATGATTATAATGGATGCTTTGGCAGATGACCTTGTTTTTCCATCTACAGGAAATGGCTGGTATGTCTCAGCTGTAAGATGGCAGGATCAGGTAAATGATAATGCGTCCAATGATCTTTATCCTTACCAGTTTTATTATGCATTAATCAGAAATGCAAACTTGGTTATTGCTAATGGTCCTTCAGTTCCTGCACCTACTGCAGCTGATGCAGCTACAATTAAAACAGCCATTGGTGAAGCATATGCTTTCAGAGCTTTCTGTTATTATATGCTGGTTCAGATTTATGGTAAAAGATATGTGCCAGGTGGTAATAATACCCAATTGGGTGTTCCTATCAGATTAGTTGCTAATGAAATTCCTTTGGCAAGAAATACAGTAGAAGAAGTGTATACCCAGATCAATAAAGACCTTGATGAGGCTGCAAGCAGATTGGCAGGGGTTAACAGAGCTACAAAATCACATTTTAATGATAAAGTTATTTTAGGATTAAAGGCTAGAATTGCATTGACGCAAGGGAATTATGCGGCAGCTGTGACTGCAGCTCAAGCGGCTCGTGCAGGATTTCCATTGATGGATAATGCTACTTATAATGCCGGCTTTAATAATTTGGCAGGCAATGGAGAGTGGATGTGGGGAGCTACCATTATCGCAGATCAGGGAGATACGTTTTCAAACTTTGGAGCATATATGTCAAGAAACTTTAACTCTACAAATATTCGTCAGGCTCCAAAAGCGATTAACAGTAAATTATTACTTTCATTCCCAGCTACAGATGTAAGAACTAAGAATTTTGATCCAACAGGAGCGCATACAGCGCTTGCTTTACCTTCAACATATTCTAAATTCCCTTATACAAGTCAGAAATTCCTTGCAGCAAGTCAGGCAGACAGTAGAGTAGATGTTCCTTATATGAGATCTGCAGAAATGTATCTTATTGAAGCAGAAGCTTTGGCCAGATCAGGAAATGAAGCAGGATCAAAAGCAGTTTTTGATGTGTTCGCAAAAAACAGAAATGCTTCTTATACGGGTGCTGTTACAACAGGCGCTGCCTATATCACAGAAATTCTTAACAGCAGAAGATTGGAGTTTTGGGGTGAAGGTTTTAGATTCTTAGATCTGAAGAGACTAAACCAAGGTTTAGACAGAACAGGTGCTAATCATTCTTCTGTAGTGACCAATAACGTGATGACAGTTGCTAATACCGATTTACGTTGGGAATTCCTTATTCCGAGAACTGAGATCAATGCCAATCCATTGATTGTTCAGAATCCTTTATAAAAACAACAAATTTTAATATATCTTGAGAAAACCCTGCTTCTGGCGGGGTTTTCTTTTTTTATATATTTCTACAAGGAAGCAAACGATGAGGTTTCAATCAAAAAATATTTTCAAAATTTAATAGTACTATTTGGAGGATTGAAAATAAATTATAACTTTGTAATTCAAAGTTCTTTTTATGGAGACAAAAAACTATCACGAAGACTTATCCCATATCCGTTCCATGATGGAGCGGTCTTCCAGGTTCATTTCTTTAAGTGGGTTGTCCGGAGTTGTTGCCGGATTAACGGCAATTATTGGGGCTATATATGTGTATTTTGTTTTTCAGAGGGAAGGAATCAGTTATTTTGATGGAGACAGAAACATTCTCGGTCTAGCACTAGTTAAAGAGCTGGTGTTGATTGGAATCATAATTCTGGTTGTTGCTATCCTCAGTGGTTATGTTTTTACCGCCAATAAAAGTAAAAAGAAAGGGGTGAAGATCTGGGATGTTACTACAAAACGGCTTTTGATTACCTTTGCAGTTCCTTTGATAGCAGGAGGAGTTTTTTGCCTGGCACTTCTTTATCATCATCTTTTCGTTTTCATAGCTCCGGCTACTTTGATTTTTTATGGATTAGCTCTGGTGGCCGCAGAACGGTATACATTAACGGATGTGAAATATCTTGGATATTTTGAGATTGTATTAGGACTTATTTCCTTATTCGTTTTAGGTTGGGGATTAGTGTTTTGGGCTATTGGTTTTGGAGTTTTGCATATTGTATATGGATTAATTATGCATAAGAAGTATAAGTAATAATGCAGATTGGTTATGTTTAAAAATTAAAGCATAAAAAAATAACTCTCAAGAATACAATTTCCCGAATAATTAAGATAAAGTAAAATGATCAAAATAAATCAACTCAATAAAGAATTCGAAAGCCGCGTAAGATTGGGCATTATGTCCGTTCTTATGGTTAACGACTGGGTTGATTTTTCAGAAATGAAGGCATTGTTGGAAATTACAGATGGAAATCTTGCCAGTCACAGTAATGCATTGGAGAAAGCAGGTTATATTGAAGTGAAAAAAGAATTTGTGGGTAAAAAACCCAAAACATCTTACCGCGTTACACAGAATGGAAGACAGGCATTTACCGAACATTTGGATGCTCTTGAAAAATTATTGGGACGATAGTCCTATATTTTTTTGAAAATTAACTTTGAAATGCAAAGTACTTTATAATTTAAATCTTAAATAAAATGATCACACAAAAACAAAAAACAATCACAATTTATGCCCTGCCATTGGTTTTGCTGTGCATTCCATTGGTTGGAAATCTAGTGTCTAAAGAAATTAACTGGTCAGGATCCGATTTTCTGATTGCAGGAGCTTTGCTTTTTACAACCGCTTTTCTTATCAATTTGGTCAGAAACAGAGTTAAAAAACAAAGTCAGAAAGTAATGATATGTATTTTCATTTTGCTGGTTCTAGCGTTAATGTGGCTTGAACTTGCGGTAGGAATTTTCGGAAGTCCGTTTGCGGGAAGCTAAAATTTGATTTGTGATTAATCCTAAATAATAATGAAAGATTCAGAAATAATAAATCTAGGCAAGGCAGTATTCGGAGTATTTTTTTCAATCGGAAGTCTTTGTCTTTTAGGAGCTATTATTACAAAAAATGACGGGTTTGCCATAGCAGGGTATCTGCTAATTGTTTTCGGAGTGCCGGTTAATTTATTATGCATACTGGGGTTTTTGACATATGGTGTTATAAATACATCAAAATTCAAAGAATGTATGATTGCCATACTTATTTTGACTGCCAATATTCCCATTGCATATACTTATGCTATTATAGGCTTGGGGTATTTCGATTAATGTCCATAAATATATCAATACTATTATGAAAAAAATACGCGTTCAGTTTCTGCTTTTTGTATACGACAAAACTCAAAAATTATACAGAAAATATTTCAAAAAGAAAAAGAGACAATGGCAGTTCAATGAAAAGCAGCTGCTGGAATTTCAGGAAGATTCTCTAGGCCGAAAACTGGGAGAATTTTACAGGAAACATGGCTTTTCAATGATCCCTAAAATGGAGAATCACGATGTACACCACCTTATTACAGGTTGTGGAACTAACTTCGAAGATGAAATCGCCATGCAGTATCTTCTTTTAGGAAATGGTAAGCTCAATGCACATCTTTTGGCGGCAATCGTTTTAGGAACGATTATTCTGCCTGAATATGTGAGAATTTATATCAAAGCCTATAAAAAGGGGCAGAATATGCGTGCTTTCCATCACTGGGATTTTGAAGAGCTGTTGTGGCAGAAGTATGAACATGTAATGGATTTTATTCAACAGAAAGAAACTATTGTTCTTCATTAAAACGGTTGTCTGATGGGTAAAGTAAAATTCAGTCCGTTAGGAGAAAAAACATTTTTGATCTCCTTTTTATCAGGTACATCTTTAATGCTCTTATTTTGGATTACAAAGGCCGACGTTCTTATAATACTGGGATTTTATTATGTGATTATTGCTGCCGTCACCAATCTGCTTATCACTTTATATGAACTTATGGAATACCTGAGTGATGTTTCAGAAAAGAAAAGTAACGGAAACTCTGTCCTCCTATTGTTGCTTAATATCCCTATTACTTTTCTATATCTCACCCTATTCTTTAATTTTTGCTAATCTCTACACTTGGACCCATTAAATCCTTCAATCCTTTAAATTTTTAAATAATTAACATCATGAAAACACATCATTATATATTTCTTACTGCCATCCTGTTTGTTATTGTCTTTTATGATCAGGATGTCGGGCTGAACCTTGGAATTCTGGGAATCATCTATGCAGTATTAACCCTGCTTAAAACTCCGGAGAAAAATAAAACCAAAACTCTGTATGTTCTTTTGGGAACAAGCATCCTCTCAAGTATTGCATTTGCCTGGTTTGGAGATTTTCCATCATTTATTGCAGTAGTAAGCTCATTACTTTTGTTAGGGTATAAATCAAAGAACAGAAGATTGAAAATTCTATTTTTGATTCCGGTTTTTATTGTGAATTGCTGCACTTCATTCTGCCGTTTTTTCAGTTTTGATGAATGGCTTCCCAAAAAGAATGTTCCGGGATTATGGCAAAAGACATTAGCTTTCATTTTAATTCCGCTGGTACTGGTTTCCGTTTTCTTTGGAATTTATTCTGTTGGAAGCAACCATTTTGCAGCCCTTTTCACAGATTATGAATTGGATATTAATCTATGGCAGGTATTCTGTCTCTCGGTTTTAGGATTTTTTATTGCCTTTAATTACTGGAACTATGCTGTAGAAAAACTCATCTACAAAAACAATCGTTTTTTGGATAATGAGTTTCAAAAAGATTCCCGGATACCGAAGGCTACCTATTCCTTTCTTGATCTCAGTGCCGAAAGAATGAGCGGAGTGATCTCTTTTGTTTTGCTGAATATTTTGCTGATCTTCTTCATTATTACATACAATTATGAACAGTTTTATGAAGCGGTAAAAACACCCGTTCAGCTTTCCGAAGAAACCCATGAAAGAGTGAATGCCGTAATTATGTCTATCATAATGGCTATTCTGGTCATCATGTTTTACTTTAAATCAGGATTCAATTTTGATCCGAAAGCGGGATTGCTGAAAATTTTAGCCAAAATCTGGATTTTCCTCAATGCAATACTTGTCATATCAGCAGCAATTAAAAATTATGAGTATATCGTCAATTATGCATTCACTTATAAAAGATTAGGAGTATTTGCTTTCCTGCTTTTATCATTGGTTGGTCTGGCTTTGACGTTTATTAAAATTCAAAAACAGAAAAGAAACATTTTCCTTGTCAATACCATGGTTTGGTATTTTTATGGAACCATTTTAGTGTGCAGTTATTTCAATTGGGGTGGTTTTATTACTTCCCAGAACATGAAAAGAAAAGATTTTGTGGTTAATTATCATTTAACTTCTATCAACTTCAGTGAAAAAGCACTCTTGAAATATGCAGACGAAAAAAATGATCAGAAACTTAAAAAGACTTTGCAGGCAAAAGTAAAAAAGGAAACCTCCAAAACATTCCTTTCAAAGATTATTTATTTTCAAACCATTCAATAGTAATAGCTATGAATACATTCGTTGCATCTTCAAGGTTTAAAATCAGTCTTTTATTGATATTGATGACTGTATTCTGTTTCAGTCTCTCAGCTTTCAGATACTATATAAGTGATACAAAGGTGTTTTTGTTTCTCAACTGGAATCTTTTTCTGGCATGGATTCCTTTATTACTGAGTTCTTGTATTCTTGCTTTTAATATCAAAAGTAAAATATCACTTATCTTTATTATTATAGTCTGGATCTTGTTTTTTCCCAATTCACCCTATATTCTCACAGACCTCTTTCATCTGAGGGCAAGAAATTCTATCCCGATATGGTATGACCTGATTGTGATTCTTTCCTATGCCTGGACGGGGCTGATCTGTGGTTTTATAAGTCTTAATGATATTGAAAAACGCCTTTCTGAGTATGGCAAAAGAAATAGCATCAGTGGGGTGATTGTATTCTTTCTTTTCATGAGCAGTTTTGGAGTATATCTGGGAAGATTTCTGAGATGGAACAGCTGGGATGTACTCAATAACCCTTTCGGTCTGTTCTCCGATATCATAGTACGGTTAATTTATCCGATGGAATATATTAAAACATGGGGAGTCACTGTTCTGATGGGAATTATGCTCAATTTTATGTATTTTACATTCAAATGGGCAGGAACAAATGATGAAAAAGAATTACAGCCGGAAAATAAATCATTCAACGGATTGGAACAGTTTTAGCATTTAATAGAGCTCACCAGAATGGTTGGTACATTCTTAAACTTAATTATTATGAAAAAAAGCTTATTGTTGATTCCATTGATTATTATTTCATGTAAAAAAGAACCTGCCGTGACAGCAGTTCAGGACAAGGATTCTACCATTGTAACAGAAATGCCGGATTCTGTTGTAAAAGCAGATTCTGCAGCATTGAGAAAAAGAGATTCAATTGTTAACAATGCTCCGGCTACCAAAGAAGTTTTGCGTAAAGGCGTAATGAGAAATGAAAAAGAAGGACAGATCATAAGAACAGCCGATGCTACCCAGCTTCCTTTTACTTTGGGAGAAGAATTTAAAAAAGATGATCAGGAACTGATCTTAAAACTGACACATTACGACCGCCCGAATATCAAAGCAAAAATTTCAACCAAAGAGAAAGATTTCAATATCCGTTTCAATCAGATCAAACTTCCTAACGGCGACTACGATGGGCCTTTCGGAAGAGAAATTACTTATGACACTCCGGGAAAAGGTGAAGTATGGCTGATTATCGGGAAAAGTAATATGGCTTCCGGAAATACCAAAGGAAGTTTTACGGTAACTGTGGAATAAGCCCAAATCAATTTGGTACAATTTCTGCAAACTAAATTCTAAGTTTAAAATTTACAATTATGAAAAATATAGTTCTAACAGCAATGGCCGCTTCAGCTGTACTCGTAAGTTGCGGAACCGTACAGTCGCTGGTTCAGAATACATTTCCATACACAACGAATGTTTTGGTGTCTACAGGCGTTCCTGCAGATAAAGAAGTTTCTTCCACTGCAACCGCTACCAATGTACAGACATGGTTCGGAGGAAATAACAATGCAAAGATTAAAGACGTAAGAATTTCAGATGCAAAAATTTCTGTTGCTTCTCCTTCAGGAGGAAATCTAAGTGCATTCAAAACCGTCAAAATATATGTTTCATCCAACGGGACAGGAGAAACACTGGTAGCATCACGCTCCAATATATCGACCAACTCTTCCAGCTTAAATCTGGATCTGAATGATACCGGATTCCTTGATGAAATTGTAAAAAGTTCAGGATTAACGGTGAGAACAGTCTATGAATTGAAGAATCAAACCTCTTCAGACATGAACATTAAAGTTGCCCTGAATTTCAGCAGCGTTCCTGCGAAATAACCGGATAAAAATTGATAATAAAAACCCTCTTTCAGTAGGCTGAAAGAGGGTTTGATGTGAAGTAAAATGTATAAAAATCTTTTTATAGTTTCGTGAATTTCTCAACAACTCTTCTTTGGCCTTCATTGATATTGATGATATACTGGCCTGTTGGCAGTTGTGAAATATCGATTTTTTCATCAGACAAAACAGAACTTTTGATCACGGTACGCCCCTGAAGGTTGATGATCTCAAAATCCAGCTTTTTGTTTTCTGCACTTTGAATAGCAATAGTACTGCTGGATGGATTAGGATAAATTTTAACCTCCAGCGGAGATAATGTTTTTACAGGGGCAGCAAACTTACTTTCCAGTTGAAGTATCGCATTTTTTACATTAGGAAGAGGCCCGATTTTCTGACCGGTTACAGTTCCTCCCTGTGGAATTCCTGTAGAAATCAATAGACTTTTCATGGCAGTAGGTGTTAAATTCTGACCCGTAGTCTGACGATAGAAAGACTGAATTAAAATAGCTGCTGAAGACACTACAGGCGTTGCAGAACTTGTACCGCTGAAATAATTATAAGTCCTGTTATTATCATTGTCATATTTGGCATAAGACCCATAACCCGCAGCAAGAACGCTGCTTCCCCAGCCCTGAACATCCACTCTGTTTCCATAAGTACTGAAACTTAACTTTGAATGAGTAGTATTAGGAGATCCTGCTCCTACAATAATGGCACCACTATTTCCTCTGCCAAGATAAGTTGCATAAAACGGATCATCCAGATTCTGATTCCCGTTACCCGCTGCTGCAATGATGATAATTCCTGAATCAGTAGCAGCTTTGGTAAGATCCCAGATCACCTGATCATATTCTGCAGGACAGTACTGACCGTCTTTTCCTCCGGTCTGCATTTCATACAGAATAATATCGCCTGCCTGAGAAGCGTTTATAGATCTGCTCACAGCAGAAGCTCTGTTGTATCCTACAGTAGTCCATTCCATATATCCTTTTATTTCTGAAGTACTGTAGGCCGCTCCTGTAAGCCCGATATTATCTTTTATTGAACCTAAAATACTCACCACAGCAGTTCCGTGGTCGCGGTAGTTATTATTGGCTAATCCTGCATTCGGGGAATATCCGGGTTCCAGTTGTATAGAATTTTGATTAGAAAGCATTTCGTGAGTTTTGTAGAAACCATATTCCACATCCCTTACACGGATATTCTGTCCGGTGATTCCTCTTGACCAGGCATATTTTGCATTGATTCCCGGATTGTCATTCAGATAAGTCTGAATGCTTTCCAGATCAGGTGTTGCCACAAAAGCGTTTACCAAAGGAGGTTCAATAGGAGCCGCACTCATCACAGATACATACTCAATTTCAGGGAATCTTTCAAGGCTATGAATGATTTTCCGGGTGTTTTCTTCATTTTGAAGAGGCAGATCAGCCTTATAAATTCTTTTCAGTTTTTCTACAGATTCTGAGGAGTTTCCAATTGCTTTGCTGCTTCTGGCCATTTCATCAAGTTTGTTGTCTGTAAAATCAAGATCATACTTAAATGAAATTTTATTTTCTCTTGAAAATCTCTCCAGATCAGCATTTCTGCTGAATGCCGCTTTTTCTGAATTAATGCCTTTTGAAAAGCATACATAGATAACTGAATTTTGATCATTAGCCATTTTGGTCTGGATGTCCTGACCAAAAGACAGGGAAGAGCAGAACGCAAACAATGCGAAAAAGTTGATTTTTGTTTTCATACAATTTTGTTAAATGGTTGTAAATCAGTTTTGATTTATATCAAAATTAATAATAAAATAAAAACAAATCACGTTTTTGTGAATTTATTTTTATTTTTTTTAATCCTTCCTTATGTATAAAGACTTTCATTAATTATGTATATAAACTTTACAGGCTTCAACAGTCTGTGAGGTTTGGAAAATATACTTTGTATGATTACAAAAAAACCATCCAGGATCACTGAATGGTTTTGTTGAGGTGTATAGTTTTAATTTTTAAAGATCATCAAACCAGTTTAATTTGTTCTTATGGTAGAGTACTTTCTGCTTATTCATGATCCGATATTCAATACCAATACTGTCCTGATTGACATTAATGAGTTTTGCTTCCTGGATTGGAAGTTTTTTATCATCTAAATAAGTATCCTTAGATGGCTGTACTGTTTTTTCTATGATGTCTGAATAAGGAAATCTTGAGATTTGTTTTTCAAAAATACCTTCTTTCTTATAAATCATAATAAGCGGTCTGTAAAGTGCTCCCGGACGGCCTCTTTCTAATCTGTAAGTATTATCAAGCTGAATTCTCTGCTCACATCCAATGGTGGAGAAATAATGAACAATTCCGAAAAATGGGATCATCATGGGTAAAATACTAAGAATGATGCCTGATATCAAAAGACCAAAGTATACTTTAATCACTTTTTTCTTCCAGAACCTGATAATAATAAAAATGGTCATCAATAGCCAAAGCCAGTTGATTATTTTATCAATATAATATCCAGCGAAACTATAGTTGTTCAGACTTAATACTATTCCAAACAGAAAAACTAAAGTCACTGCCAGATAAGCAATGACTGTATTTTTGTTATTCATCTTCTATACTTTAGCTTTTGGTAACCGAATCCATTACGATTGTGACAGGTCCGTCGTTGATCAGGGAAACTTTCATGTCTGCCCCGAAGATTCCGCTTTCTATCTTTAATCCGGATTGAGAAATTTCTTCTTTAAAATAATCAAAAAGAGGAATGGCTTTATCAGGTTTTGCGGCTTTTATGAAAGACGGGCGATTGCCTTTTTTATAATCTGCAATCAAAGTAAATTGGCTGATGCAAAGGATTTCTCCTGAAATATCCTTCACGGAAAGATTAAGTTTACCCTCCTCATCTCCAAAGATCCTTAGGTTTAACACTTTCTGTACAAGCCAGTCCGCATCTGTTTTTTCATCATTTTCATCCACACCTACCAGCAGCATAAATCCTTTTCCGATTTCACCAACAATTTTTCCGTCTACTTTTACACTAGCTTCAGAGACTCTTTGTATAACGATCTTCATTTTATATTCTAATAGTAAACAGTTAAAGTTTTGCTTGGAACATCATAATTGTAAGGATAGGTTTTAGGCGGTAGAGATGTTTTAGCTCCTGCCTCCGGCTGTCCCGTACTTAAGATCCATCTTGTGTTGTCCTGCGGGCAGATAATGGCAATATCGTCCTTTACCTCCAGAGTTGTATTATTATCAGGGCATAGGTGAGGAGCATTCCTGTCGTATACCTTAAATCCGCTTGCAGTTCGGACAATAATCAGCCCTCTTGTTCCGGACTGCTGCTCATTCACATAAATCCAACCGCTGATATTGTTCAAAGCATAGTAGGCAGGCAGGTTTAGATTGAGGGATACATTAATAGGAGTATTGGGGAAACAGTTCACTGTATCTTCTCTGCTTCCACAAGAGTTTATAGTTAAGTTACTGAAAACCAATATACTGAAAATAGATAAGATTGAAAAAGTTTTTTTCATTTCAATTTAAATTTTTATATATTTGTAAAAATTAAACGATTACAACACGAAAACATTGTCCGGCAAATGTCGGATTATTTTTTTATACTAAAACTAAATTTTGAAAATTATGGCAAGCTATGTAACTAAGGAGGGCCTAGAGAAAATGAAAGCTGAGCTGGAACAGTTGGAAACTGTAGAGAGACCAAAAATCACTCAGCAGATCGCGGAAGCAAGAGACAAAGGAGATTTGTCTGAAAATGCAGAATACGATGCGGCTAAAGAGGCTCAGGGGATGCTTGAAATGAGAATTTCCAAGCTGAAAGACGTTATCTCTACTTCTAAAATTATAGACGAAAGCCAATTAGATACTTCAAAAGTTTCCATCTTAACAACAGTGAAACTTAAAAATAATGCTACCAAGCAAGAGCAGGTATTTACATTGGTACCAGATAACGAAAGTGACCTGAAAACAGGAAGAATTTCTGTAAACACTCCTATCGCAAAAGGTTTGTTGGGGAAAGCTATTGGCGAAACTGCCGAAATTACTTTACCGAACGGAAACAAATTGTCTTTTGAAGTATTAGACATTTCTTTATAGTCTGATACAGTTTCTATTTCTAAACTTCTAATACATAACCTAACTTCTAATACAATGAGCACTATATTCACAAAAATCATCAACGGTGAGATTCCCTCTTATAAGATTGCAGAAAATGAAAACTTTATTGCATTCTTAGACGCAATGCCTTTGGTGAAAGGACATACTCTGGTAGTTCCGAAAAAAGAAGTGGATTTGATTTTTGATCTTGAAAGTGAAGAATACAAAAACCTTTGGGGATTTGCCCAAGAGGTGGCCAAGAAGATCAAAACTGCAATTCCATGTGTAAGAGTAGGAGTAGCGGTGGTAGGACTTGAAGTTCCTCATGCACACATCCATCTGATTCCTTTAAACAAGATGGAAGACATGAATTTTAGAAATGAAAGATTAAAATTAACGAACGAAGAATATACAGAGATTCAAAACTTAATTATTAATTCTTAACAACCAGAAAATCGTAAAAAAGTAATTTTTTACGATTTTCTTTAACATATACATATATATTATATCATATGAACTCAAACCAATGTTCTTTCTGTGGCAGAAAAAGAAATGAAGTACAGATGCTGATTTCTGGCCAGAATGGTTTTATTTGTGAAAATTGTATAGAGCAGGCCCATGCTATTGTAAAAGATGGTGCATCCAAAACAGGATATTCACCTGCCGACAGTATGGCTGAACTTAAAAAGCCAAAAGAGATCAAAGAATTTCTTGATCAGTATGT
This sequence comes from Chryseobacterium viscerum, assembly GCF_025949665.1. NCBI lineage: Bacteria > Pseudomonadati > Bacteroidota > Flavobacteriia > Flavobacteriales > Weeksellaceae > Chryseobacterium > Chryseobacterium viscerum. The sequence continues at coordinate 30,325 of NZ_JAPDFT010000007.1, read as the reverse complement.
GATAGGTCAGGATCAGGCAAAAAAACAGCTTTCTATTGCTGTATATAATCATTATAAAAGATTACTCCACGCTCAGGACGAAAACAGAGAAGTGGAACTTGAAAAGTCGAACATCATCATGATAGGGGAGACGGGAACAGGTAAAACTCTTCTTGCAAAAACGATCGCGAGAGAACTGAACGTTCCTTTCTGTATCGTAGATGCCACTATTTTAACGGAAGCAGGATATGTAGGAGAGGATGTTGAAAGTATTCTGTCCAGACTTCTGATGGTAGCAGATTATGATGTGGAAAAAGCTGAAAAAGGAATTGTGTTCATTGATGAGATTGATAAGATTGCAAGAAAGTCCGATAACCCAAGTATTACAAGAGACGTTTCCGGAGAAGGAGTACAGCAGGGATTATTGAAACTGCTGGAAGGAAGTATCGTCAATGTTCCGCCGCAGGGAGGTAGAAAACATCCGGATCAGAAATATATCCAGGTCAATACTCAGAATATCTTGTTTATTGCTGGTGGTGCTTTTGACGGAATTAAAGAGATTATTGAAAGAAGAATGAACAAGCAGGCGATAGGCTTCAGTTCTGAGAAAATCAATAAAACAGATGAAGACGAATATATATTAACAAATATTAATGCAATTGATCTTCGTACTTTCGGATTAATTCCGGAACTTTTAGGAAGATTTCCAATCATCACTTACCTCGATAAACTCACGAAAGAGACCCTGGTAAGAATTATGAAAGAGCCAAAAAATTCAATTGTGAATCAATTTGTGGAACTTTTCAAGATGGATGGTACGGATTTGGTAATAACAGATGGTGCAATTGAAAAAATCGTAGAGGAAACTATTGAAAAAGGATTAGGAGCAAGAGGGTTGAGAGGTACTACCGAAAAAGTTCTAGAAGACTATATGTTTTCAATAGGAGAGGACAAAGAGATCATCTTGACGGAAGATAATGTTTTGATTAATAGATAAAATATTTTTTTTTTAAGAAAAATAATAATACCTTTGCGGGTGAAGATTGTATTAACACACAAATAATTTATACAATGAGAAAAAGTTTATTTGCTATAGGTCTTTTAGCAATTAGTTACTCTGTTCAGGCGCAGATACTATGTCATGTTGACACTAATGCTAATATGTATGTGAGCGAAGGCACCCTAGTTTATAGCGGTGGAGGTGTACAGACAAGAGGTAATGGTCTTTTGGACGTACATGGAAATATCATGGTTGTAGGATCTGCTACAGATAGTTTTAAGACAATTGATGCTGGCGGTGCTGATAAAACTGACGGTGGAAATATCATCTTAAGACTTAACACTCCTGCTTCTTTTGCTACTTCCACGTATGGTCAGCTGTACATTGACGGATTATCCCAATCCAACATTTCTGGTGTTGTCACCAAAGAATACAGAACTACTAGTAACGGTAGCGGGAATTATTTCCAGCAAGTTGCTTTGCCTTTCTCTGGTAAAGCTTTCAATTCATTATCTACTGAAGTTGGCAAAACTTTCAATACCGGAAGGTATGATAATCCAATTCTTAAATGGGATAATGCTAATGCTGTTTCTATTACTACTTTGAATCTAGCTCCTACCTCGACTACTTGGGATCCTTCAGGTTATTATATGCTAAAGGTTAAAAATAATGACTGGAATCCAAGTGCTCCTGCATCAGGAAACGTATTCAATATTAACGGAAAACCATATGCACCGTATGCTGGAACTGTATCATTACAGAATGCAGGAAAATCTAACGTAGGTGCTTCCAATGTTGTATTCGGAACTAATGGTAATGCTCTAAACCAATACAACGAGAAGTACAATACTTATCTTGATGATAGTTTTGAGTTTACTACAAATCCATGGTCTGGAACATTCGGACAAAATTTCTACCAATTCGGAAACCCTTTCCTTACCAATTTAGATTTAGCTAATATTGGATATACTGAAAGTGTTACAGGATCTGATGGAAATGCTGTAAGAAACATCTGGGGTATTGAATATGACCCAGGTACAATTGTTACTCTTCCAAGTGGTTCTACTTATGCTACAGCTGCTAAGGTAGTTACTTTCTTACCTACAGGTGACGGAGTAGCTCCTGCTATTGGTGACGTAGATTTACTTGTAATCAAACCGATGCAGTCATTTAAAATAAAGTTAAGAGACAATACAGCTCAGACTTTAAATTTTAATACCCTGAGAAGATTCAAATCTACTGCAAGAACAGCAGGTACCAATTATGATGTAACAGCAGCTAAAATGGCTAATGGTAAGAATACAACCAATACTGTAAAACAGCTTGGTGTAATCGGTCTTGATGCTAACGGGAAAGAACTTTCCAGAACATACTATGTTGTTTCTCCATCATTAACAACAGGACACCAGATTTCTGCAGCAACTTCAGTGCAGTCTTCAGCGGGTAAAAACATCATCGGTACTTTTGAAGAATCACTGAATGGTGGGTATGATAATAATAATACTAACTATTGGTTATATATTAACGAAGCTAATGAGAGTAACTTCAAGGGTAAAAATGTTAAGTTAGTTAACTATTACCTGGATCAGGTGAAATCTTATAAATTCGAGATCAGAGAAAATGCAGCGCTAATCCCAGCTGGTGCACATCAGTTATCTTCAGGAATTGGATTCTATTATAAAGCCGAAAACGGAAATTTAATAGAAGCTAAGCAAGGAGATGTTGTAGCGGTAACAAATGAGGAAGCTAATTTGTATTATGGAGAACCAAGTAATATTACTTTGGCTGTAGATAATAGTAATAAAGCTGCTGCATCAAGAACACTTGTAGTGTATGATCCATCTATTACAAATTACATTGTAAGATTTGATCCAAAATGGAAAAAAGCAGATATTCAAGTTTATGATATGAGCGGTAAACTAGTAATCTCTAAAAAAGCGGTTGATGCGTCCAGAGATTTTGTAATCGAGCTTGATGGCTCAGTTAAAAATTCATACGTTGTAAAAATCGTTTCTGATAAGGGAGAAACTGTTAACACTAAAATCTTAAAATAAGCCACATGAAAACTATTAATAAACTAGTATTAGCTCTTTTTCTTTTTGCTATAACTTTAGCAAATGCTGCACCACCACAACCAGCTCCAACAGGAAGCGGAAATGGAGGAAACGGTACCGGAGCACCTGCACCCATTGATATGTACGTATATGTACTTGGTATTGTAGCAATTGGATTTATTGTTTACTTTACAAGAAAGTACAAGAGCGTAAAAGCATAAAATTTTATTAAAATAATATTAAACTCTCTGATTAGTCAGAGAGTTTTTTTATTTTTACTCTATGAAAAAGATTTATACACTATCTGCGGTTTTGTCCGCATTTGTTCTGCAGGCTCAATTTACTGTTACCATTCAGACTCCAGCAGACTTTAAAGATCAGGATGCTATTCTATATACATTAAACGGTTCGAAAGATATTATTGTTACTAAAGAACAAAGTAAGAATAATACATGGACTTTTAAATACCCAAGCAGCTATATGGGAATGATGAAAGTCTATTTCCCTGGCTCTAATAATACCATAAGCTTTATTTCTGAAAATAAAAATGTTAACTTTAAACTGGATATCCAGAATAATAAAGTTAAAGATGTTACCTATCTGGATGAAGCGAATAACCTGATGAGTAAGCAGCAGGAAGGTTCGCAAAAGAAAGAGCTTATTTTGCCGGCTTTGGCACAGATCAAAGAATATTATAAAGACAATACAGACTTTGGAAAAGCACTGAAAATAGAGATTGACAGACTTTCCGGTGCTTCCAGCTCTATTGATGCCGCTCAACATCCATTTATTACCTATTATAACACGAATTATAGTAAGTTTCTTTCTACCTCACAGGATTCAGCCAAAAAAGTAGATCAGGAGGAAATAATCAACTTTCTGGACAAGTCAAATGATATGCTTGAGACATCATCATTATTAAAACCAGTACTAGTGGCTTTTCTGAATTCCGGAGGAAATACTAATGTTGTAGCTTCTGTTGATAAACTGTTAGACCGGTTAAAAGTGGAAACTCCAAGAGGGCAGACTGTGTTATCAGAACTGATCGATATTTTTGATGTATATGAGATGGATGAGTACAAGAGCAAATATTTGTCACTTGCCAAGAATCTTAAGTGTACCATCAATGACAGACTTGCTTCTACATTGAAATCAAATGCCAATACTGAAATAGGGGCTGCTTTCCCTAATTATAAGTTCCAGTCACCTGTAAATACAACTGCGAAGTCATTATACGATGTAAAGGCTGATAAAAAGATTGTTGTATTTTGGTCATCCACATGCTCACACTGTGAAAGTGAACTTCCGAAACTTTTGGAAAAATATAATGATCTGAAATCAAAAAATATTCAGGTTGTAGGGCTGTCTTTAGATGTTGACAAAAATTCTTATACTAAAAAGATTGCTGCATTTCCATGGGTGAATGACTCAGAATTGAGAGGTTGGAACAGCAGTTATACAGATTTGTACAATATTCATGCAACTCCGACGTATTTTATTTTAGATGCTAACAATAAGATTATCAACAAACCAGATCATGTTGGAGATGTTTTAGAATATTTTAAGTTAAAATAATTTTGGAGGTAAAGAAATATTTTCTATATTTGCACCACCAAAACGGCGAGGTAGCTCAGTTGGTTAGAGCGCAGGATTCATAACCCTGAGGTCACGGGTTCAATTCCCGTCTTCGCTACAAAAAACCGCAATCATTAAATCAATGATTGCGGTTTTTACTTTTAGAATAACTGCAAATTTACCTTTTTCATTTCTTCCCGATTTTTTCATTTCTAAAAATTATCGTCATTCAATAGAGAATTAAGGGAACTTCCTTAACTTTTGAGCTTAACCTGCTTTTTATCGAATACTTTTAAGATAGAAAGTGATTGTTTTCTTTGTATTCGCTTTCTTACAGGCTTTTTTTGATCGATCTATGTATATATTATCATTGGGTCTCTTTTGGTAGGATTAAGGGCTGGAATCAATGAATTGTGCTGATTGGATACATCAAGTGTGATTCAATCTAAAATACCATTATAACAAAAGCCGTTCTACAATCTGTAAAACGGCTTTTATTTTTTATCTAAATTCTTTATCAGACCTGATATCCGAGCAGCTTTCTGATTTGATAGAAGAATCTTTCAATCAATCTAAGATCTTGTGTTACGATCTCTGCACTGCCTCTAAGTTCCTTATCAAATGTAAGCGTTTTGTTGTAGCTTGTTTTTAATCCTTTTGGTAAAATCACATCTACATAATAATTTCCTTTTTCATCAGGAATAAGAGATATATTCTGTACTTTTCCTTCAATGATACCATATTCCTGGAATCGGTAGTTGTCTAGTTTAATCAGTACTTTTTCACCCGGAATGATCTTTCCTGAGTTGGTGGTAGGAACAGACATTCTGCCTACCAGCTGTTCTTTATTTTTAGGAAGAATAGAAAGGATAGGTTCACCAACTTTTACAAACTGGTTTTCACCAAAAAACTGCTGGAAACTGGCAACACCATCTGTAGATGATATAACTAGATAATTCAGTTCCCATTGTTTTAATGATTTTCTCAATTGCTCAAGAAGCTGTAAAGTTTGTGAAGAGTATGTAATTCTATCTTTTTCTGTGTTAATGGCAGTTCCGCTTTTCGTTTTATTAAGATTGGAGATGCCTTCATCCATTTGTGATATGGAGATTTTAAGATTTTCAAGATTTTGCTGGGCCTGAAGATATTTGATCTTTTCATTTTCCAGTTCCATAGCCGAAATAACTCCTTGATTGAAAAGTTCCTGAGACCTGTTGAAGTTTTTCTTAGTCAGATCATATTTTATTGATTCCAGGCTTTTCTGTTGTTTTAAGGTAGCAATTCTTATGCGGTATTCAGAAATACTCTGATTGGCTGCCAGGTCTTCCGGAGCATAAGGTTGTAATCTTGTAAAAAGGGCTTCATCCTGAAATGCTTTTGCAAAACTGTTGTATTCGCCCTGTAATTCTCCCAATTTGAACCTTGAAGCCTGGGCAAGAGGGAAGTTATATAAATTACCAGGAGTAATGGAGTCTATCAGCTTTTTAAGCTCTAAAATATCCTTATAATTGGCTGCAGACTGCATTACCATCAGAACATCATTCTTTTTAACTTCCTGATGGTCTTTTATGAATATTTTTTCAATTTTGGAACTTGTCCTTGCTTCGATCTTCTCTGGAGGATTCTGTGAAGTTACAATAATAGGTGCCGGTACAAATTCCGGATATTTTATAATGTAACTCATTAAGAGAATCAACAGGAGAATAATAAATATAACGGTATTTCCCCAGCGTATCATCCAATGAGGAGGCTGGGTAAGAATATCCTGTACGCTTTCTGAGCGAAGTTCAATATTGTCTAAAACGTCTTCTTTCATTTTTCTAAGATAAAATTTCCCCCAATATTTCAGGGGGAATATAATTTAACCAAATGGGCAATTCCCGTCGTACCACGATGGTGGTGAAGTATCAGCATCCGGTGGACATGCAATATGATGGATACGGCATGGCATCCAGCTGCCAAGACACCAAGAACCACAACAATTGTTGTCCGGAATAACTACACCTCCGCTGACAAATGCCAGATCTTTTCTCGAAAGTTTTTTTAGATTTTTCATGATTAAAATTAGTTTTTGTTTTTCCTACTCTGTAAGCTTTTCGGATTTCGCTATATATTTGCTAGCTTCCTAATTCAAGCTGGTTTCTTACAAGTCTGTAATATTCCCCTCTTAAATCTACAAGATCTGCATGACTGCCTTCTTCTACAACTTTCCCCTGATCCAGTACAATGATTTTATCTGCATGTCTTACCGTGGAAAGTCTGTGGGCAATAACCACTGCTGTCTTACCTTTGAAAAATTGCTCAAGGTTTTCCATGATGACTTTCTCATTATTGGCATCCAATGCTGATGTTGCTTCATCAAATAAAATATACTCAGGAGATTTATAAACTGCTCTTGCAATGAAGAGCCTCTGTTTCTGACCACCGCTGACTCCAACACCCTCATTTCCGATTTTCGTATTATAACTTAGCGGAAGACTTTCAATAAATTCTTTGATGTTGGCTATTTCTACAGCACGTCTCAGTTTTTGTTTGTCAATATGATCTTCACCTACAGCAATGTTATTGGCAATAGTATCGTTGAATACATAGCCTTCCTGCATTACCACTCCGCAATGATCCCTCCAGTATCTTGGAGAAATATTCTTCATATTGGTACTTCCGATTCTGATTTCACCCTGATCTGGGTCATAAAACTTCATTAACAGTTTCAACAGCGTAGTTTTTCCACTTCCGCTGGCTCCCACAATAGCTGTAGTCTGCTGATAAGGAATCGTAAGACTTAAATTTTCAAAAACCGGAACATCAGAACCAATATAACGGAATGACATATCTTTGATCTCGATGTCTTTCTTTGGGATATCTGTAGCATATTGCTCATTTTTATCCTCCTCATCATCTTTATCATGAATTTCTCCTAATCTTTCAAGGGAAATTTTAGCATCCTGAGTCTGCTTGATAAAGTCGATAAGCTGAAGAAGAGGGCTGTTCAGCTGTCCAATAATATATTGCACAGAAAGCATCATCCCTAAAGTAAGATTTCCACTTAAAACCAGTTTTGCAGAAAGGAAACTTACCAGTATATCTTTCATCTGGTTGATAAAATTTCCTCCCACAGACTGCCATTGTTCTAATGAAAGTGATTTTATTCTTATTTTAAACAGTTTTACCTGAAGAAATTCCCAGTCCCATCGTTTCTGTTTTTCAGCATTATGCATTTTAATCTCCTGCATACCGTTGATGAGCTCGATCACTTTACTTTGTTCCTGAGAGACCTGAGAGAACCTTTTGTAATCAAGTTCCTTTCTTTTCTTCAGGAAGAAACTGATCCAGCCGATATACAATACAGCTCCAACAAGGTAAACAATGAATAATCTGTAATCATAAAACAGCAGAACAATACTGAAAATGATAAGGTTTACCAGTGAGAACAAGGTATTTAACGATGAACTTGTAAGCAGCTGCTCGATTCTGTGGTGGTCATTTATTCTCTGCATGATATCTCCGGTCATTCTTGTATCAAAGAAACTTATCGGAAGCCTCATGAGCTTGATAAAGAAATCGGAGATGATGGAAATATTAATTCTTGCCGAGAGATGAAGAAGAATCCAGCTTCGTATGGTTTCAATTCCCATTCTTCCAAGAAATAGCATAATCTGCGCAAGTAAAACCACATAGATAAAATTAATATCCTGGTTCTGGATTCCGACGTCTACAATACTCTGAGTAAGAAACGGGAATATCAGGGATAATAAACTTCCTCCCAGAAGCCCTATGGCTAGTTGGATTACAAGTGTTTTATATTTAAGGAGGTATTTGGAAAGAAAAGTAAAGCTGGCTTTACTTTCTTCAGCATCAAATTCAGTCTGGAAGAATGCCGGGGTTGTTTCAAGAATCAGAACAATTCCTTCTTCGGTATTTTCGTTTGCATTTTCTCCGATCCAGGATTTGATAAATTCTTCTCTCGTATACGTAATGAGCCCATAGCTGGGATCCGAAATATATACTTTATTGTTTTTGTCAATTTTATATACTACAACAAAATGGTTTTTATTCCAGTGTGCTACACAAGGAAAGGGAACCTCTTCTGTGAGGGTATTGAAATCGATCTGGACTCCCATTGATCGGAATCCGAGGTTTTCTGCTGCATCGCTTAGCCCAAGAAGGCTGCTTCCTTCACGTGTTGTTTCGGAAAGGTTACGAATCTGCTGCAGAGATATACTTTTACCATAATACTTACTTACGATCCTGAGACATGTAGGACCGCAGTCTTTGGTATCTGGTTGCTTATAAAAAGGAAACTTTTTTTTCAAAACTACTACTCATTATAAAATGCCGTCAGCAGGTGACGACATTTACTTTAATTCAATTATATTTCAATGAAATGGTAAACCGGAAATAAGTCCCATTTGTCACTGTTTTTCTGCTCTTTTACACCTTATCAGATGTTATTTTTTTGTTTTTCCTAAGATAGTGAAATTTTCAAATGAATGATATTTATTTACTAAATCTCATCATCTTCTATTAATTCATCAATAAAGAACGAAATATCTTCACGATCATACTTGTCAGGGAATTGGTATCCGTTAATGATAAAGATCGGGGTGAAGTTTAATCCTGCGTTACTGTTTTCAATAGACATCTCTACCAGTGGATTCAGGTTTTCCGATGTTACATTTCCTCCGGAAAGAACATTGATTTTGCTTTCATCCTTAGTTTCAAACCATTCTTCTACAGCGTGTAAGAACTCTTTTTCAGGTTTGTTGTGATAGATATGAGTTAAGTCTGAAATAAGCTGTGTATAATTTTCTGGAGCTCTTTCGGGACTGTAATTGAATCTCATCTGCAAAGAGATATTGTCAGGATATTTTTCTAAAAGGCCTTCTGCCAGTTTATGAGCGTCTTTACAGAAACCACAATATGGATTGGATACGATAGCAATACGAAGTTTAGCATCTCTTTTTCCAACAACAAAAGTTTCAGTATCCTGGAATTCAATTTTTGGATTCTGTTCCATCTGGTTTTTGAACAGTTCATAATTTCTCTTGAATCTAAGGTTTTTCGCATTAGATTTTTGAAGATCTTCTTTCTGTTCAAGAAGTGTATTGAAATAAATAACAGCAGAGAATACAAGAGCCCATAAAATGACAGTCAATAAAAGTGTTCCGATACTGAAAGACAGGTTCTCAAAAAATAAACTGCTTACTACTATTTGTGCTGCAAGAATTGAAATAATCAAAAGACATACTCTGCAAAACGTTTTTTCTACAAATGCCTGAATGTACAGAGAATATCCTATTGCAAGTACAGAAACAAAGGTAAATCCTTTTACAATATAAGCTGTAGCCGGTAAAAATAATCCCAGAACGGCAAGTCCTGCAAAATAGATCAGGGAAAAGTCTGCAAATTTTAAACCTAAAATACTGGTCTTATCCTGCTTTATAATTTTATCACATGAGTTGGCTGTCTGGCTGGCAGCAGCACCTCCGCTTCCACATATACTTCCGATAACGGTAGATGTATTCCCGAATTTCTGATTGAAGATTTCAAGTGAAATATATACTCCAGCCAAAGAAAGAAGATTGAATAAGGCCTCATAAATGGTTTGGCTTATAAATGAATAGGCGAGAACTGCTGCAAAAATTAAATAAAGAACCGGCTTGAAATTGAAGGTCAGTTTATTGTCTGCATTTTCCGTCTTTTCAAACAACAGTACAAAATCAGTTGATTTGGTATAAAGTTCTTCTTTACCGAAGGTTTTTGCTTTTTCTGAGTATACTGAATAATTGCTTCCTGACTTTTTTACGAGAGAAAATGAATTTTCAACAATGGCAATAAATTCTTCCGGAAGTTCGTCCCAATATTCTTTGTCAAGTTCATAAGCGTCATTTTTCACCCCCATAAAGTTAAGTGTGTCACTGAAAGCTAGTGCAGATGGATAATTGGGATGTGAGTTGAACTGGAAAATGAATTCCTGTTTATCGAGTTTTAGATGGTTAATTAGTCTGTCAAAAATCATGTTAATATTTTTATCTAAAATACACAGATGTTTTAAATATACAAAAAATTTTTTCTTTTATTAGTGAGATATAAACGGCTGTTGGTAGATTTGATTTGACTTTCAATATTTTATTTCACAAATTGGGTTCTAAATTCAATCCTGAAATATGATATTCTAATCGAATCTTATGGTTTTAGAGTGGATTGATTGATGGTATTATTTGATAATATAATAGTTTGGGTTTTGAATGCGGGATTTTCAAATGAATTGCTTTTAAGAGAGATAAGGTCTGGTTTCCGAAGGTAGGTATTTTTAAAGGGTTTATGATAGTTTATATTAAATTTCACCAGCAGGAATCAATGGAGTCTTGATTTGTAACAAGGTATATTGTGTTTTTATCTGGGGCAAAGATGAAACGACAAAGAATGTCTTGAAACCGACTGAAATAAAATGGTATAATGATAGTAATCTGGAAATCCCTGTTTTGAAAAAAGGAACAAATTAGAATAGTAAAGACTATTATTTTTTTTGATCAAAAATCTTGAAATTTTTGGAGTGTAAATATTAGAAATATATATACAATACAGTGGATAACTCCATTTTTTAAAACACTGAAAACAAGAAGAAAACTGAATGTTTTTTATTTAAACAAATGTTTGATTTTGTAAATATTTAACAGGTTATATGCAGTTAAATGGCGTTTTTTGTATTAAATAGTACTTTTGATTATGATCAGTAAGGTCGTGGTGTGAACTCAAAAAAACTTAAAAAATCATAAAGTTTTCATAAAGTTTTAAAAAAGGAAGCAAATGTTTTTGTATTTATAAAATATGTCGTACTTTTACATCGCCTTGAATGAGGGAACAAGTCAAGGTAATAAATTTTTTTTCATCATTTGTGTTTTTAGAATCGTATCGCCTGATACGATTCTTTTTTTATTTTTCATAGTTTAAGAGAAGATCTATAAAGTAAGAATAGGTGACAGAACCTTCCTGTTGGTTGCTTTTCAGAAAGAGATTGTTGGTGTATCCAAAAAAATCATCCAGCCAGCCCTGATGACTGAGTACAAAATTCTTTTCATGCATACGGTCTCTTTTCATAGCAGGAGAATATTGATGAAGAATATTCTTGACGAATTCCGGGTCTTCTTCCACAATGAACCTTAAAAGGCTTTTTAAAGTGAAAAACTCAGTACTGTATCTCAACTCAAGATTACTGGAATGAATGCCTATTAAATATCCCACAAAATTAGCCTCCTGTTCTCTGGCAAAACCCAGTTGGTGTGAACTTTCATGGGCTGTGGTGAAGGGTATGAAAGTGTGAGGTAATTCAGAGTTATACTGAGCTTCTGCTGTAAAAGGATTGTAGTATCCCAAAATCCCGGTAAAGCTCATTACATTCTTGAACAAACTAGGTTTAATGTCCAATATCTGAGGTGCATGTTTATCCGAAATATAAGAAGGTAATTTTGCCTGTTGATGCAGAATTTCCTGTTGTATAGAATTAAGGTTCGTAATGATGAATACTCCTTTGCTGTCTTCCCGGACAGACTGTCTTGTTATCTTGCATTTTTCAAGATAAGAAAAGGCCAGTTTTTTGGCTTTTTCCACATTCGGTTCTTTCTGGCTTGAAAGCTTCCTGATGATAGGAGCCTGGAAATACAACATTCCCCAAAAGATCTGATAGATAAAGTAAAAAACATTGAGGATGATCAGAATTCTGAGCAGAGAATTATGTCTTCGTTGTTTCCTGAATAGACTGATGAAATAATACAAAAGGAAAGCACCTAACACGATATAAATAAGGTCTCCCATAGAAATTGGGATCCAGCTAAACAATGCCTGATGTGCCCCTTTTTGAAGTTCAAAAAAGCTTTCAAAAAACGAGATCATCACTCCGGATTTTGAGCAAACATAAAACAAAAGAAATTGGGCAAGTAATACACCTGCCCAAAACCTTTTCTTTTTATATATTGTTTTCGTTATATTAATGACCATTACCTTTAGATACTTTGTCAAGATCAATGCCCTGGGCTTTTAAAATCCCACTCACACGGATCGCATAGAATGCAAGATAAGCAAAACAAATAACCCCTACGATATAACTGAAATGAATATTCGTAATATCAGCAATATACCCCTGTATAAAGCTTACGATACCTCCACCCATAATCATCATAATAAGATATCCGGAACCTTGATTGGTGTGCTTTCCAAGTCCGTTAATGGCAAGAGCAAAAATACATGGCCATAGAGTAGAGCAGAAAAGACCTACACTTGTAAATGCATACACAGATACCATTCCTGTAGTTAACATTCCAATTAGTAAAGCTGTAATACCTGCCAAAGAGAAAATCAAAAGCATTCTCGCCGGATTTCCTTTACTTAATATATCACAGATAATCATAGCAATAATAATGAATCCATATACATAGAACGGAGAGAGATCATGCTTCGCAATAGCGTTTACAAATAAAAATACACCAAATGCAAGATAAGGAGCTAAGAACCTTAAGATCTTTTTAAATCCGGCATTCACATCAAATGCTTCTACAGCACCTGTCCAACGACCGATCATCAATGAGGCCCAGTATAAAGAGATGTAAGGGGCTACATCTTTGGTTTCAAATCCTAAGTTTTTTTCCATATAAGCCGGAAGATTACTGGCGGTGGAAACTTCTACACCTACATACACGAAGATCGCGATCATTCCCATCACCAATTGAGGATACTGGAATGCTGATTTTCTATGCTCTCCCGGAGTTGAATCATCCGTATTTTCAGTATTCGTTGGAGTTACAGCAGGAAGAGAAGAAAATTTAAGCATTAAAGCTACAAGAGCAAAAGCAGCTCCTAATATCAGATAAGGTATTTTTACACTTTCTATACTTGCTTCCGTGTTACCTGCGCTTGCAGAACCAAAAATGGCAAATGCAACAATAAGCGGTCCTATTGTAGTTCCTAAGTTATTGATTCCTCCAGCCATTGTTAACCTCTGAGATCCTGTTTCTGTTGGACCTACCTCAATAGCAAGCGGATTGGCAACAATCTGCTGAAGAGAGAAGCCTAAACCTACAATAAATAATCCGGAGATCATTAAAGGGAAAGAATGCATATTGGCCGCCGGGTAAAACAACAGGGTTCCCATTGCGGAAATAAGAAGCCCCACAATAAGGCCGTTTTTGTACCCGATTTTATTGATCAAATCCTGTTTCAGGCTCTTTGATACAATCATATAAATTAAAGAACCTACAGTATACGCTACATAAAAGCATATCTGTACCAGCATACTTTCAGTTTGAGATAGATTGAAGGCTTTTTGAAAAACGGGGATCAGAATATCATTACTGGCTGCTACAAATCCCCAAAAGAAGAATACAGTAACCAATGGAATGAATTGGGCCCAATTGGTTTGTTTAGAATAATTTGACATATTTATTATAGATTTCACAAACAAATATAACTATTTCCTTTCAACGGAATACCTGATTAAGGTTTTTTTTATTTCTTCATAAGCCTCTGCCTTTAAGTCTTTTGGCGAATCGGTAGGCTCAATGATTCCATTGAAATACACCTTTACTCTTCCAGGATAGCCTTTTGAGTTTTCAAAAGGGAACATTTCCTTGAGTCCGATAAAGGTATAAACAGCAATAGGAGAGTTATGTTTTGAGGACAGCATAAATGCTCCGTCCTTAAAGTCATCCAGGATTATAGAAGTGTCGTCCGGTACGCCGCCTTCAGGAAAAATAGCAATACTGTTGCCTTCTTCCATCTTTTCAGCACATCTCCGGTATACATCTGCACGGCTTCTTGCACTTGCTCTGTCTACCATTACACATATCCTTTTATATATAGTTCCGAAAATAGGAATCTTTACCAGTTCTTTCTTCCCTACAAAACATATCGGATGGTCTGGAAATACAATGCAGGTAAGCATAATATCCATGATGGAGGTATGATTAGAGATAAAAACATAAGGAATACTTTTGTCTTTTTCCTGTTCCGAAAGTTTAATGAGGTCATATCTGAAACCCATTCCGTAAAACATTCCGAAACACCATAGCCTGACAAGTTTATAACCGTACTTATAATGTTTTTTGTTAAAGGATAAAATATAGACAGGGATCCCAATAATAACTGTCAGAAAAAATGCCAACAGCAGCAGCCAGAATCTCCAGAGATAATTTAAAATTTTTGTCACAGCTTAACCGTTAAAAATTACTTTCTTTTTTACTGAATAATTCAGAATGGAAACCAGCAATATTGCTGCAATTTTGCTGATCATTTCCGGGCTCAAGGTATAAAAAAATAAATTGATATTATCCTTAAATATGAAGCTGTAGAAGATCTGGAAAAAACCTAGGCTGAGTAACGTTGAAAAAAAGGAGACCACCATAAAATAAACAAACTCTTTTTTCTTTGAGTGTTTTCCTCTTTCAAACACAAACCAGATACTCAGGAAATAATTGGTAATAATCCCACAGCTCGTAGAAAAAATATTGCTTAAAGGATAATGTATACCATGGAAGTTGATTTCCTTTGCAAAGAAATGTGGAAGATAGGTACTGAAAATCTTAAAGCTGCCTATTTCTACAATGGCACTCAGTCCTCCTGCAATAATGAAGAACAGAACCTGTTTCTGGCGTAAGAGTATTTCTTTCATGTAATGAATATAAAAACTAAATATATAATACATATTGTATAAAGTCTGAAATGATTTATATCTCAGAATATAAAGACTTTACTGTATTCCGACTATTAATAACCGTTTTTAGAATGCCAATAATGTCAAAGCTTCACAATATGAGTATGCAAATTTATAACTATATGTTAAACACTGAAAAAAGTTGTTAAAATATTTTTTTTAATTAAAATTATTTCTAATTTTAATATTCAGAATGATGTAATAATGACCTGATAATAAATTCATTTTCAACTTCTTGTGTTGATGGTTTTTTCTATCTTGTAGTGCGCGATTAAGAGCATATACCCCTACATTTTATGACCCAATTATTAATAATATTTGTATGAAAAGTCAAAACAAATACAGAAAATTCCAGCTTCAACAGAAAAATATTGAGGCTCTTGAGAAAGAAAATTCCCGCTTCAAAAGAGTGTATTCAGAATATGAAAATATGTCAGATGAATTGTGGAATCTTGAAAACTCCAAAGGAGAACCAGTGCCTGATGATTTCATCAATGCAATGGTATTACAGACTTCCTATTTAGAAGATGAAATAGAAGATTGGCTATTACAGTTCAACGAAAAAAAGACACAGATTAAACATTAATGATTTTAGACAGCTTCCAGGTTGTTTATAAACGCTAATTGAAGATAAATTCATAATTTAGCACCCTTAAATTAAAATCTAAAATATGGTTGCTATTGTAGATAGTGGTTCTACTAAATCGGATTGGGTAATACTTGATGACTTTAAGAAAGTTTTTCTGAAAACAGAAACAATCGGTTTCAATCCGAATTTTATCAACAGAGAACTTATCGCTCCTGAGATACAGAAAAATAGCAATCTGGTGTCGGTTAAAAATTCAATTACCAAGGTCTTTTTTTATGGTTCTGGATGTGGTGTGAAAAAAAACTGCGAAACTATAGAAGAGGAACTCACAAAAGTTTTTGGAAAAGCAGAAATTATTGTAAAGGAAGATCTGATGGCGGCAGCATATGCAGCATACAGTGGAAAACCTGCTATCGTGTGCATTCTTGGCACAGGATCAAATTCTTGTTTTTTTGATGGTGAAAATTTGAAGATAAAATTACCTTCACTGGGGTTCCTGATTGGGGATGAAGGAAGCGGCAGTGCTATCGGAAAGCAATTGGTACGCAGATATTTCATGAAAAAACTACCTTCAGACCTTCATACCGAATTTGAAGCCAACTATCAGCTTACCGTAGAAGATGCATTGAAAAATATGTATCATACTCCAAGACCGAATGCATATTTGGCAAACTTTACCAAATTTGTGATCGAAAGAAAAGATCATCCTTATTTCAGAGATATGGTATTTGAAGAAATGAAAAGTTTCTTTGAATATCAGGTTCTTCCTTATGAGGAAGCAAAAGATGCCGAGATCAATTTCATTGGCTCTATTGCTTATTATTATGAAAATATACTACGTTCTGTAGCTACAGAACTTAATTTAAATGTGGGACATGTTGTGCAGAAACCAATTGAAAGCTTAGTAGATTACCACATTAAATATATACTTTAACAAAAAACAAAATTTTATGTCAAGTAACAACAATCGTGACGAAAAGAACTTTAGCCAGGCCGCGCTAGATTATCATAAAGCAGAACCCAAAGGAAAAATTGAAGTGATCCCGTCAAAGCCGCACTCTTCTCAAAGAGACTTGTCGCTGGCTTATTCTCCGGGAGTAGCGGTTCCTTGTATGGAAATCCATGATAAACCTGAAACTGTTTATGATTATACAGGAAAAGGAAACCTGGTAGCAGTAATTTCTAACGGTACTGCCGTACTTGGACTGGGAGATATCGGTGCTGAAGCTTCAAAACCGGTCATGGAAGGGAAAGGACTTTTGTTCAAGATCTTTGCAGATATCAACGTATTTGATATTGAGATCGATGAAAAAGATCCTGATAAATTTATTGAAATTGTAAAAGGAATTGCTCCTACTTTCGGAGGGATCAACCTTGAAGATATTAAAGCTCCTGAAGCTTTTTATATAGAACAAAGATTAAAAGAGGAATTGAATATTCCTTTGATGCATGACGACCAGCACGGGACTGCTATTATCTCTGCTGCAGCATTGATCAATTCTTTGCAGATTGCCAATAAAGATATTGATAAAGTAAAAATGGTGGTCAATGGAGCAGGTGCGGCAGCTATTGCATGTACCAAGCTTTATATTTCATTAGGATTGAAAAAAGAAAATGTCCTGATGTGTGACAGTAAGGGAGTGATCAATCATAAGAGAGAAAACCTTACCCCTGAAAAATTAGATTTCATCGCTCAGACGGATATTGAAACATTAGAAGATGCTGTAAAAGGATCTGATGTTTTCGTTGGATTATCAAAAGGAAACGTAATGACTCCGGAAATGCTGTTGAGCATGAACGAAAATCCTATCGTATTTGCTCTGGCTAACCCTGATCCGGAAATTGCTTATGATCTTGCCATTGAAACTCGTAAAGATGTAATTATGGCAACAGGAAGAAGTGATTATCCTAACCAGGTAAACAACGTACTAGGATTCCCTTATATCTTCCGTGGAGCATTGGATGTACAGTCTACAGGAATTAATGAAGAAATGAAACTGGCCGCCGTACACGCGATTGCTGATTTAGCAAAAGAACCGGTGCCGGAAGCTGTAATTTTAGCATACAACGTTCAGAACCTGCAGTTCGGAAGAGATTACTTCATTCCGAAACCGTTTGATAACAGACTGATCACAAAAGTATCAAGTGCTGTAGCGAAAGCAGCTATTGAAAGTGGTGTTGCCAGAAAAACCATTACGGATTTTGAAGAGTATGAGCACCAGCTTTTAGACAGAATGGGAAGAGATGAGAGATTGGTAAGAATGATGCAGAGCCGTGCAAAATCCAATCCGAAAAGAATTACCCTTGGAAATGCTGAAGAATATAATGTATTGAAAGCTGCTCAAATCCTTTATGAAGAAGGAATTGCTTATCCAAGTCTTTTAGGAGATAAAAAATACATCAAGGAGCAGATGGAGCGTTACGGAATTACCCTGGATGTTCCAATCATTGATCCAAGTGATGATGATCAGAAAGAAAACAGAAAAAAATACAGAGAAACTCTTTGGAAGCTTCGTCAGAGAAAAGGAATGAACGAGTACAAAGCGAAGAGATATGTACGTCAGAGAGATTACTTCGGACCTTTAATGCTGAAACATGGTGATACCGACGGGCTTATCGTAGGGTTCTCTAAAAACTATACTTCAGTTTTACGTCCTGTTTTAGAAGTTATTGAAAAAGATAAAGGAGTAGACAAGGTAGCGGCAATGATGATGATTCTTTCTGAAAAGAAACCTATTTTCTTCGCAGATACTTCCATCAACCAGAATCCTACCTCAGAAGATCTTGTGAATATTGCTAAAATGGCAGAATTTACAGTAAAATCTTTTGCAATAGAACCAAGAATTGCCATGCTTGGATTTGAAAACTTTGCTGCCATTTCTGAAACTTCCAAGAAAGTAGCTAAAGCAGTGAGCATTCTTCATGAGAAATACCCTAAAATGATTGTAGATGGTGAAATTCAGCCGGATTTTGCAATGAATGCAGATCACCTTAGCGATTATCCATTCTCTAAATTAGGAACAACACCAGCGAATACATTCATCTTCCCGAACCTGGAAAGTGCTAATCTTTCTTATAAAATTATAAGAGGAATGAAAGTAGCTCAGGTTATCGGACCTATCTTAATGGGACTAAAGCAGCCGGTACACGTTCTTCAGATGCGTTCAAGCGTAGATGAGATCGTTAACCTTGCTACAATTGCTGTTCTTGATGCTCAAAGAAGAGAAAAGAAATAATAAAATCATAACGGTCTAAAGACTGAATCACAGCCAGATGAAGATATTCATCTGGCTTTTTTATTAATTGTTGGTAGAAAATAAGTCTTTTGGTCTGTTGTTTTGTCATTTCTTAAGAAAATAGGACTTAATCTTTTTACTTTTTTATAGATTATTTTTTTAGTTGTTATTTAAGATTTGCAGATAAAGTGTAAAATTTACAATAGGGTTGTATTTTTAATGTAATAGTGCTGTTTTTTTCAATGTCAATACGATTATTTGATATCTTAGATACTATTAAAAACATAAGATATACTAGAACACAGAAATACAAATGCATGAAAAAATATTCAAATATATAGGCCAATAATTTCATAAGTTTATTGTTTGACTCATCATAATGATAAAACAAAGGAGAGGTCTCTAAATAAAAAAGCTGCAGTAATATTTTATTCTTTCATAAATAACAGGTAAATATCTGTTAAGGATTTGTATTGTTTTTTAGTTGATTCTTTTTTAGAAATAAAACATTGAAAAGCAATATATTTACAAAAATCGGGCTCTCTCTGTTTGCTGTAACAGGGATATGGTGTAAATCACAAAAAATCAATTTACATTCTCATGAACTCTCAGTAAATGGTTACCTGAGAACGGGTATAGGATGGACTGATGGAGGGCAGATGGTCAATTTTAATACCCCAGAGAATGTACATAAATTCAGATTGGGAAATGAGGCTAATCACTATGGTGAACTGCAGTTTAATTACAGATATAAAAATAAAGACTCAGTCAGTCTCTATGAAGTCTCTTATATGATGTCGAAATTTATTCCCTATGGGAGTAATGACTACAAACAGTTTCCCGAAACAGCACAGTTCTATGGAAAAATAAATAAAATCGCAAAAAATGCCAGTCTATGGATTGGAAAAAGATATTATGATCGCAGAAACGTAGACATGTTGGATTATTTCTGGATTAACTCTGCGCAAAACTCACAAATGGGAATCGGAATAGAGAATTATCAGGTTAAAAATTCAGGTAATCTAAACCTTGCTTTGATGAGATTTAAATACGGGAATAACGATGCCCATTCTTATGTAACCGATTTCAGGTATCTGGATTTACCCTTTTCAGAATATTCTAAACTCAATTTTCTGGGTCAGTTTAGTTTAAAAAGTCAAAATAATATAACAGGAACACCGAAATCTTCAGGATACGCAATAGGTGGTTGGTGGACGTATTCTAAGAAAAATATCACTCATACTTCAACTGTAATATTCAGAAAAGGAAGCTCCATTACAGAAAGTGCCTATACCGGGAAAACAGTGCCAGAAGATATAGATGATGATGCAATCTATAATCTTGACCATTCCACTTCATTTGATGTCATCAATAACTTTGTTTATGATGATAAAAGAAGACATGCTATACAGGTAGCTCTCACTTATCAGTACAGGAATCTGGGCGTAAAAAGTACAGGTGAAGGGAACGTATTGTTGAGTGACTTTTCAAAAAATTGGTTTAGTATAGGTTTTAGATACCTGTATTATCTTGATAAACACTTTAATCTGGCTCTGGAAGCAGGAAATGATTACATGAAAAATAATAGATCAGGAATAGAAGGCAGTCTGCAGAAAATCACATTTTCGCCTCAGATTTCCTTGGATTATGGCTATTACTCAAGACCTGTTTTAAGACCTTTTATAACCTATGCGCATTGGTCTGAAAATTTCAGTGGGATGGTGGGTGTCTCAGATTTTAATACCAGACTTTTAAAGAAAAATAATGGGATATCATTTGGTCTTCAGCTTGAAGTATGGTGGTGACAAAGCGAATAAACAGTCGAAATTGAGTTCAATTCCGAAACGATGGAATGTGAAACTTCCGATTTTCAAAATCTTTTATGTTTATAATTAAAAGATTGAGTATTGAGTCAAAATTTAAGTTAAAAATCATTCGCGCATGAAATGAAAACATTAATTAGTTTAAATTGCTATATTTGGGAGTTTTAAAAATTAATAATGATATTTTCTTTACAAGGCAACGTCCAAGAACTTACGCCTACCTACGCTGTTATTAATGTACAAGGAGTTGGTTACTACGTGGGAATCAGCTTGATGACCTCGCAGACACTGGTTTTGAATCAGCAGACTTTCTTATTTATCCAGCAGATCATCCGTGAAGATGCTCATCTTCTCTTTGGATTTAACACACGTTTAGAAAAAGAAATGTTCAATCTGTTAATAAGCGTTAATGGAGTGGGGGCTGTTTCAGCATTGATTCTGCTGTCAACACTCAGCCTTGATGAGATTGCTTCTGCAATACTTTCCGGAAATAGTGCACTAATTCAAAAAGCAAAAGGAATAGGTGCAAAAACTGCTGAAAGAATTATCGTAGATCTTAAAGATAAAGTACAGAAATACAGCGATCCAAACGCGAACATTTCTGTGATGGTAGATAATAAAATTAAGGAAGAATCGTTATCTGCATTAGAAGTTTTAGGGATTCCTAAACGTGCAAGCGAGAAGATTGCGGATAGAATCATAAAACAAAATCCAAGCATCTCGGTAGAAGAATTGGTTAAACAAATCTTAAAAAACATTTAACATTTGGTGGCGAATAGTAAGCATCTTAACATATTTTTGTTCCTGTCGTTCCTGTTTATGTCTGTCAGCGCTTTTGCGCAGGTACAAAAAGACACGGCGATTATAAGAAAACAATATGAAGTGGCCGACCCTACGAGGTACGAAGCCTATTACGATATAAAAACCGGGATGTACTATGTGTATCCTAAAATCGGAAACACCATAACGGGGCCTCCTACAGCAATGTCTCCGCAAGAGTATAAAGAATATATGCTTGCAACCCAGACTAAGGCCTATTACAAGGAGAAGTCTGATAAATATAACCTTCTTTTCAGAAGAGACAGATCAGACGCAAGGAAGAAGGGACTTATCCCTTCATTGTTGATTAATAACAGACTCTTTGAAACGATTTTCGGAGGTAATAAAATTGAAATTATTCCTTCAGGGTATGCATCTCTGGATTTTGCAGGGCTTTACCAAAAAATAGATAACCCGATGATCCTGCCACAAAACAGGACAAGTTTCACCTTTGATATTGATCAGAGAATTCAGCTTGGATTATTGGGTAAAGTAGGGGAAAACCTTCAGTTAAAGGCCAATTATGATACCCAGAGTGGTTTTGCTTTCGAAAACAGGATGAACCTTGTTTGGCAGGCAAAAGGAAGCTGGAAAGATCTTCAGAGTAAAGGCCTTGGAAATGTAGATAAACCCAATGAAGGAGGAGAAGATAAAATTATTAAAAGAGTTGAATTTGGTAACGTAAATATGCCGCTTTCAACCAGCCTTATCCGTGGTTCACAATCATTGTTCGGGGTGAAGACAGAATTCCAGTTAGGAAAAACATTCGGAACCGTAGTCCTTTCCCAACAACAGGGTGAAGCTCGGAATATTGTAGTACAGGGCGGTGGTGTTATGAATAACTTTAAAGTCAATGCCATTGACTATGAAGAAAACCAGCATTACTTTTTAGGACATTATTTCCTGAACAAATATGATGATGCGTTACTTAATTATCCACAGATCAACTCAACCATCAATATTACCAGATTAGAGGTATGGGTGCTTGACCAAGGAAACAGTAACCTGGCTTACCAGAAAAGTATTATTGGGATCAGAGACCTGGGAGAAGGCCCTGGCGGAGTCACTTTACCGGATAACTCTCTGAATGGTTTATATGATGCTGTTTCTACAGTCGCAGGAACCAGAGAAGCAGGGAAAAACTATGGTACTCTTTTCCAGGGACAGGTGCTTGGAGCAGATCCCACTCCTTATGATAACGGAGAACAATTCATATACAATACAAAAGCTAGAAAACTGAACAGTAATGAATTTACCTTCCAGCCACAGCTGGGGTATATTTCATTAAATCAAAAACTTAATGATCAGCAGCTTTTAGCCGTTTCATACTCCTTTACCGTTAATGGAAGTAACAAAGTATACAAAGTAGGGGAGTTTTCTGAAGAAAGTCCTGTATTGGTTACTAAAGTATTGAGGGTAAACAATAAAGTGAACACCCAGTCTCCGATGTGGGACCTGATGATGAAGAATATCTATTCTATAGATGCAGGACAGGTATCTCCCGATGGCTTTATCCTTAATGCCTATTACAGAGACCCAAAAACAGGCGGTAAAGTAAACTATCTTCCGGATACTCCTGTAAAAGACCAGAACTTACTGAAATTGTTTAACTGGGACCGTCTTAATATGAACGGTGACATCCAGAATAATAAAGACGGAAGCAAGGGAGATGGTATTTTTGACTTTGTCAACGGGATTACTATCAGGCCGGAAACCGGAAGAGTAATCTTTACGAAAGTACAGCCATTTGGTAGCTATATGCAAAAGGTGTTAGGGGGAACATTTGATCCCCAATACGTTTTCCAGGATCTTTATACCAAGCAAAAACAACAAGCACTCTCCAGTAACCTTGCACAGAGGTATACATTGGAAGGTCGTTATAAAGGTGTTCAGGGTCAAGGTATATCTTTAGGCGCAGTAAATGTTCCTCAAGGATCAGTAAAAGTGGCTGCAAACGGAGTACAGCTTACTGAAGGTGTAGACTATACCGTAGATTATATGCTTGGGACGGTGACCATCATTAATGAAAATGTAAAGCAGTCCGGACAGGCCATTAATATTTCACTGGAAAACCAATTGACATTTAATACCCAAAGAAAAAGATTCTTAGGATTAAATTTAGAAAGAAGATTCAGCGAGAACTTTATTTTAGGAGGGACCGTGATCAATTATTCAGAGTCTCCGCTTACCCAAAAAGTAAACTTCGGACAGGAAGCGGTAAACAATACCATGGCAGGGATCAACTTGATGTACAACAATCAGGCCCCTTATCTGACAAGACTTACCAATAAACTTCCAATGGTAAAAACGGAAGCGCCATCTAACTTAAACTTTAAGATGGAAGCTGCGTATCTGATGCCCGGGCTGAATAAAGGAACAAATAACCAGTCTTATATTGACGATTTTGAACAGACAACTTCCAAGATATCATTAAAAGAACCGGCAGCATGGAGCTTAGCTTCAAAACCCGAAAAGAATAAATTGCCGCCATTTAATACGATACCTGGTAATGATGACTTAACAAGCGGATATGGAAGAGGACTATTAACATGGTATAATATCGACCCTAGATTCTGGGGTGTTGGAGGGAAAGCTCCTTCAGGAATTACACCACAATCCGTATCCAATCACGCTTCCAGAAGAGTACAATATTCAGAGATTTACAACAACAGAGATTTCGTAGCCGGAGAGCAAACTTTCACCAATACATTCGATATCTCCTATTTCCCTAAAGAAAAAGGACCATACAACGTAAACCCTTTAACAGAACAGGCACAAAGCAGATGGGCGGGGATTATGAGATCCATCAGCGTTCCAAACTTTGTTACTTCAAACATCGAATACGTTGAATTCTGGATGATGGATCCATACGCAGATGGTAAAACACTGGGTACTGATCCAAAACTTTTACTTCATTTAGGAAACGTTTCTGAAGATGTATTGAAGGATGGGAAAATGCAGTATGAAAACGGATTGCCAACTCCAGGTACACCATCTTCTACTACGAATTCAAACTGGGGGACACAGCCAAAACAACCGCCAATTTTATACGCCTTCTCTACAGAAGGAGACGACAGAAGAGTACAGGATGCCGGATATGATGGTCTTACTTCTGATCAGGAAGCCATGAGATTCGGGAATACATTTGTAAACCCGGTAACCAATATTGCTGACCCTGCAGTGGATGATTTCGTATTCTATCTTTCTGATAAATTTACAGGAAGCCAGGCTGCTTCAGTGGTGGAACGATACAAATATTTCAGAAACCCGGAAGGAAATTCAGAAGCAAACTCTCTGAACGTAGCTTCACAAACTCCAGATGCTGAGGATATCAATAAAGATTACAACCTTGATCAGACTGAAAACTATAATCAGTATGTGATCAAGCTTGATCAGCCAAGCTTAGCGCTGGGAGGAAACAATATTGTAGATGTAAAAACAGTAAAAGCAACTTTCCAGAACGGACAGACTGCAGATGTAAAATGGTTCCTGTTTAGAATTCCTGTTGCTAATTATGATAAAGCTGAAGGGACTGCAGATCCATCTGTATTGAATAATGTAAGATTTGCAAGATTAATGCTGGCAGGATTTGATCAGACTTCTACCTTAAGATTCGGAACAATGGATCTTGTAAGATCAGACTGGAGAAAGTATGATAGTAAAATTGCCAGTAATGATGTTCCTGGTTCAGACGAAGGAGTAGGTTCTGTGACAGATCCGAATTTTGAAGTAGGAAGTGTAAACATTGAAGAAAATGCACTGAACCAACCTCCATATGTATTGCCTCCAGGAATTGACAGACAGGTACTAAGTGGAAATGCCGGAGCTCAGAGACAAAATGAAGCTTCACTTTACATGAAAGTAAAAGATCTTAAAACTGAGGCAAGAGGAGTGTTCAAAAATACAACATTGGATATGAGAAGATACAAAAAGCTGAAGCTGTTTGTACACGCTCATGATCCATTGAACAGAGTAATAGGAATGGATGAGAAAACCAAATTCTTTATCCGTTTCGGAAGTGATGCTACTGATAACTATTATGAGTATGAATCATCATTAAACCTGACTCCTACTACAGCAACAGCTCCTATGGAGATCTGGCCAATGGAAAATGAGGTCGATTTTGATGTTCAGAATTTTGTAGATGCTAAAATCAGAAGGGACAAATCAGGGGTTACTATTACCAATAGAACGGTTGATCCAGGATATCAGCAACCTTATAAAAATATTTATATCAAAGGTAGACCAAGTTTAGGAAATATTACCACAATTATGATTGGGGTGAGGAATTCTGATCCAAGAGAGGCATCCACTATAACAAGAGTTCTTTGGGTAAACGAAATCCGTCTTTCTGAAATTGAGAATGATGGAGGGTATGCAGGAAATGCCAGCTTAAACTTTAATATGGGAGACTTGGCAACAGTGAATGCCAATGCTTCTTATACATCTGTTGGTTTCGGTAATATCGATTCGAAACCGGCAGAAAGAACACAATCTACTCAATCAGCGTTCAGTATTAATACAGCGATCAATGTAGATAAATTCCTTCCGGAGAAAACAGGGGTGAAAATTCCTCTGAATTATTCTTACTCACAGACCATTGAAGATCCGAAGTACAATCCTCTGGATACCGATGTAGAATTCAGTAAGGCACCGAACAAGGAACAATTGAAAAAAGTAGCGAGAACGTATACTCAGCAGAGAAGTATAGGAGTCGTTAATATGCATAAAGAAAGAGTGAATCCAAATAAAAAGCCTAAGTTTTATGACATCGAAAACGTTTCGGTAACGGCTGTTTATAATGATGATTACTTCAGAGATATCTATACCAAGAGAAATTACAGACAGTATCTGAGAGGATATGTTGATTATAACTACACATTTAAGCCGTGGGTAATCAAACCTTTCAATAAAATGATCAGTGATACTGCGAAGTCTACGAAGTATTTAAGATGGGTGAAGGAATTCAATTTTAACCCGATTCCTACAAGAATCTCTTTCAGAACTGAAATCGACAGAAATTACAACGAACTTGAATTCAGAAATGTAGAAGCTATCCTGAACGGAAATATGAATAGTGACTTTGATGCCATCAGAAACAGAAACTTCTTCTTTGGATGGCAGTATGGATTAGGATTCAATTTCACCAAATCATTAAAACTGGAAATCAATTCTGCAACCAGAACCCTTAATGATAATCTCGATGTGAATTCTATGGATAACAAATCGATCTTCGGGAATGTATTCAGAGCCGGAAGACCGGTGTTGTATAATCACAGAGCGCAGCTGAATTATAAACTGCCATTCCAGTATTTGCCTTATCTTGATTTCATTGATGCAGAAGTGGGGTATGGATTTACCTATAACTGGGCTGCAAGATCTACTTCGTTGACTGGTTTTGTTGATCCTAATACGAATCAGACCGCAAGTTTGGGATCTGTCGGCCAGAATACCAATGTTATTCAGGCAACAGCTTCAGCAGATCTTCCGAAGTTCTTTGGTCAGTTTAATTATTTCAAAAATATAAATGCCAAGCTTCAGAAACGCAGACAGGAGATGGACTCTCTGAACAATGTGTATACAAAACAATGGGAAAAAAACAGATACAGATACAAGAAATATAAATTTAAAAATAGACTTACCCCGCTTCAGAGTGCTGCATTCTTCCTTACTTCTTTCAAACAGTTGAACGTAAGTTATAATGAAACAAACGGAACAGTACTTCCGGGACTAATATCAGCTCCTAACTGGTATGGATCTGGACAGACACTAGGAGGGCCAACTCTGGGATTCCTTTTAGGATCACAGGCAGACATCAGAAGAACCGTAATGGAAAACGGATGGGTGAGTGGTTCCAATTATATGACAGATCCATACGTAAGAATGTCTACCAAAGAATTGAGAGCAGATTTACAGGTGATGCCAATGAACGATTTGAGAGTTGATCTTAATGTACTGCATACTTTCAACAGTAACTTCTCACATACAGGATTTAACTATACCAATAATGGAGTTCCTGATCCTGACTTTACATTTGCCAGCGAAATGATAACGTATTCCAACTCTGCAGTACTTCTTAATACATCATTTAAAGATGGACAGGCGGTTTACCAGGCGATCAGAGAAAATGCGAGAGCACTTTCACAACAGTTGGGAGGACCGGGAGCAGTATTAGACAACAATGGATTTGCTCAGCATTATAGTATTGGAAATGCATATGTATTGATCCCAGCCTTTAGAGCAGCTATGGAAGGAAAATCTGTTACACCTATGACCAATCCTAAGAAAGCAGGATTCCCGTTACCAAACTGGAGAATTACGTATTCAGGATTAAAAAATATTCCTATCATCAGCGGACAGTTCACCAAGTTTGATATTTTACATGGTTACACGGCGACGTATACCGCAACAGGTATCCAAAGCAATGTGGATTATCATGGTAACCCGAATGGATACTATCAGACAGTAGATGATGCTGGGAATGTAATCAAAAACGCAGGGGACAAAATCAATCCGTATACATTCGCACAGGTGGGATATGTAGAATCTTTCTCACCGCTTATCGGGATAGATGTTACCATGAGAAACAATATGCAGTTTGGAATACAGTACAACAAAACAAGAATGATGGTATTGGGATTAGTAAACCAGACGCTTACCGAAGATGCCAATACAGAATATGTAGTAAGACTTGGATATATTGTCAGAAACTTCAGATTGGGAACTGCCAACATCAGAGGAAGAGGAACAAGAGGAAAAGGAAGTGACCTTAACATCAGAGGAGATATTTCATTAAGAGACAGCAAGACCTCCATTATGAATATTCTGTTGAATGATGCCCAGGTTACAGGAGGACAAAGACTGATGAATATCAAACTTTCCGCAGATTATAATGTTTCCGAGAATCTCAACCTGAGAGTATTCTATGAACAGATGACCTCAAAGTATAAGATCTCCACAGCATTCCCGCTGTCTACAGTAAGAGCAGGTATTTCTGCCACATTTACATTCGGAGATTCCGGAGGTGGATTCTAAAAATGATACAAACTTAAAAGTCCTTCAGTTTTGAAGGACTTTTTTTATATCCAATATTTGAAGCTACTATATTTTTGAATACATTTGTACAAAATAAAAATTAAAAAATGAACACACCATCAGAATTAAAGTACACCAAAGATCACGAATGGATCAAGATTGAAGGTAATGTTGCTACAATCGGTATTACAGACTTCGCTCAGGGAGAACTTGGAGACATCGTATACGTAGACATAGATACTGTAGATGATGATCTTAATGGAGGAGATGTTTTCGGAAGTGTAGAAGCAGTAAAGACTGTTTCAGATCTATTCTTACCTATTGCTGGAAAGGTTATTGAGTTCAATTCAGAATTAGAAGCTCAACCTGAACTGTTAAATACAGATCCTTATGGAGACGGATGGATTATCAAATTAGAAATTGCTGATGGGGCAGATCAGTCTGAGTTACTTTCTGCGGATGACTACAAAGCTATCATTGGATAAGATTTCAAAAATATTTAGTAAGATATTGCCCATTTATTGGGCATTTCTTACTTATATGCTTCTCAAACCCGGAGAAGAGAACCATGAATATTGGTTCATGTTCAGTGGTATTGATAAAATTTTACATCTAAGTATATTCGCAGCCTTAGGTTTCTCTTTTATTGCTGCATTTCCTAAAATAAAATTCTCATACTTTTTTCAGATTATCCTTATCTATGCATTCCTTACTGAAATTTTACAGGAAGAAATGGGATTGGGGAGGTCTATGGAAACATTGGATATCGTAGCAGATACTATCGGATGTCTGTTAGGATACTATATATATAAGTTATTAATAAAACGTTTCTTTTAATCCTATCGGCATGCTTTTGTAAAAGAGCTATTTCTCTTAGCCTCTCACTTATCCAAACTCTTCCACACTCCAACCCTCCAACTTTTTTCAGGAGCTTCATCCTGCTCTCCATTTCTACTCCTCGCGCCTGGGCTCTCCCACGTTCAAACCCACTCACCCTCCAACCCTTACTGCGGGGTAACCATTTCTATCAGGGCTAAGGAAGAAACAAATGATGAATTATGAATTATGAATTATGAATTATGAGTTGTGAGTTGTGTGATACGTGGTTTCTGGTTGCGAGTTATAAGGTTCAGATGACAAATACTGATCTCATTATATTTAATAGACGAACTTTATCCCGCTATCATTAAAACTTTCCCTCCATCTATAATATGCATCATCATCTGTGCAAATTTGCGTTATCTGCGTTTCATTATAAATAATTCTTCAATAGGAGGGGGCTTTAGCCCGTTTAATAAAAACCAATCCTCCCTTGGCTTTAGCCCAAACCTATATAAAGACTATTTGTTTCAAACCCACATCTACTATTATATATATGTATACCTTCCATTACTCATTACTCATTACTCATTACTCATTACTTATTACTTATTACTTATTACTTGAACCCCCTCTCCAACGCCCCAACTCTCCAACCCTCCAGCCCCCTCACCCAATACTCCAAACAAAT
>NZ_JAPDFT010000006.1 GCF_025949665.1 Chryseobacterium viscerum | reverse complement strand
GCAGTAGTTGCACCAATATTATTTACTGTAATATTCGTTGGAGGAGCTGTTGAACATGGTTGAGAATCTACAAATTTCACTGCATAATCCTCTACTTCTCCCTGACTAAATGTTCCGCAAGGGGTAGCGTTATCAAAATATCTCATTACGACACGCATACGGGTAGGAAGGTTTCCTGTATATACATTTCCACTCGCTACTGTAGGGACAGCAAAAGTTGCCGTTACCGGAGTAGTTGTATTATAAGTAGTATTCAGAATTCTCTCACTCGTTTCAAATGTTCCGTTTCTGTTAAAGTCTACCCAAGCTGAAACTCCATAAGATGTAGGAGAACCTGGCCAGTATTTGTTTACAGAAATTTTATTATTTGCAGAACCTCTTTCGAATATAACTACTCTTGTAGGGTCTGGAGTGTAATCTTTATAGTTATCCGATCCTGAATTACTCAACATGATAGGAGTATTCGTAGGAGTAACGGTTACATTATTAATATATCCACTAGTAGCACTATTACCTGTAGGACCTGCCGTACAATAAGTAAGAGCCGGAGTTGTAAAGTTTACACTCGGAGAGAATGCTCCTGTAGTACCTCCACAAATAGTAGCTACCTGAACTTCATATGCTGTCTGCTCTAATAATCCTGTAAGTATTTGGTTACTTACCAAAGGTGTATTTACAGCAATCTGCTGCCAAGCACCAGAAGGAGAAACTCTATATCTTACAATATAAGTAGCTCCTGTAGTTGATGTCCAAGTAACGTTAGCGGAAGAAGGAGTTACATTGTTTACCTGAATGTCAGAAGGTGGAGCTGTAGTACACGCTGATAAATCTATTAGTTTAACAGCATAATCCTCAGTTTCACCATAAGAATACGTTCCACAAGCATTAATAGGACTGTATTCATTCATTACAACACGCATTCTGGTAGTTAAGTTCCCAGTATACGCACCACCTGCGGCAGTTGGTATATTGAATGTGGCAGTAACCGGCGTTGTTGTATTACTTGGTGAAGTCAATACTCTTTCAGTAGCTTCAAAAATACCATTACGGTTAAAGTCAATCCAAACTCCTGTTAAGAAGCTATACTGAGAACCTGGCCATGTTTTTACTACAGAAACAGAAGCAGTACCACCTCTTACCAAAGTAACTAATCTTGTAGGATCTGTACTATAATCTGTGTACCCACTTTGATTAGAGTTACTGTTCATTGAAGGAGCTCCTTGTGCATTGACTGTCACCTGGCTTATGTACCCATCAATAAAAGTACTCGTAGCCGCTGAATTACAATAGCTGAGCGCCGGAGTTGTAAAGTTTACACTGGAAGAAAATGCTCCCTGAGTACCTCCACAGACCGTAGCTACCTGAACTTCATACTGGGTTTGTTCTGTTAGTCCAGGAATTGTAGCACTCCCTGAAAGAGGAGCGGTAACATTAATCTGCTGCCATGCGCCTGAAGGTAAACTTCTGTATCTTACTACATAAGTAGAACCTGTAGCCGTATACCAGTTAACAACTGCTGACACTGTGGTTATGTTACTCACAGTAATATTCGTTGGAGGAGCAGTAGTACATGGAGTCAGCTGATGACTTACCAACTGTATTCTGGGAATATCAGAATATCGGTCTGATGCAGAAGGTGGTGAAGCCGGATTTGGGTTTGTAGTATCTTCATAATAAAGAATACCTCTGTTAGCCCCAGCATTATAAGTTCCCCAAGCCGTACCCGGAGAAGAAGAATAACCTGGTGTTTTTTCATTAACAGCAATCGCAAGATTGTCTGTTCCATTCCAAATAAACGGGCTATTCAACTGAAGAGTAACCCAGTTTCCATTTGTTATAGCAGGTAAATCTCCTGCATATACCTGAGTTAAGGAACCTAATGGTATCCAGTTTGTGTTGGACGTAAAGTTATTTTGGGTAGTGTTCCCCATGTAAACAACCCAATCCTTGTAGGAATCCGGAGAATTTGATACGGTGTTTACATAAAACTTTATGGCTGTGATATAGGTCGACGTACCAATGGCAGCCGAAACTTCCGCAGCAGTATAGATCTGCTGGGAATAACTATACCCATAATAGGAACGTATGGGGAGATACACAGAGGTACCCGTTCCTGTCCCGATCTGACCTGCCTGAGCTGAGACTTTGGATACAAAGCCTGTACAGATCAAACAGAGAAACAGAATTAAAGAGGTAAAGAATTTCTTCATAATGTTTTCATTATAATATTAATCATACAAATCTAATCATTTTTTGTTATTAATTTACAGGTACATTTAGGTTTTTTTTGAAAAAACATAACAATATCTCCACTTATGCTTTAAATAAAGAAATCCCCGGGAGCGCCCCGGGGATTTACTATATTTAAAGGTTTTCTTTATTTTTTAATGAATTTAGATTTGAATTGCTCAATTCCTTTATCATCTATTGTAATCACATAACCACCTTTAACTAAAGTTGAAACATTCACTTTTCCATCATTGATATTTCCTCTGTCTACCAATTGTCCAGCAGCACTATAAATTTTATAAGTAGCTTTATCTGAAACTTTAGTAACATTTAGAATATCACTTGCCGGGTTTGGATAAATCTGAATACCATTATTTTTAACAGCAGTTTCAGAAGTAGCAAGGTTACCCGTAATAACTACGTTATAGTCTTCAATTTCTCCATAGTAGAAATTAGTACCGCAAGCAAATGATGCAGGAAGTGAAAGTCCAACATTGGAAGCTCCTACATAGAATAAGATAACTCTCATTCTTAATGCCTGATTTTCTACAGCACTAGCAGGCACTGTAAATGATCCTGAAAACTGAGTTGTCGCAGTACTTACTGTAGGTACACTCAATACAGCTTCATTATCAGCAAAAACACCATCCTTATTAAAATCTATATACACTGCACCTACATCATAAGCACGTGCATTTCCTATGTTAAATGATATAGGATATGTAGAACCTTTTGTCAGATTAACCTGAAGAGCTCCGTTTGTTGTATAATTTGTATATGTAGATGCAGCAGAAGTGTTGTTGATGTTAGCTACAGTTACATTTGAAATATACTCATTATTTGTCAGAAGAGTTGAAGCTGCACAATATACAACAGCCACTGTACTAAAGTTAACAGATGTAGAATATGTTCCCACTGTAGATCCACAAACTAAAGCTACTTGCACTTCATAATTTGTTCCGTCTGTTAATCCGTTTAAGTTTACAGCAGGTACAGTAGTATCAATCTCAGTCCATGTAGTAGTACCTACTTTTCTGTAACGTACTTTATAAGTAGCTCCAGTATAAGCCATCCATGAAATACTTGCTGCTGAACTGTTAACATTACTTACAACAATATTCGTAGGAGCCGCACTGCTGCATGCAGAAAGAGGTCCTATTGTAACAGGTCCAACTGCGTAGAAAACATTACCTATTGAAGAGATTCTTACTTTAATAGTCTGTCCGTTCATTGAAGAAGGGAAAGTAAAGTTTTCAGATCCGTCATTAGGTGTTGAAGCAGCTAATACTGTCCATGTAGTTCCATTATCCGTAGTATAGTCAATTTTAACATTAGCTACATTATAAGGAGCAGCATTTGTATTAGAAACAAGCCACTGAATTGGTGATGGAGTATTCACATCAATATATTGACTTGCTAATTTGAAAGGTCCGTTATCTCCAACAACAATAGTTTGCACACCATAAGAAGTCTGCTGCTGTTGAACATTTGGATTATTATCTCTTACTGTAACAGCAAAGTTTGTAGTTCTTGCCACTGTTGAAACAGCTTCCCAGGTATTATTTGCATTATTTAATACACCATTCATCACAGAAGTAAAGCTAGGGAAATATCTTGTTGGGCTAGTTCCTGTTGACTTAGATCTGAATGATGCACCAGTACTAGTGTTACCTAAGTTATTTTTATTAATAACAACAGCAGCATCATCTACTTCTTCCCAAACATAAGAAAGAGGATCGTTTTCAGCATCTGTTGCAGAAGCTGTTAATACAAATGCAGTTCCTCTTGGAATATTATACGTTGGTAAAGCAGCAATTACAGCCGGGTTGTTTGTTATAGTAGTTTCTACATCACAAGTTTTATCAATTAAATTCTCTTGAATCTGATCAATACTTGCAATATGGAAATAAGCATCAGAGTGAGGTTGAACATCATAAGTAGGTCCTGTTATACCTGCGTATCCCATGATAGTAGACCCAGAACCTGGTTCCATGTTTACCCCTGACCCTTCAAGACTATGAGCGAATGTATGGTTTGCTCCCAACTGGTGTCCCATTTCGTGAGCTACATAATCGATATCAAAATTATCTCCGGATGGAGGATATGTAGCAGATGGATTTACACTTCCTGTAGCAGGAGATGTAATCCCTGAACCTTTTCCTTCTGGTTCATCAATAGTAGGGCTGATACAAACGCAACCAATACAGCCTGCGTTTCCTCCTCCTCCTGAAGCACCAAATAAATGTCCGATATCATAATTCCCTTCTCCAACAACTGTTGTCAATTGATTTTGCAACTCAGTATTCCATGTACCTGGAGGCGCTGATGCACTTGTAACAGTTGCATATGGGTCTGTAGCTGGATTAGAAAAAATAAGAGCCGGATAATTCAATACATTCAAATGTAACGCAAAGTCTTTTTCAAATACTCCGTTTACTCTTGACATCGTATTGTTTACCTGCGCCCATGCTCCTGCAACACCTCCAAAGAACTGAGTATACTCACCTGTAACAGACATTGCCAATCTCATTGTTCTGTATTTCTTATCAGAATTTTTAGCAAAGCTTGTCGGTTGGTTAGCAAAAGATTGTCCTTTTTTTAATAAGGTATTTATTTGTTTTTTAGCCGCAGGGCTTTCTTCAGTTGAGCATATAAATCCATTTGGATTTTTCATCGTTTTAGGATGCACGGCATATACGCTCTTATCAGACATTAAAGGTTCAATGAATTCATATTTATCTCCATCTATAATCATAGACTGAAGTTCATTTGGAGAAACACTGAATCTTAAATACTTACTAGGATCCTTAACACTTGTTCCCACATAGGAACCCAGCTCATACTGATCGGCAATTTCTTTTGCCAAAACAGGAAAGCTAAATACTTTGAATTGTTCGATCTTCCCATCTACAGTTGGAAGAGAAATAATCACGGGAGCTGCATTTGGCCCCATCTCTTGAGCATTTTTCAATTGAGATCTTAGTAAAGCTAAATCTAATTTATAATACCCGTCTTCTCTTACGCCAGATTTCTCTGTCGTAAAAGTCCCTCTTTTTTTGTTGTCTACTTTATTAAATGAAGTAGGAGTCCATTGTCCAAACGCTGCTCCACCTATTAAAGTACACACTAAGGCAGTAAATACTCTTTTCATAAATTAAAACACAATTATAATTTTTGCCAAATATAACTATTTTATAAATCTTATGGGTAAAATAAGTTTATATTTTTCAACATAATACACTTATCAACGATATCTATTAAAAAAAATACAAACTTTAGAATAATCTAAAGTTTGTATTTTATATATTTTAAACGGTAAGAAATAATATTTCTAAAACTTATACGCAATATTCCATGCAAATCCCATATTGAATTTTGAAGAACTTCTTCCGAAGCCCGGAACGATCATAGGAGAAATATCGTCCTGCTTGGAAGTGTATACCATATATCTTGGCTGAAGATTTACATCAATGTAGAAATTAGAATTAAATAATTGTACTCTGCCCCCCAGCGTACCTTCCAGCCAAAAAGACGACTGTGATGACGATGGAAAGGCTTCAGAAGAATTACTTCCCCCAAATCCACGAACAGGAATTGCCATATACTCCTGATTATAAAATGATCCTGCAACTTTTCCTCCGGCATAAAATCCGTTGAATTCATTCTCTGCATCTTTTGCCAACATATAGAATGCTCCCAGCTTCACAAAAGGGCCACTTGCTTTCGCATCATAACCATTCTTCTGATACACATTCTTTTCAAAACCTGCCTCTGCAATAGCATGGATATTTCCTTTTATCTTTGAAGAAATAAATCCCTGATATAATTTTCTGTCAGAAAAAAAACCGGCTCCGGTATTCAGTACATCAAGGCCAACCATAAAATTGGGTTCATATTTCTCATGAACCTTCTTCTCTGCTTCCTTTTTTTTGTCTTGTGCCCAGCTTATTATTCCCAATAAACTAAAAAGAAAGGTAAAGATTAGTCTTGTCTTCATTCTCTATTTGATTTTGTCCGGCTTCCAGTTTCTGAACAGGATTCGGAGTTACTAATTCTGAACTTAAATTCTCGTAAGATTTTTTGATTCCGCATCCGGGAGAAACATATGTTGACTTCGTACTGTAATTAATCCTTACTTTAGATTCTGCCCCATTATAGGTAAGCTTAAAATAAACGTCCGTATAAGGCGAATTATCTACACGTAAAGGAATTAATCGAGAATCAATTTTTGCAAGTTTTCCCAGATCCACTTTTCCTGCTCCATAATCTACTGCTACATATAGTGTATCCAGCGTCTTCTCTTTTCCAGTATCCAGTGATCTGAAAGCCACCTTCATTCTGGGAGTTCCTTCTCCACTTTCGCAAATATCATCATCTCCTCCACAGGAAAAAAGCATTCCTAAAAAGCAGATTGCTATGAGAAATTTAAAGTATTTCATCTGTATATTTTTATTTTTTTATTTAGTCAGATGGAACTGTCGTTTTATATTAAGATTTGAATCTCAAATTTAAATAAATTATTTTTTAATCAATAATGCTATGTTCTCTACATGGTGCGTTTGTGGGAACATATCTACAGGAAGAATCTTTACCAAAGTATAGTGATCTTTCATCAAAGCAAGGTCTCTTGCCTGTGTTGCTGAATTACAGCTTACATAAACTACTTTTTCCGGTGAAAGCTTTAAGATCTGCTCTACTACTTTCTGGTGCATCCCGTCTCTTGGCGGGTCTGTAATTAATACGTCTGCTTTTGGATGATTTTCTAAAAACTCGTCATTAAAGACGTTTTTCATATCTCCACAATAGAAAGTTGTATTCGTTAAACCATTCAATTCAGCATGTTCGATTGCTGCATCGATTGCTTCCTGTACAGATTCTATCCCGATTACCTGTTTTGCATTTCTTGCTACATACTGAGCAATGGTTCCTGTTCCTGTATAAAGGTCATACACTACTTCGTCCCCTTTAAGATCTGCAAATTCCAATGTTTTTCTGTATAATTCCAATGCCTGTTTGTAGTTGGTCTGGAAGAATGATTTCGGCCCAATCTTAAACTTCAGTCCATCCATTTCTTCCATAAGATAACCTTCTCCAAAATATACATTGATATTTAAATCATAAATGGAATCATTCTGCTTAGGATTAATAGCATATACTAATGTTTTAATCTGCGGGAATTTTTCTAATAAGAATTCAAAAAGTTTTTCTCTGTTTTCTTTTTCTTCTCTGTAAAGCTGGAAAAGAACCATCCATTCTCCTTTGGAGTTTTGTCTCATCATCAAGGTTCTTAAAAAACCTTCCTGATTTCTTACATCAAAGAAATCCAGACCGTTATTTACTCCATATTCTTTTACAGCCAGTCTTATTGCATTGGAAGGGTCTTCCTGAAGAAAACACTCTTTCAAATCAAGAATTTTGCTCCACATTCCAGGAATATGGAATCCTAAAGCATCTTTGCTACCGAAGTTTTCTTCAGAACTGATTTCATATTGAGTAAGCCATCTTGCGTTTGAGAAGGAGAACTCCATTTTATTTCTATAAAAATACTGTTCTTCAGCTCCTAGGATTGATACGGTCTCGAAGTCATCAATTCCTCCGATTCTTTTGATATTATTATATACTTCTTCCTGTTTGAAATCAAGCTGTTTTTCGTAGCTCATGTTCTGCCATTTGCATCCTCCACAAGTTCCGAAATGAACACATTTTGGGTCAACTCTGTAAGGTGATTTTTCAAGAACTTCAACTGCTTCGCCTTCATAATATTTTGACTTCGCCTTTTTCACTCTTACATTCACAATATCTCCAGGAATTGCGCCTGTAACCATTACCGCTTTTCCTTCTTCTGTCTTTCCTATTGCCACACCTTTTGCTCCGGCAGTTAATAGCTTTATATTTTCAAGAATTAAATCTCTTTTTTTCTTCCTACTCATTCTAAAATTTTCTATTTTCCTAATTGAAACTTTACGCTTCAGTTTGCAAAAATACAATAAAAAAAACCTTATCCGAAGATAAGGTTTCTATACTGTGTTAAAGTTTATTATTTTGTTGGAGCAGGCTGTGGATTTGCAGGCTGTGGAGCTTGCTGCATTGCAGATGGATCAAGCTGTAATTGCGGCTGCATTTGTGCATTCGGCTCTACTTTTGGAGCTGAAAGACCTGTTTGTTTATCAAGAATAGTTACTAATTCCTGCTCACCAAGGTTTACGAATGATCTGCTGGCAATTTTACCGTCTTTATCAATGATTACAAAGCAAGGTAACTTGAATCCGTATACACCATATTTCTTAGCGATATCAGAGTTAAGACCTCCTTCTCCATAAACGTTCACTCCCTGAATTCCTTTTAAAAGAGAGTTGCTTGTTTTAATGAACTGATCTTTTGTATCGTCTACGTTTACAAATACAAAGTTCATTTTGGATTTATAGAAGTTTACTACTTCTTTTAATACTGGTACTGTAGCTTCACTGATGTAAGGATTCCATGAAGCGTAGAAGAACAGCATATAAGGTTTTCCTTTGTTTTCAGAAAGTTTATAAGCTTTTCCATCCTGCTTTGATACAGCTGCTTCAGGAGCTGCATCTCCGATTTTAAGTCCAGTAATAGCTACCTGCATTTTTAAAAGGTCACTTTTAATGGTAGCATCTTTAATATCTGAATCAATGATTTTTTTAATTTTGTCAATGTTTGCAGCCGGAGTTGTAGGATGAATATCCGCCTGAGCCATTACAAATGCCAAAAGATAATCTTTTGCAGTCTGAGATAAATCTTTCTTTGTTTTTAAATACTGAGCAAACATCTCAGAAGTTGTAATTCCTGTTTTTCCTTTGCTGTTTGCTTCTGCATACTTCTGGAAATCCGGAGTCATTTTTACAAGAAGATATTGTCTGTAAAGCGGGATTGTTTTCACCATCGCTTCTTTGTCAGTTTCTAACTGGGTTTCGTAATCTTTGAAAGCTTTAGAAGCCTTGTAAGACGGATTACCAGACATTGGTCCGTGAGACATTTCATAGTTGGCAAGCAAATTAAGAATGGTAACTTTTATATCATTTTTCTTCCACTCAAGAAGCCCTTTGCTTGGACTGTTTTTCTTTGCTAACTCGTCTACGTTTTTATTAATATCAGCTTCAACTTTGTGCATTCCTTTCAAAAATGCAGCTTCGTCTCCGCCCATCAATCCTCCTAAGTTAACTTTGCTACCATAATCTGCCAAGAACTTCATACTTGCCGTAAGGAAATCATTGTTCTTTTTAGCATCTCCGGTAATTACATATTCATTTGGGAAAGTAGCTCCGTTTCCTGAAATATTTACTTTT
This sequence comes from Chryseobacterium viscerum, assembly GCF_025949665.1. Taxonomy (NCBI): domain Bacteria; kingdom Pseudomonadati; phylum Bacteroidota; class Flavobacteriia; order Flavobacteriales; family Weeksellaceae; genus Chryseobacterium; species Chryseobacterium viscerum. The sequence continues at coordinate 163,338 of NZ_JAPDFT010000006.1, read as the reverse complement.
TGTCCTCCTTCAAGATAGATCAGGTTTTGTCTTCCTGCATAGTTGATCACGTACATTCCATCTTTAGGTGCCTCAAAGCTTCCTGAAAAGTTTCCGTCTTTATCTAAACCTATATTAATCAAAGGCAGGGTTCCTACTCCTGAAGCTTCTACAAATTCAATTCTTTCTAATGATGAGCTTCCAGTAATTTTTCCTTTTACCTCTACTTTTTTTGAACAAGACATCACAAAAGCTGTGATGATAAACAATAAAAGATATTTTTTCATTTCAATTTTTAATATTACACAAAAATACGCTTTTTAGGGCTTGCTAATTCACACTAATTATTTTTTTTAAAAATTTTATTATCACCCTTCAAGAGGGACATTTCAATTATTTTAATTGTCTCTTTTTGAATGGCATGCTGTATTTGAAAGTTTAAAAAAAACGATTCAACAACCCTCCAAATATATACTTATTAAATAAAGAATGACTAAAAACCATCAATAAGTTAACAAACTTTAACAGCGCACTACCATTCATAAAAAAATCGCCTCCAAAAATGAAGGCGATTTTTTTATGTATTTGAATCAATTCTATCCTTGATCTACAAGAGCAGCCATATATTCTCTGTTCATTCTTGCAATGTTTTCAAGAGAAATACCTTTAGGACATTCTACTTCACATGCTCCGGTGTTTGAACAGTTTCCGAATCCTTCTTCGTCCATAGCTTTCACCATGTTCAGAACTCTTCTCTTAGCTTCTACTCTACCTTGAGGAAGTAATGCATACTGAGAAACTTTAGCTCCTACAAATAGCATTGCAGATCCGTTTTTACATGTAGCCACACAAGCTCCACATCCAATACAAGCAGCTGCATCCATGGCTCTGTCTGCATCTTCTTTTGGAACCGGAATTGCGTTAGCATCCAATGTATTCCCGGAAGTATTTACAGAGATAAAACCTCCTGCAGCCATTACTCTGTCAAATGCGCTTCTGTCTACCATCAAGTCTTTGATAACAGGGAAAGCGGCACTTCTCCAAGGTTCAATAACGATAGTTTCTCCATCTTTGAACATTCTCATGTGAAGCTGGCAGGTTGTGATACCTGTATCCGGCCCATGAGCTCTACCATTGATGTAAAGTGAACACATACCGCAGATTCCTTCACGACAGTCGTGGTCAAAGGCGATAGGTTCTTTTCCTTCGTTAATTAAATTTTCGTTCAGGATATCCAGCATCTCCAAGAATGAAGAGTCTGTAGATACATCTGATATTTTATAGGTCTCAAACTGACCTTTAGTTTTACTATTTTTTTGTCTCCAAATTTTCAGCGTAAGATGTAAGCCTTTTTTTGCACTCATAATGTTATATTTTAGGTTGGAGATTATTTATAACTTCTAGTTTTAACCTCGATGTTGTCATATATCAGTTCTTCTTTATGCAATACTTCCGTATTGATATCGTTACCCTGATATTCCCAAGCTCCGACGTATTTGTAATTTACGTCATCTCTTTCCGCTTCTCCGTCCGGAGTTGAATGGTCTTCACGGAAATGTCCACCACAAGATTCGTTTCTGTGTAGTGCATCGATAGCCATTAATTGTCCAAGTTCAAGGAAGTCTGCTACTCTGAATGCTTTTTCAAGCTCAGTGTTCATTCCTTCTCCTTCTCCCGGTACTTTTACATTTTTCCAGAAATCGTTTCTTACTTCTTCAATTTCCTTGATTGCTTCTCTCAATCCTTCAGGAGTTCTTCCCATTCCTACTTTATTCCACATAATATTTCCTAACTGCTTGTGGAAATGGTCTACAGAATGAGTTCCTTTATTGTTTAAGAAGAAATCAATTTTTTCTTTAATTCCTTTTTCAGCCTCGTCAAACGCTCCTGAATTGGTAGGAATAGCTCCTGTTCTGATATCGGCAGAAAGATAATCTGCAATCGTGTAAGGAAGTACGAAATATCCGTCAGCAAGACCTTGCATCAATGCAGAAGCACCAAGTCTGTTGGCTCCGTGATCTGAGAAGTTAGCTTCACCAATTACGAAACATCCAGGAATCGTAGACTGAAGGTTGTAATCAACCCATACACCACCCATTGTATAGTGAACTGCAGGATAGATCTTCATTGGAGTTTTATAAGGATCATCAGCAGTAATCTTTTCGTACATTACGAATAAGTTACCATATTTCTCCTCTACCCAGCTCTTACCTAAATCGTAGATCTGCTGATCTGTTGGATTATGAATATGTTTTTCGATAGCGGACTCTTTACCTTTTTTCATGATCTCTGTAGAGAAATCAAGGTAAACTCCTTCCTGAGTATCATTATTTTCGATTCCGAATCCAGCGTCACATCTTTCCTTAGCTGCTCTTGAAGCAACGTCTCTAGGTACAAGGTTACCAAACGCAGGGTATCTTCTTTCTAAATAGTAATCTCTATCTTCTTCTTTAATATTTTCTGGCCTTAATTTTCCTTCTCTGATGGCTACTGAATCTTCAATTTTCTTAGGAACCCAGATTCTTCCGGAGTTTCTTAATGATTCAGACATCAAAGTCAGTTTAGACTGCTGAGTTCCGTGAACCGGAATACAAGTCGGGTGAATCTGTACGTAGCAAGGGTTTGCGAAATAAGCTCCTTTTTTGTGAATTTTCCATGCTGCAGAAACGTTTGATCCCATTGCATTGGTAGAAAGGAAATATACGTTTCCGTATCCTCCTGAAGCAATTACTACGGCGTGAGCAGAGTGTCTTTCGATTTCACCTGTTACAAGGTTTCTTGCGATAATTCCTCTTGCTTTTCCGTCAACAATTACAAGGTCAAGCATTTCATGACGGTTGTACATCTTGATTCTTCCTTTACCGATCTGGCGGCTCATTGCAGAATATGCTCCTAATAATAACTGCTGTCCTGTTTGTCCTTTTGCGTAGAAAGTTCTTTTTACCTGAACCCCACCAAATGAACGGTTATCTAACTGACCGCCGTAATCTCTCCCGAAAGGTACCCCTTGGGAAACACACTGGTCAATAATATTTGCAGAAACTTCAGCTAATCTGTAAACGTTGGCCTCTCTTGCTCTATAGTCACCACCTTTAATGGTATCATAGAATAATCTGTAAGTAGAGTCACCGTCTCCCTGATAATTCTTAGCTGCGTTGATTCCCCCTTGAGCAGCAATAGAGTGCGCTCTTCTTGGAGAATCCTGATAGCAGAATGCTTTTACATTGTATCCCTGCTCAGCCAATGTAGCTGCAGCAGAACCTCCTGCCAAACCTGTACCTACAACAATAATATCAATCTTATCTCTGTTGTTTGGTGCAACAAGGTTCATATGGTCTTTATGATTTTTCCACTTGTCTTTAAGAGGACCCGCTGGAATTCTTGAATCTAATTTACTCATACTAGTATATTGATATTATTGAGTTATAAAATGAAAAACTGCAACGATGATAAATCCTGCAGGAATAAGGATTGAATACCATGTCCCGAAAGCTTTGATCACCGGCGTATATTTTGGATGTCTTGCTCCGATAGACTGGAATGAAGACTGGAATCCGTGAGCTAAGTGTAATCCTAATAGAACAAAAGAGATCACATACAAAGCCACTCTCCAAAGATCAGCAAACTTCTCATGAAGTTCCGGCCAGAAACGTTCTGCATCCGGAGTCAATCCTTCTACATACTTGTAATTGATTTCATGCAGCCAGAAATCATATAAGTGAAGCGCCAGGAACGCTAAGATAACAGCTCCGGAAATAATCATATTTCTGGACATCCATGAAGAATTCACCGATGCGTTGTTAGCTGCATACTTTACCGGACGCGCTTTATTATTCTTGATTTCAAGCACAAATCCCATAATGAAATGGAAAATTACTGCAAAACCAAGAATAGGCTGCATTAAGAACTGCACAAAAGGATTATAGCCCATGAAGTCTGATGCAGTATTGAATGCATCCTTGTTCAGAACTGATAACAAATTGGTCGTCAAATGCAGTATAAGAAAAATCAGCAAAAATAGAGCTGATAATGCCATAGCATATTTTCTACCTATCGTAGAACTCGTTAAACCTGCCATATAAGTTTAAATTTGAATTTCTACAAAATTAAGAAAGTTTAACAATATCGAAAAGTGAGAAATCTCACAATTAGGCAGTTTGTAATGTTTCTAAATAAGAATTTCATACATTATAGATACGGGAAAACACATAAATTATAAAGCATTATTTAAGATCATAAACCCGGTCTCGGAAAACCACTTTCTGAGAGGATGAAGAAAAGGATTTTATTTCAAAATAATCCACTCTTCTTGATGAACAATAGGGATTTATAATATACCGTAGAACTTTTACTTTATCTTCCATATCAGAAACCCAAAAACAGATTTTTTCACCATTTTTTATCGAAAAAATTTTGCTTTTACCTAAAGAATAAATCAACACCTCTTCTTTCTCATTTTCAAAGACATTGCTTCCGGTTCTTACGATCAAAAATACAATTATAGCCATTATTAACCTCATAGAATTTTTGAAGTTAAACTTTAATATGAACGATCTTAATAAATAGACTACCACTGAAACCGACAGCATTTCAAATCCATTCATAGGAATATTTTCAAAAAACAACAGGTCTGTCTCAGCAAACCAATGAATCATTTCCAAAAGAATCTGAATAACAAAGTCATATACACCATTCAACAAGCCAAAATCAATTCCACAGGCAACGAAAGCTGTCATTATAAATGAGAAAACAATAATTATTTCGGAAAAAGGAACAATAACAAAGTTGGCAATAATGGATATGAATGAAAACTGATGAAAATAATACAGCACCAAAGGAAGTGTTGCCAGCTGCGCAGATAAAGATATTGTAATGGTATTAAACAGAAGTTTTTTAAGATAATGATCCTGTTTCGGAAAATGTTTCAACAGAGGCTGATTCAGCCAATAAATTCCAAGAACCGCTAAAAAGCTAAGCTGAAATCCCACGTCAAAAAACTGCTGTGTATCTCCAATTAAGATAAAAAAAGCGGATAAAGCTAGTGAGTGAAGCAGATCCGGTTTCCGCTGAAGCATTACAAAAATAAAATAGACGCTCAGCATGATACAGGAACGCAAAACCGAATTTCCAAACCCAATAAAAGCAGCAAACAGCCAAATAAAAACCAAGCTTAGAATAACTGCATATTTTCTGAACTGTAAAGGAATAAAACGAATCAGTAAATAGTAGAACATCCCAAAAATAACCACAATATGAGTTCCGGAAATGGCCAGAAAATGGACCAATCCTGACTTATTGAAATCCTGTACAGTAACTGCATCAATCTCTGTACGATCTGCCAGAATGATTCCTTTTAAAAATTCTTTGCTTTTCCGGGACATTACAGTTTTATCAATTTTCTTGAGAACTGTAAATCTATATTGTCGCAGTTGATCTGACAACGTTAAGTCATTTCGTTCTGCAGATACAATTTCATCTGAAATATAAATCTGGTAATCAATGTGCTTTCTTTTGAGATATCGGGTATAATCAAACTGAAAATCATATTGAGGAGCCTTAGGTTGTGTAATATAAGCCTCCGTTTTGTAATAATGAATAAAATCCAGCTCTTTACCATCCTTTGGAACATAAAAAATTGAATTGAAATTTATATTTCCTGCCTGCGCTGTTCCTTCGTATTTTTTATATTTTTCAGTAGTATTTAATTTTTGAGAGATTTTAAAACTAACCGTTTCTTTTTTATTTATCAATACACTGTTTGCCTCTGAATAAGTATTATAGCGATGAAGGATAATTCCTGTTCCAAAGAACAAAAACGCAAGTAAAACAACCTTGATTTTGTGCAGAAAATAAGAGTGAAAACATACTGCAACGAGTACAACCAAGCACATTGCAATTACTGAATAAAATGCAAAGCCTGTCAAAACAAGCTTATCCTGAAAAACAATTCCAAGGATAAAACATATTACGAGAATAAGGAGAGGCTGCTTTTGCAATTTCAATTAATTATCCAGGGAAAATAGATAATTAATCAATGAGATATAATCTCTTGAATAACTAAATAAGTGCTTTGCAGCTTATCAAAAGCATCAACAGAACACTTGATTTTTTGCTGTGAAATTAAAGCTTTAAAGTATGTTATTACTTTTTCAGAAATTTATCCGTCAAACGCTTCGTTTCTTTAATATAAAATAAAGGATCTTTCCCATAATCTTCATATTTGAAATCACCTGATTTTTTAGGGATAGCGGGTTCTATTTGAGTTCCTTCATGCCATTCGTTGAAAGATGTGATACTAATGAAATCCGGATTTACTTTAATGGCAGCATCAAACATCTTTTCGTAATACTTTCCATTGTCTCTGCTTTTGAAATTCGCTTCGTTCCATGGACGTATTCTTGTATCGGAATAACCTGGTCCTACACAAGGAATAAAAATCAGATGATGATCTTTAGCGTAGCTGGCCATGAAATCCCAGTTAGCAGTTGTACTTCCATATACAAACCCTTCGCTGGCAAAATAAGTATAGAAACCATCAAAGCCTGCTGAATCAAAAAACTTCGCATCATCTTTTTCAACCCAAAGCCCGATATAAAGCGCATCCAGGTCTGTATTTCTGACTGTTTTTTTTCCGTTTTTGGATAACATTTCAGCCCATTCTTCTTTAGGAATTTTATAACTGTCATAAACATAAAACAATGGTTTCCCTTCTTTTTTATAGAAAGCGTGATGCTGGGAATAAGTTTTTACAAGATAAGAAAGCTGTTCCTTCAATTCTGAAGTATTTTTATAAAACGGCTCAATGTGGAATGCAATTTTTAAATCAAAACGATCCGCAATATCAAGGTATTTGATAAGACTTTTATCTGTGAATGAATCTTTTCCCAGCCAACTTACTACAACTACTCCTACTCCGGATTCTTTGATCATTTTCATATGTTTTTCAATGATCTTTGTATCATTGGAACTGTAATTTCCCAATGCCGGATAAAAATTAGCTCCGATATCATCTCCACCTTTGTGTTGTCCCAGATTATTCCATTTCGGATTATTCCAATGAGGAAGAATTTCATGGTTCCAATGTTGATAACTTCCATCCGTTGCAGGATTTCCATACCAGCCATAGTAGAATATCTGAACTTGATCCCTTGAGTCGCTCTGCTGAGCAAAGCTTTTCGAGAAAAATAATGTAAATACCAATAATAACAGAAAACGGTTACAATAATTCATAGTTAAAAAGCAGATTAAATTCTCAAAAACCTTAATAAAATTATACTTTTAATATCACCTCAGCAGCATGATCACTGGCTCCTTTTCCTCCCAACTTTTCTCTCAGAAGACTGTAGTCATTCAGAACCTGTGTTCTTTTGTCTCCATCAATAATTTTATTGAGTTCTTCTACCAGGTTTTGGGTATTCAAATCATTTTGAATAAGTTCTTTCACCACTTCCCTGTCCATGATAAGATTAACAAGGGAAATATAATTGATATTTTTTACTAGTCTCTTAGCAATAGCATAGGAAATTTTGCTTCCGCGATAGCAAACCACTTCAGGAATATTCAGTAAAGCGGTTTCCAGCGTAGCTGTTCCTGAAGTGACAAGAGCTGCCTTGGAACATCTCAGCAAATCATAAGTTTTATTGGATACAAAATGAACATTATCATCTACATATTTCTGATAAAACTCTTTAGGAAGACTTGGTGCTCCAGCAATCACAAACTGATAATTTTTAAAATACGGTCTTACAGAAAGCATTATTTCAAGCATCTTTTCCACTTCCTGTTCTCTGGAACCCGGCAAAAGCGCAATGATTTCTTTTTCATTCAGGCCATGCTCCGATTTGAAATTTTCAATATTGATTTCCGGCAGATCTGAAATAGCATCCAGCAATGGATGGCCGACAAAATGGGAATGGACACCATGTTTTCTGTAAAAATCTTCTTCAAAAGGAAGAATGACCATCATTTCATCCACATATTTTTTGATAATCTCTACTCTGCCTTCTTTCCATGCCCAAAGCTGTGGAGAAATATAGTACACTACTTTGATCCCGAGTTCTTTGGCAAATCTGGCAATTCTCAGGTTGAAACCAGGATAATCTACTAAAATCAAAACGTCAGGTCTGTTCTTCTGAATATCCTCTTTACAGAATTTAATATTATTCAGAATGGTTCTGAGATTCATCACCACTTCCAGAAACCCCATAAAAGCAAGGTCACGGTAATGCTTTACCAGTGTTCCGCCCTGAGCTTTCATCAGATCACCACCCCAAAATCTGAACTCCGCATTCGGATCCTTTTGTTTTAAGGCTTTCATCAAGTTGCTTCCATGCAAATCACCTGAAGCTTCTCCTGCAATAATATAATACTTCATTTCTATAGTAAGGATAGAGAACAAATTAAAATAGATATGATCTTAATTCGTAAATTTGTTCAAAGATAATGATAAAAAATGTCAGAAGAATTTGAAATCCGGAATAAAGTTGCCGAAAGCGGCCTTATCAATTTTGATCTTTCCACTTTACTTCCAAAGGGAGAAAGAAAGGGAATTGACCTAAAAGATTTTCTTTTTCAGGAAATGATCCTGAAAGAAAAAGATTTTCGTGAAAAGGTAGAGGCTATAGATACTGAACTATACAAAGACTCATACATATACATTTACAATTCTGTAGATACAATCATCCCGCTTTGGGCTTATTTTGTATTGACAGCAAAACTTACTGATGTTGCCAAAAAAATAGTCTTCGGAAACCGTGAGGATCTTGATGTTATTTTAATGCACAATGCCATTCAGACTCATGATTTTGAGGAGATGAGAGGCAAAAGGGTTCTGGTAAAAGGCTGTTCAGATAAAGATATTCCTGAAAATGCATATATAGAACTGGTAGAACAGTTAAAACCAATTGTAAAATCTCTGATGTTCGGAGAAGCCTGTTCTAATGTGCCGATCATAAAGAACTAATATGAACAAATATCTATCAGCCTTATTTTTGTTTATTATTTTTCTTGGTATCTACTATTTCGGAAGTTTTTCAAAAATTCCTTTTGCCGATTGTGTAGGATTTGTGTTGAGTGCAGAAAAAGGAATATGGGAAACAACTGCTTCAGCAACAAGTCACTTTTTATATATCAATACTGTTATCTTTATTAAAAACCTGGCAGGTATTAATGCTATTGAAGCCAGCCGGTTTCTGGTTATTTCTTCAGGAGCAGCAACAGTTTCTGTTGTTTATCTCACAGTGAAAAGCATTTCAAAAACAGAATGGGCATCACTTGTAGCTGCTTTTGTTTTCGGATTCAGTTTCTCGTTTTGGAGAAATGCGGAGATCGTGGAAGTATATACTTATAACTCCCTGTGGGTAAGCCTTTTTTTCTTTTCAGTTATAAAAAGTTTTATTGAAAAGAAAAGAATTTACATCCTTTTAAGTAGCCTGTTTTTAGGGATCAGCTTATGGGTCCATATTCAAAATATACTGCTAATACCTTCTTTATTAGTTTTTTTATTTTACTTCAGAAATGAAAAGAAATATGCAATGGCTTCACTACTGATTTTTGCAGCATTGTTTAGCTCTTTGTTTATTCTGAATATTTCCCAGGGGCTCCCCTTCAAATCGCCGTATAGCTCTGATCAGGGAACATGGGTGGAAGATTCTTTGAAAAAAAGTACAATTCAGTATGTGAAAGATTTTTTCCAATCTTTTGCCTATCTTATTTATAATTTCAATTTATTTACATTTTTCGGAGTCACAGGTATTCTGCTTTTATACAAGACTAATCAAAAAATGTTTTTTGTTTTTACTGCCGGAGCAGTATGCGTATATGGATTTTCTACGTTTTATGCCGTATCCGATAATTATGTATTCTTTTTACCCTTCAATATTATTTTTGCGTTATCCATTGGGTATGGTCTTTCTTCTGAAAAGTATACCCGTTTAAGAAAATTCTCCTGGGTATGCCTGTTGATTCCTGTGGGCTACTTCGTTTTTTATAAAGTCGCATTTTTAACAGAGAAAGGAAAAGAATTTCATGCAAATAAGGAATACAAAGGCGGTCTGGATTATTATGTTCTTCCATGGATGAATAATAATGTGGGTATTCTGGAGTTCACCATTGATAAAAAGCAAGCACCCGAACCTATAGACTGGATGACAATAAGCGCTGTAGAGTACATAAAGGTGCTAAAAAGCAAAGGTTATACAGAAGAACAGATCAGAAAACTTTAACAATAATTATGAAAGGTGGTCATTTTATGAGGCATATTTTTTGATAACTTTGATTTACTTAATACTAACAAACACAAAAAATGAGTTTAATTGACCTACTTACAGGGAACACAGGCAACCAGGTTGCTGAACAGGCTGAAAACAAATTCGGAATCAGCAAAAATCAGGTAATTGCCCTATTGGCTGTAGCTACCCCTCTCATTATTTCTTATCTTAGAAATAAATCTCAGGACGCTAAAGAAGCCGAAGCTTTAAATAATGCTCTAGATAAAGACCATAACGGAAGTATTTTAAATGACGCTTCTCAGATTGAAGCAAGACAGGCTGAAGGTGGATCTATTCTTGATCATATCTTTGGAGGACAAAAAAGTACTGTTGAAAACCAGCTATCACAAAACACAGGCATTTCAATTGACAAAATAGGTCCTATCCTTGCGATGCTGGCACCTGTAGTAATGGGATACATCGGACAGCAGAAACAACAGAGTAATGTAGGAGCAGGAGGCCTAGGAGATCTTTTAGGAGGAATTCTGGGGAATGCCTCTAATCAGGCTCAAGCTCAACAGTCTAATCCATTGAATGACATTCTTGGAAGTGTATTAGGAAATGGCGGACAATCTCAATCATCAGGAAATCCTCTGAACGATATACTTGGAAGTGTATTGGGTGGTGGTAACCAACAACAAGGTGGCGGCGGTTTAGGCAGCATTCTTGGAAATATTCTTGGAGGTAAATAATTAATTTAATTTTCATAAAAAAAAGACCGGAGAGATGATCTTCGGTCTTTTTTATTTTGGTTATTTTTTAGATTTTTCTTCAGAAGCAGCAAAAGATTTTGAGGCTTTTTTCGGTCTTCTTTTACCATAACTTCCGGAATTGATTTTTCCTCTTCTTGATTTTTTGTCTCCTTTTCCCATAGTAATTATGTATTTGTTAATCACGAATTTAAAAAATACAACTTTAAAATACAAGTAATGAAGCTGTTAAAGTTTTATAAATTAGGAAGAAAGCAGGAAGATGGAGGCTGGAAGTGACGATAAGATTACTATTTCAATTCTCTGTAATCACATCAAAATTTACACTTTATACTTTCTGAGAATGGCTGTTTTTAGATAATTTCAGACCTGTGATACTTCCCTCTTCTAGCTTCCATCTCCCAGCCTTTCTACACTTCTATCGTTTTCCATTTTCCCTTTTTGAATAGGATGAAAGCAACTATTGTAATCAGGGTTTCTGCGGCAGGAATAGAAATAAAAACCCCTTTTGGACCCATGTCAAGATATTTTGACAGAAAATACGCCAGAGGAATCTGAAACAGCCAGAATCCAAAAAGATTAACCCATGTAGGCGTCCACGTATCTCCTGCTCCATTGAATGCATTGATCATCACCATTCCTATTCCATAGAAGATAAACCCTGTGCTCATAATTTGAAGGGCATTTTTCGCAAAATCTTTAATAGCCGTTTCCTGAGTGAAAAAACCCACTAAAAAATTTCCCATAAAAATAAATATCAGACTTACAATCAACATAAAGATGACATTATATTTCACGGTTTTCATTACCGACTGCTCTGCCCTCAGCATTTCATTTGCTCCCATATTCTGCCCTACCAGCGTAGATGCGGCATTGCTTAATCCCCAGGCCGGAAGCATAAAGAACATCATCAGTCTTAGAGCGGTCTGGTAACCGGCAGATGCATTTTCTCCTCCTGTGGTCGCTACCAATTCTGCAAGGAAAATCCAGCTACATGAAGCAATAACAAACTGAAAGATTCCAGGGGTTGCAATCTTTATAATGGATTTGATTAATTCATAATTTGGTTTAAAATATGGAATCTTTATTCGGATTTGAGTATCAGCTACTAAAAGATGGTACAACTGGTAAATCACCCCAATACTTCGCCCTATTGTTGTTGCCAAAGCCGCCCCTGTTAATCCCAAAGCAGGAACAGGCCCCAACCCTTTTATTAGAATCGGGCAAAGAATAATGTTAGCAATATTTGCAATCCATAAACTTTTCATCGCAATCGTTGCATTTCCTGCTCCTCTGAAGATCCCGTTAATTAAAAATAAAAGCATTATTATCGTACTGCTTCCCATCATAATTCTGGTAAAATTCTTCCCATAAGCTGCTGCTTCAGGTTTTGAGCCCATCAATATGAGGATTTCCTCAGCATAAATCACTCCCAGTAAACTTAAAATAAAAGTAATCGCAAAAGAAACGAGCAATACCTGCGCCGCACTCCTGGAAGCCTGCTCCGGATTTTTCTCCCCGATCCGTCTTGCCACCAAAGCTGTTGCCGCCATACTCATGCCAATCGCAATAGAATACATCACCGAAAGCACAGATTCGGTAAGTCCCACAGTCTGAATAGCAAAACCACTTTCTTTCAGATGTCCGACAAAATACAGATCAACAAGAGCAAATACAGATTCCATAGCCATTTCCAGCATCATGGGAATCGCTAAAAGCAATACAGCACTTCTGATATTCACCTTCGTGAAGTCAGTTTCTTCGCCACTGAATGCTTTTTTCAAAAAGTCAATATATTTTGTCATGATTCTTTTTAGTTTACTTAGCAAAAGTATTCATTCAAAAGCAATTAAAAGTTGGCATATGAAAAGTTTTTAATAAGATTGTTCTTGTAAGAAAATCGAAAGTATAATAAAAGCTTAGCGTAATATGGTGAGCTTTGAAAGAAACCCGGACACCTGTAAGTTATAGAGCTCTGGATTATGCCCGGAAATATGAGAAACCTGAAATCATTACGCTTTTGGAGTAATTTCAATTCAGGATATTCAAAATGGAGTTTTGCAATTCTATAATTAATACGAGAATAATCTGATTAATAGAGCGATATTATTATCAAAACTTAGCAATTGGTAATAAAATTTAATTTAGATTTGTATATTCTTAAAAATCATCCTTATGAAAAAAATAATCTCTACTACCTTTCTATTTGGAATGCTATTATCTGGCAGCATGCTCTCTGCACAGAAGATGACTCAGGAAAAGATGAAAGCCATCTATTCTGATGATGTGGCAACATTTAAAAAGCAGTTTGCCCCGGGAGATTACAACAAATGCTTTCTCGTTGGAAATATAGCTTATTCACCTCTTGGCTTCAGTGTAATGTCTGATAGAAAGAATATTATACATTTCCTTTTGGACAACAAGGCCAACGTTAATAAAAAATGTCAGAACAAAACACCTCTTGAAGTAGCTGATGATACAAAAGGCACCGAAGAAATAAAGAAAATTCTGACAGAAAAAGGGGGTAATAGAAATTAAAAAACCTGAAAACAACATACGAAACTTCCGAAAGGAAGTTTTTTTTATTTATAAAACCTGCAAAAATCTTATCTTTGCCAACGAAAAATTCAAGGTTCGGAATTGAACCTTAAACATTGAACTTTAAACAAATAATTATGTTTCGATCACACACCAACGGAGAGCTATCTCTGAAAAATCTGAATGAAGAAGTTACACTATCAGGATGGGTACAAACTATCCGTGATAAAGGATTTATGATTTGGGTAGATCTTCGAGATCGTTACGGAATTACCCAGCTGGTTTTTGACCAGGAGCGTTCTTCTGCACAACTAATGGAAGAAGCTAAAAAACTGGGCCGTGAATTTGTGATTCAGGCTACCGGAAGAGTTATTGAGAGAGTGAGCAAAAACCCTAATATTCCAACAGGGGAAATTGAAATTCTGGTAGAAAAACTAACGATTCTGAATGATTCTCAGCTTCCTCCTTTCACCATTGAGGATGAAACAGACGGCGGTGAGGAACTAAGAATGAAATACCGTTATCTGGATATCAGAAGAAATCCGGTAAAAGATAAATTGATCTTCCGCCATAAAATGGCACAGAAAGTAAGAAATTATTTATCTGAAGAAGGTTTCATTGAAGTGGAAACACCTGTTTTGATCAAATCTACTCCGGAAGGGGCAAGAGACTTTGTTGTACCAAGCAGAATGAATCCAGGACAGTTTTATGCATTGCCTCAGTCTCCACAAACTTTCAAACAGCTTTTGATGGTAGGCGGAATGGATAAATATTTCCAGATTGTAAAGTGTTTCCGTGATGAGGATTTAAGAGCTGACAGACAGCCGGAGTTTACACAGATCGACTGTGAAATGGCTTTCGTAGAGCAGGAAGATGTCATGAACGTATTTGAAGGAATGACAAAAACTCTTTTAAAAGATATTACAGGTCAGGAATTCGGAGATTTCCCAAGAATGACTTTCGCAGATGCGATGAGAAAATACGGAAATGACAAACCGGATATCCGTTTCGGAATGGAGTTCGTAGAACTGAATGAACTGGTAAAAGGAAAAGATTTTAAAATATTTGATGATGCAGAATTAGTTGTCGGAATCAATGTAGAAGGATGCGCAGACTATACAAGAAAGCAGATTGACGAGCTTGTTGATTGGGTAAAACGCCCTCAGGTTGGAGCTTCAGGAATGGTTTGGGCTAAATTCCAGAATGATGGAGTAAAAACCTCATCGGTAAACAAATTCTATAATGAAGAAGATTTAGCAAAAATCATCGAAAAATTCGGAGCAAAAGAAGGAGACTTAATGTTGATTCTTTCCGGAAACGAAAATAAAGTAAGAGCCCAGCTTTCTGCTTTAAGAATGGAACTTGGAAACCGCTTGGGATTGAGAAAAGGAAATGTATTTGCACCACTTTGGGTTGTTGACTTCCCACTATTGGAATGGGATGAAGACACGGAAAGATTCCATGCAATGCACCACCCTTTCACGTCTCCAAAACCGGAAGACATCCATTTATTGGAAACTGATCCAGGAAAAGCAAGAGCCAACGCTTATGATATGGTTCTGAACGGAAACGAAATCGGAGGTGGATCTATCAGAATTTTTGACAGAGATCTTCAGTCTAAAATGTTTGATTTATTAGGATTTACCAGAGAAGAGGCAGAAGCTCAGTTTGGATTCCTGATGAATGCCTTCAAATATGGCGCTCCGCCACATGGAGGTTTAGCATTCGGATTTGACCGTCTGGTAGCTATACTTGACGGAAACGAAGTCATCAGAGATTATATCGCATTCCCTAAGAACAATTCAGGACGAGATGTAATGATTGACGCGCCTGCTTCTATTGCGGATGCACAGCTCGACGAACTGGAATTACAATTGAATTTAAAAGCATAAATGTAAAGCGGGGTATTTGCCCCGCTTTTTTTATATTCTGAATTACAGGAATCATGATTTAATTCTAGATTTACCAATCCTTTATACTAACAATTATACATCATTATTTGATGTCCGTAACATTACAGATTTCAGCATACTTTATTAATTTGTTAATAAAAATAAACTTTATGCTAGTATAAAATACGGTTTTAGCCACCATATCAATTATTAGTGAAATAACTCAATTTAAAATTTCATAGTAAAAATTAATTAAAAAACAGTAAATCATTGAAATTAATACACTTTTAAAATAAAAACACAACAAAACAATCATTATATTATGTTATATACAAACATAATCTTTTATTAATATATTTACAACATACAGCTAAATTATATTGAAGACTTAATCAGAATTTAAGGAATTGATTAATTTTAATCTTGTGCGTATGATAATAATATAGCTGCTCATATTGAAACACCTGATCACCAAACCAATATTAAATAATATGAAAAGCAAACTATTACTATTATCAGGATGCCTTGTTTTGGCATTGAATTCATGCAGCTCGGATCTTGAAAACACACAAACGGATTCAATAGAACCTGTGACAGAGAACTTAGCCAATGCAAAAATTCACAAATTATTAATTGACGGAAAATACACTTATGTCAATGAAATAAATGGAGAATATTTTTATGCAGAAGATATTACCATTAGCCCGGAACAGTTTAATATATTACAGAAGCAGGCCAATCCTGCAACATCAACAGCAGAGAAAAGTACCATTGTAAGTTCTTTTATTAAGACCTGGCCGAATGCAACAGTCTATTATACATTACCCAGCCAGGGAAGTCTGAGTACTCAGAATTACAATACATTCCTTACCAATATCAACAAAGCGTTTGATATGATTTCCTCTCAAACCAGCATGCAGTTTGTTGAACGTACCAATCAAACAGAATACATCACTTTTACTTATACAACAAGCAACAGCTCCCCGCTTGGATGGCAAAAAAACAGAGTTAACGGTATTAAAATTTATAATATTACTTATCCCGCAATTATTGCACACGAAATCATGCACTCCATGGGAATCATGCATGAACAGTGCCGTCCGGACAGAGATCAGTATATTATTGTAGATGTTAACAAAGCAACAGAAGGAAGCCGTCACAACTTCAATCTTTATAATGATTATGCCGGACATGGTGCTTTTGATTTCGGATCAGTGATGATGTACCAGTCTACAGACTTTGCTATAAATGCAAGCCAGCCGGTAATGACAAAACTGGACGGATCCACATTTACCAAACAAAGGACAGGATTGTCTGCCGGTGATTATGCTGGAATCAATCATTTGTACGGACCTGTGAATACCACTTCTGCAATCAACGGAACTTATACAATGACAACAGCTTTAGCGAGTGATAAAAATTTAGATATTTCCGGAAGTTCTACTACAGACGGAACCAGCGTAATTTTGTATTCAGCTTCTACAGGAAATAATCAGAGATTTACTTTCAGCAAATCAGACCATGGCTATTATATCATCAAATCTATACTGGATCCTACAAAGGTGTTAACCGTAAAAAGTAACGGAACAACGAATGGAACAGCTGTTGAATTAAGAACCAATTCCAATACAGATTCTCAAAAATGGTTATTATTTAATCTCGGAAACAATGGCTTTGGATTTGCTCCTAAGAATGCTCCGGCACTGAGATTAGAAGTAAAGAATGGCTTAACAACTAATCTTACCCCTATTGTAATCGGCACTACGGATCAAACAGTTCAGCCTTCTACAAAGCAGCGTTTTATACTTACAAAAGTTAACTAAACATTTTTCGTACTAATAAAGAGGTTAGGAAATATACTTCCTAACCTCTTTTGTTTTTTTTATATAATTCCCGCTTTATAATTATTAAATCATCTTCAACATCTGCTCTCTTCCCGGCCCGGTAGAAAGATTAGCTACAGGAATGCCTAATTCGGCTTCAAGAAATGATAGAAACTCAACAACTTCTTTTGGCAGCTCCGATGGACTTTTCATCGTAGAAAAATCAGCATCCCATCCATTCATCCATTTCAGTATTGGCTTCCCGTTTTCAGGAAGTAAACCTGAAATATCTACGGTTTTTCCATCTTCCAGTTCATAATGAGTACATACAGCTACAGATTTCAATCCGCTTAAAACATCCGCTTTCGTCAGGACCAGCTGAGTTACACCATTGATCATTACTGCATACTTTAGTGCAGGTAAATCCAGCCATCCTGTTCTTCTTGGACGTCCGGTATTGGAACCAAATTCATTTCCTTTCGTTCTGATCTCTTCACCCAATTCATCAAATAATTCTGTTGGAAATACTCCATTCCCTACTCTTGTACAGTATGCTTTAGCAATCCCAAACACCTCACCGATCTTTTTCGGTGAAACACCTAATCCACTGCTGGCTCCTGAAGCTGTTGTGGAAGAGGAGGTAACATAAGGATAAGTTCCGTGGTCAATATCCAGCATAGCGGCCTGAGATCCTTCTGCCAATATTGTTTTTCCTTCTGTCAAAGCCTTATTCAAGTATATTTCTGTTTCAGTACATTTAAATCTCTTCAGAAAATCTACGGCATCAAAAAACTCTTTGCTGATCTCCTCTAAAGAAGGAAGCTCTGTATTTCCTTCAGCAAGCATTTTATAATCTCTTGCTAAAATATGCTGAACTCTGCTTTTAAAATCAGGAGCAAACATATCTCCTATTCTTACATTCTGTCTTAAAATTTTATTTGAATAGGCCTGTGCAATTCCGTTTTTCGTAGTTCCAATGGTTGTATAATCAGAACTTTCTTCCATAAAAACATCAAGAAGCTTATGAGTAGGCAATACAAAGTGTGCTTTCAGCGAAATAATTATATTCGTTTCCGGCTGAACTGTGTTATCAAAAGCCTGAAGATTGATAATTTCTTTTTTAAAGCTCACAGGATCCAGAACGGTTCCTGTGCCAATTACATTCTGTACCCCTTTCATAAAGATCCCCGAAGGAATCATTTTAAGCGTTATTCTACGCCCGTTTCTCTCAATACTGTGTCCAGCATTAGATCCGCCATTAAAACGCGCTGTAATGTCATAATTTTCACTGATAAGATCAATAAACTTCCCTTTACCTTCATCTCCCCATTGTAAACCTAATACAATATCCATATTCGTACTTTAATTTTTATGGGACAAAGCTATGACAGTCAATGAGAAGCACCATTGTCATTTGGCAAAAAGAGAATTTGGTTGTACAATGTATTAATGCCTAAGACTGTAAGTTTTGTTTGGAAGTTCTCAAACACTCCCACTCTCTAACTCTCTAACTTACATCTAGACTATATTCCTCCTGATTCGGCTAAGGGACGAAGGAGTAACTCCAAGATAAGACGCCAGCATAGATTGTGGTACTCTGTTGGCAAGCCCCGGATAATGATTTAAAAAGTGAATATAACGGGATTTTGCATCCTGATTCAGCATGATACTCGCTACCTTCAGCTTATTCTCCACCACAAATGCATGGATTCTTGCAAATAAAACCGGCCACACTGTTATTTTCTCTTCCAGAATTTTAAAATGTTTAAGATCTATTACCAGCAATACAGCATCGGTAATAGCTTCAATATCTTCGTGAGCAGGCAGCTGATCGGTAAACCCCTGAAAATCCCCAATAAATCTTCCTTCGTAAATAAAATAGCGGGTAAAATCATCCCCTTGTTTATTATAATACAAAGACCGGAAAACCCCTTCTTTCACAAAAGCAATTCTTTGGCTCACCTTTCCTGCTTCTATAAAAGGATCTCCTTTCTTTACTTTGATTTCCTGAATTCCTTCAGCAATCAAAAGTTCATCCTGAGGATTCAGCGTCCCGAATTTTTTGATATAATTAAAAAGCTCTTCCATATTTTTGTTGTAATCACGGATTACGGAAATATAAAGGTATAAAAGTCGGCGCTAAAAACAATTGTCATTTGACAAAAAGCCGGTTAAAGGTACCACACAGGCCCCCAACGGCATGTTAATTGCTTGATTTTTAAAAACGTAAGACAATGAAAGCAATTTGGAATGGCGCCATTGGCTTCGGTTTAGTCAACATTCCTGTTAAAATTTATTCGGCAACGGAAACCACAAAATTGGATCTCGATATGCTCGACAAATCTGATTTTTCCAATATCCGGTTCAAAAGAGTAAATGAGAATACAGGAAAAGAAGTAAAATGGGAAAATATCGTCAAAGGTTATCTCATGGACGATAAATATATCGTTCTCGATGAGGAAGATTACGAAGCTGCAAGCCCCGAAAAGACAAAAACACTCTCTATTGACCAGTTTGTAAAGGAGGTGGAAGTAGACAGTGTATATTTTGAAAACCCTTACTACCTGGAACCTCAGAAAAATGGAGAAAATGCTTACAGACTTTTACTGAAAGCACTTGAAAAAACCGCCATGGTAGGAATCGGAACATTTGTGCTCCGTGAAACGGAAGCTATTGGAATGATCCGCCCGTACAAAGATGATATCCTTGTCCTCAACCGTTTGAGGTTTGATCAGGAAATAAGGGATTATAAAGATTTAAAAATTCCCGCTCAAAAAGCTCCGAAACCGGCAGAACTCAAAATGGCTGTTAACCTTATTGAACAGCTTTCCCAGGAATTTGATCCTGCAATGTACAAAGACACCTATTCTGATGAACTGATGAAAATCATTAAGCAGAAAGCAAAAGGTAAAAATATAAAAGCTAAAAAAGCACAGCCAGCAAAAGAAGATAAAGTAATAGACCTTATGGCACAGCTAAAAGCCAGTCTGAATACTTCTAAATCCAAATCCGCATCATAATGGCTCTCAAAGATTATAATAACAAAAGGAAGTTCGATGAAACCAGCGAACCAAAAGGAAAAACGAAGAAAAGTAAAGACAAACTTATTTTTGTTATTCAGAGACATGCTGCGAGCAGACTTCATTATGATTTCCGTCTTGAAATGGAAGGTGTATTAAAAAGCTGGGCTGTACCTAAAGGACCATCATTAGACCCAAAAGATAAACGACTGGCTATGATGGTGGAGGATCATCCTTACGATTATAAAGATTTTGAAGGCAATATTCCGGAGGGAAATTATGGTGCCGGACAAGTGGAGGTTTGGGATAGCGGCATTTATGAACCTTTGGAAGAAAACACTAAACTGTCTGATGAAAAAGAACTGTTGAAAGAGTTGCATGCCGGTTCTCTAAAATTCATTTTACACGGTAAAAAGCTGAAAGGTGAATTTGCTTTGGTTAAAATGAAAAACACAGAGGATAATGCATGGCTACTCATCAAACATAAGGATGAATTTGCAGAAAGTCCTTATGACGCTGAAGAAAACACCTCACCAAAATCTTTGGTTACTCAGTTCTTGGAGGAAAAAAAAAGTCTAAAAACAAAAGAAAAAAAGAAGTCATAATCTCTGAGAAACCGTTCAGAAGTTTTAATTCTTTAACGAACGAAAAAAAATTAAAGTCTTTTATCAAGCCTATGCTGGCCAAACTTTCCGAAGAAGCCTTCAATGATAAAGACTGGATTTTTGAAATAAAATGGGACGGCTACAGAGCGATTGCCGATTTAAGTGATGACGTCCCTCTCTTCTATTCCCGGAACGGAATTTCATTTGTATCCAAATTTGAAAAAATAGCCCTGGAATTTGAAAAACAGAAACATCATATGATTCTGGACGGCGAAGTTGTAGCCTATGACGAACAAGGAAAGCCTAATTTCCAATATTTGCAGCAAATCGGGGATAATCCTGACACTGCTCTTATCTACCATGTTTTTGACCTTCTATGGCTGAATGGCCATTCTACCGAAGACCTTCCCCTTATCCAGCGAAAGGAACTTTTAAAAGAAGCTCTGACGGAAACTGATCATATTAAATATTGTGATCATATCCCGGAAAAAGGTATTGAGTTTTTTGCACAGATGAGAAAAATGCAATTGGAAGGGATGATTGCAAAACGGGCAGAAAGTTTATATATCGAAAATCACAGAACCAATGACTGGCTTAAAATCAAATTTTCCAATACAGAAGAAGTTATTATTTGTGGCTTTACAGAACCCAGAGGTTCCCGGAAAAATTTCGGTGCCTTAATTTTAGGAAAATATTTGAATGGAAAGCTTACTTATTGCGGACATACTGGAACAGGTTTCAATACTACCGCTTTAAAAGAGCTTTACCAGAGACTTCAGAAGCTGATAATACAATCTTCTCCATTTGAAACAATTCCTAAGACCAATATGCCTGTAACATGGACAAAGCCTGAACTGATCTGTGAAATCAAATATTCTGACATTACACGCGACGGAATTTTCAGGCATCCTGTTTTTATAGGGATACGAGAAGACAAAGATCTTAAAGATATCAAAGATTCATCCTTCACCGAAAAATCTAAAGAAATGAAAACGAAATCATCATCAAAAAAAACTGAAGTTTCTGCGAAAGAAAAAGAAATCACTCTGGACAAACATACGGTAAAACTTACGAATCAGGATAAAATCTATTTCCCAAAAGACGGTATTACTAAAGGAGATGTTATTGGTTATTATCAATCGGTAGCCAATTATATTCTGCCTCATTTAAAAAACCGTCCGCTGTCTCTCAACCGCTTTCCTAATGGAATTGAAGAACAGGGCTTTTACCAGAAAGATGCGGGAGATCATATTCCGGATTGGATAAAAACCACACAGGTATATTCTGAATCCAACGATAAATACATTGATTATATTTATTGCAATGACAAAGCAACTCTAGCCTATCTTAATAATTTAGGATGCATTGATCTCAATCCCTGGAACAGTTCTTTACCGGATCTTGAGCATCCTGATTATTTGGTGTTAGATCTTGATCCATCTTCCAAAAATGTATTTGATGAGGTGATTGAAACAGCACTTCAGGTGAATGAAGTTTTAAAAATGATTAAAGTAAAAGGATATTGCAAAACTTCCGGAAGTACAGGAATTCACATTTATATTCCGATGGGAGCACATTATGATTTTGATCAGGTAAAAGATTTTGCCAATATTATTATGAAACAGGTCAATGACAGACTTCCTGAGATCACTACTTTAGAAAGAAGCCTTCAAAAAAGAGATCATAAAAAAATCTATCTTGATTATCTGCAGAACAGAACAGGACAAACCCTGGCAAGTGCTTACAGCTTAAGACCTAAACAGGGAGCTTCAGTTTCCATGCCTTTGGATTGGGATGAATTGAAGCCTGGATTGAAACCTACAGATTTTAATATTAATAATGCTCTGGAAAGAATCCAGGAAAAAGGAGATTTGTTCAAACCGGTTTTGGGTAAGGGAATTGATATGATGAAAGCCCTGGAATTGCTGCAAAATATTGATTAATCAGAATAAAAAAGACGAGGAAAATCTCGTCTTAATATTTATTCTTTTATAAACTTACTTGTTATGTTTTCAATCTTTAGGTAATATACACCTTGTTTAAGGTTACTTACATCTATTTTACTTTCTTTAATAGTTGTTTTCAATACCTTTCGTCCACTCACATCTATTATTTCAGCACTATAATCTTTCAATTGTCTGGTATTAATGTTCAAAATATTCTTTACAGGATTAGGATATATGATTAAATTCTCACTCTTAATTGTTTCATCTTTTGCAGCCAAAATATTTCCATTATTTAAAACTTTTGTAATAATACCTTTACTTGGTGTCTGGTGATTTCCAAAAATCAGTATTTTTTGATCAGAAGTCATGATTGCAGATCTCATAAATTCTTTATTATTTAAGTCAACATCAACTATTCCATTGTTTCCAAAACCATAATCTACAGAACCATCAGGATTAAACTTTTTTATAAATTGGTTAAGATCTGCAGCATTTCCTGTGGGACTCGCCATACACACCAAAAATAAATGGTTACTATTATCTAATAATAAAGTTGGATAAAGAATATTATTATCAACATAATAATTATTAGTATTATAGTAGGATTCATTAACAACACCGTTAGTTCCAAAGCTATTGTCTAAATCTCCATTTTGATTCAATTTCATTAAAGTAATAGTAGATACTGGTGAGGTTGCAGAAGACGAAACTCCATATATGTAAGTATTATTATCTTTACCTGTAGCGGTACAGAAGTAGGTTGAATAATTTTGAATAGGAGTATAAGATATTGAATTATTATTATATGTATTATCCAAAATACCATTTTCCGAATATCTTGATTTTACGAAAGTCCCATCTGCTTTTTGCCCAATTAATATTAATTTAGAATCATTTTGAACTACCAGACGCCCCAAATTTGCCTCTTGTAATACAATCCCATTATTTCCAAACGTAGTATCAATAGAACCATTTTCGTTAAGACGAAGAACCGCCAATTCTGATGATTGGTTATCTACGACAGTTGTACACAACAAAATTTTGTTATTACTTGCTAAAAGGACATTATGAAAATTAAAAGGTCCAGACAATCCAAGATTATCAAAAAATGAATTGAAAATAGAACTAGCAACCACTCCATTACTACCAAAACTTTGATCATAAGTTCCATTTTCATTTAACCGAATTAACTTAGTACCCAAAATATCCCCAAGAACAATTTTCTGATCAGGCTGAATATACATTTTGATCAAACGTGAAAGTGGGCTGGAAGAAACCGGAGGAATAAACACTGTATTAAAACTGTTATCTACGCTGCCATCAGTATTCAGTCTTTGAATAACATTAGTAGTAGATTGATTATTATTAGGTGTATTATAATAAGTTCCACTTACCATAATTTTCTGCTGTACAGTTAGAGCTCCGGCTTCATAAATAAATCCGTAAGCATTGTTAGGTGTATATGTATATACTCCATTAGTCCCAAAAGATGTGTCTAAAAATTGGCTTTGTGCTGTTACCGATACCGTAGCAAAGCAAATCCCTATAAAAAGGAATAGTTTCTTGATCATAGTTATTATTTTTCGGCAAATATAATGTAATATTTTAGCAGAAGAGCTTAATTCTAAACATTTTACAATAGAATCAATTTTACATTAACTAAACAATAAAAAACTCCTGCATTAAACAATACAGGAGTTTTTTATATCAATGCATTACTTATTGTAAACATGAATATCTCGTTGTGGAAAAGGAATTCCAATTCCCGCTTTATCGAGAGCTTCTTTACAGCCAATGATTAGTTCTTCGTTCATCGCCCAATAGTTTTCTGTAGAAGTACTTACTCTTACCGATAAATTGACAGCGCTTTCTCCAAGCTCAGTAACCACTACCTGCGGAACAGGTGTTGCAAGAGCATATTGATTATTTTTAATGACATTCATTAAAAGCTCTTTGGTCTGCTTAAGATCTGCATCATATGCAACTCCGATATCCAATGATGTTCTTCTTGTTCCCAGTTGGGTAAAATTGGTAATACTATTATTTGAAACCACACCATTGGGAATAACGATCAATTGGTTTTGTGGTGTAACCAGTTTTGTATGGAAAATATCTATTGCCTGCACCGTCCCTGAAACTCCTGAACTGGTAGAAATAAAGTCGCCAATTTTAAAAGGTTTTAATAATAAAATTAAGATTCCCCCTGCAAAATTCGTCAGAGATCCCTGCAAAGCCAAACCTACCGCCAAACCCGCCGCACCAATCATAGCAACAAATGCAGATGTCTGAACCCCCAATTGAGTTACAACAACGATAAACAACAGAATATTAAGTCCCCAGTTGATAATATTCAACAGAAAATGCTGCAGAGAAGCTTCCATGTTACGTTTTTTAAAACCTTTCTCAACCAGCTTTTTAATCATTCTGATCATCCATGAGCCAATCAGATAAATTAATAATGCAGAAATAACTGCAGTAAAAACTCTCGGTGCCCATGAAATTGCTGAAGAAATTAATGTGTCCCAGTGTTGTTGAATCTTGTTCAATTCTAAATCGTCCATTTTATATACTATGTGTTTACTATTTATCAATGAGATATTAAGTACTGCAGGATTTAAAAATGAAATTGAATACATCTGTCTAAAAAGAAATTTACCTTACACTTCAAAAGTGAAAGTAAATGATATTATAGATGAAAATAGATTGACAGCAGAACAGATTGTTTCAGCTTACTCAATAATCATTCAGAAATTGAATCTTGCAGGAAGAAATAATTTTTTCGGACATAGAATTACAAAAACGATACCGAAGTCAAATTATTAGGGAAATTAATCTTTTATAAGCTTCTTATTGATTAATTATTTACTTTTTATTAAAATGTATTAAGGCAGTTTCGCAACAAGTCCTTCCGGAAGTACTTTCAGAATATAATAAATCATTTTCCATTTAAAATTCGGAACAATGGTAAAGGAGTTTCCTGCATTGACAATATATTTTGCTACATAATCCGGTTCCATAATCAGGGATTCATTCAATTCTAATCCTTCATTGATCTTTGTTCTGATATAGCCAATGACCAAAGCATTTACAATGATTTTCCGGGAAGCCAATTCCTGCCTCAATCCAGCCAGAAACTGAGTAAATGCAGCCTTTGTACTTCCGTAGACAAAATTACTTTTTCTTCCCCTTACTCCGGACAATGAAGACAGCCCGATAATCCTTTCCAGATTTTTATTGTTTTTATCCATTGCAATAATACTCAGGACAGAAACTCCCCCCATATAATTGACTTCCATCATTTGCCTGGCACCTTTGAAATCAGCCAATGCTTTTTGATTGTCAACTAAAAATCCCGCAGCATATACTACAATATGAGGTTTTGTGGGAAGATCAGAATAGAATTTTTGATGCGAATCAAAATCTGCAGCATCAAAATACAAAACAGAAATTTTTGAAGAATCCAGATGATTTGAATTAATAAAGTTTTCCAAAGAGGTTGTATTTCTGGAAGCAGCGATCACGGTAAATCCTTTTTCAACATATTGCTTTATACATTGTTTGGCTACATCTGAATTAGCTCCCAGAATAAGAACCGTTTTGTTTGTGTTTTGATTCATAGGGCAAAGATAATTGTATTAAACAAAAAAAATGTTTAATCATCTTCATTAAATTTTGTTCTCTGTTATAGTAATTTCTATAAAAAGACTACGGCGGGTGAACTTCGTTCACCCGCCGCAGCTAAATATTTTCAGACTGAATTATTTTTTTTCTTCAGTTGATATTTCTTTTTTATCATCCGCTTTATCTGCAGATTTTGCTTTATCTCCAAAACGAGATTCTGTCATTTCTCTGGAAACGGCTGCTTTTTCAAATTTCAGTTTTCCTGATAATGTTTCAATAACAAAACCATCATCCTGAACCTGAGCAATTCTTCCGTGAAGACCTGAGGTAAGAACTACTCTTGTTCCTACTTTAAGGTTTTCCTGAAAGGTCTTCTCTTGCTTTTGTTTTCTCATTTGAGGTCTTATCATCAGGAAATAAAATCCTACGAACATTACCCCCATCATGATCAGCATCATAGGTGAAGATCCACCTGCTGCCTGTAAAAATAGTGTCAACATATTTTGATTATTATGGTTGAATGTTTGCTGTGAATGTTAATCTGATTGGAGCTTTTTCTACGTTTGCAAAAACATCTGCATATTTCTGAACGTTTCCGTCAAAGCTTGAAGAATCAAAGTGCAAGGTAACTTTTCCTTTTTTACCTGGCATAATCGGCTCTTTTGTAAAATCAGGAGCAGTACATCCACATCCTGGCTTAACTTCAGAAATGATTAAAGGATTTTTCCCGGTATTTGTAATTTCATATACGTGTTCCACTTTATCTCCTTTTTTGATTTTCCCAAAATCAAAGCTGTTTTCAGATAAAGCAACAGAAGTAGATGGTTCGTTAGAAACCGGAGCAGGTGCTTCACCAGTTACGGGTGCTGCTGCAGAATCAGTGGTTACCGGCGCCGCAACAGCTGTAGAATCAGTAGTTGCAGTTTCAGTACTTTGAGTTTCTTTGTTTTCTTTTTTACATGAAACTAACCCAAAGCCTATAATAGACAAGGCGATAATTGATAACGTCTTTTTCATTTTATATTCTATTTTGATCTTTACAATATTTATCTAAAATACCATTGATGAAGATATTGGAACGGTCTGTAGCAAATACTTTTGCAATTTCAATATATTCATTAATAATAACTCTTGAAGGCGTGAAAGCAAAATTATCAAGTTCTGCAATCGCTGTAGACAAAATAACTTTATCCATTAAAGAAACTCTTTCCAGATCCCAGTTTTCAAGTCTTTCTCCCAGTTTCTTTTCATTGTTTTCCCAGTTGTTCAGAGTATCTCTCAACAATTTTGCAGCGAAAGTCTTATCTTCTTCATCTTTAATCATTTTAATTAAAGTTCTGCTTTCTTCATCTTCTCTCAGGAAACCGATTGTTTTTTGTACCATGGAATTGGCAATGTGAATATCATCATACCATGAAAGTTCTTTATCTCCCAGATAGTCATGAAAATCTTCATTTTCAGCGATATATCTTAAAAATAATTTTCCGATAAATTTCTGATCTTCTTCAAAAGAGTATCCTTCTTCTTTCATGAAATCCTGATAACGCTTTCCAGCAGTGATTCTTTGGAAAGTTTTTACCAATAGGTCATCATGCATATCCCATTTCAACTGCTTATGCTGCCCTGTAAAAAATAATCTTTCAGGATTTTCTTCCAGTTTAAGCAATACTTGGTTGTTGATGAATTTTTGGTTAGGATTAATATCAGCATCAGTTTTAAGAAATTTGTTCTTACCAATTTCGATCTGGTTCTCTGCCAAATCTTTCAGACCCACCAAAAAATTGAGCTGATAGATGTATAGATAATAGATTTTCTCTATCCCGGCAAACATGTTTTTCTCTAAAACATCAAATTTTACAGGATTTTGGTAGTATGAATACACTGTCTGTACTACTTTTTCACGGATTTGTCGTCTTCCTAACATTCAAAGAGCTTTTTTATGGGTGCAAAGATACAAAATTTAAAATTGATGAAATTCGTAGTGTGATGACATTTTTGTAATTTTGTCAAACTATATGAAAGCGCTAAAAACCTTAAACCCTTATTTTTGGAAACACAAAATACTTTTGTTTTGGGGGGTACTATTTATCATTGCCAGTAATTTCTTTAATATATATAAGGTTCAGTTTGTAGGGAAATCTGTGGATGAGCTTACAAAAAATGGAAACCTTGGTTTCAACCATCAGGTTTTGATCTATGTTGGAATTATTGTTGGATGTTCCCTTTTAACCGGATTTTTCACCTTCATGATGAGACAGACCATCATTGTGGCTTCCAGGAGGATAGAATATGAGCTTAAAAATAAAATTTACAGACATTATCAGGATTTATCTTTAACGGATTATAAGCAGACCACCATCGGAGATTTAATGAACAGGTTAAGTGAAGATGTTGTGGCAGTAAGAATGTATCTTGGTCCTGGAGTGATGTATGTTGCCAACCTGATCGTCTTGGTACTGATCACAGCAATTTATATGGTAAAAACGGATGCTTCCATGACCATGTGGACTTTACTTCCGCTCCCGATTTTATCTTATGCTATATATAAGGTAAGTTCAATTATTAATAAGAAGTCGAAGATCATGCAGAAAAGCCAATCTGCAATTTCAACTTTTGTTCAGGACAGTTTTTCCGGAATTCGTGTGGTGAAATTTTTCGCCAGAGAGAAATATATTGAAAAAAATTATGGGATAAAAGTAACCGATTATCAGAATAAAGCATTGGATCTGGCAAAAACAGAAGCTTATTTCTTTACTATTATTCTGTTTGTAATTGGGTTACTGAATGTCGCCATCATCTGGATTGGAGGCGCCAAATATATTGCAGGGGAATTAAGTATCGGAAAAATTGCAGATTTCTTCATGTATATCAACACGCTGATTTTCCCATTCTCTATGGTTGGATGGGTAACTTCTGTGAACCAGAGAGCTGAAGCATCCATGCAAAGAATCAATGAATTCATGGATAAGAAATCGGAAATCATTAATACTAATTTTGAAAACTACCCTATCAAAGGAGATATAGAATTCAGGAATGTTTCTTATGTATATCCTAATACAGGAATTAAAGCACTGGATAATCTGAGCTTTAAAGTTAATGCAGGAGAATCTCTAGCCATTATGGGCAAAACAGGAAGCGGAAAATCAACAATTGCCCTGCTCTTATGCAGACTGATAGATCCCAGTGAGGGAGAGATTTTGATTGACGGTAAAAATCTGAAGGATCATAATCTGACTAACTATAGAAACTTCATTGGATATATTCCTCAGGAGAGCTATTTATTCTCTGATTCTATTGAAAATAATATAGGTTTTGCTATTGATCATCCTTCTCATGAGAAAGTGGTAGAATATTCAAATATTGCAGATGTTCACAAAAATATTGTAGAGTTTAAAGAACAATATAAAACACTTGTAGGTGAACGCGGAGTAATGCTTTCGGGGGGACAAAAGCAAAGAATTTGTATTGCAAGAGCCTTAATTAAAGACCCGAATATCATCATTTTTGACGATTCATTGTCTGCTTTAGACACCGAAACAGAGCAGAATATTCTGGAAAATATTGATAAAAAAATAAGTAACGCTACATCCATAATCATCACACACAGAGAGTCTAGCGCTCAAAAAGCCGATCAAATTATCAACCTTACGGAAATTGCCAATTCTGTAACCGCTTAGCCGTTTCGTTCTCAATTGTTAAATAAATCATAAAAAAAATTTTGTGATTAAAAGAATTCTTTTATATTTGTTCTTAACAAGATTAAAAAATATCTAACAATGAGTGAATACAAGGAACGCCATGAAAATGAGATTTTCACGAAGGTGTTAAAAGCAGGGAGAAGAACTTATTTCTTTGATGTGCGTGAGACGAAAGCAGGAGATTATTATCTTACAATCACTGAGAGTAAGAAAAATTTCGGAGAGAATGGGGAAGCTACATTCGAGAAGCATAAAATTTACCTTTATAAGGAAGATTTTAAGAGTTTCCAGGAGATGTTTAATGAGTCCACAGATTTCATCATTAATGAAAAGGGTGAGGATGTAATTTCAGAAAAACATGATAAAGACTTCAAAAGCAAATCATTCACAATTGATTCTGACGACGAAGTTTAAAAAAGAATATCTAAAAACACAAGCATCTGAAAAAGATGCTTTTTTTATGCACTAAAATCAGAAAATCTATAAGCAATCTTGTAATAATAATAGATATAATAGTAGGAATTGGAGATTGTGAAGAGTTTTTTCATGATTCTGGCTAAACAAACATAAAATTTTCAATCACCAAACTATTAATTTATTTTTTAAGAACTTAAAAGAGAACCATTTTTGTGCACTGACTTACAAATTACAAGCGTATGATGGAAAAAGCTTTTAAAAAGAGTATAAAAAAAGAAGTGTCCATTATTATTGAAACAGCTAGAAAATAAAAAAGTACACTTTTAAAAAGTGTACTTTCTTTGGGTGAATGAGGGGTCTCGAACCCCCGACCTTCGGAACCACAATCCGACGCTCTAACCAACTGAGCTACAATCACCGTTTTGTGAGTGCAAATATAGAACATTTTCCTCAACTACCAAACAATTCCATCAAAATTTTTCAAAGAAATTAACTTCTCAGACGTAAATCCCTCAGCATAAGCCACTCCCGATAACCGCCCTAAATCCTGTGCACGGTACGTTAAGCTCTCGTAAAAATCTTTTGTTGTAATCGGAGTCTCTGGTTCTTTAGAAGTTGGATCATAAAACTGAGTTTTATAAGCCATGCAGGCTTCAAGTTTTGCAGGAAGGAATTCTGATATGTCAATAACAAACTCAGGTTTGATATCTTTCCACTGAATATAATGAAAAATGTGCTTAGGTCTCCACACCTCCTGATTCTCGCCTTCTTCTACAGTTTCTATTTTTCTCAGTCCGGACAAAAAGCACGCATCTGATACTAATTTCGCTCCTTTTGCATGATCCGGATGTCTATCATCAATTGCATTGGCTAACACGATTTCCGGGCGGTATTTGCGAATCATTTTTACAATCCTCATTTGGTATTCTTCAGAGTTTACCAGAAAGCCGTCTTTCATTCCAAGATTCTCTCTTGCTGAAAGTCCCAAAATTTTAGCGGCATCTGCTGCTTCTGCCTTTCTTGTTTCATCTGTACCTCTTGTTCCGAGTTCTCCTCTTGTAAGATCTACAACTACACATTTTTTACCCTCTGAAACCATTTTAGCAATAGTTCCACCACATCCTAATTCTACATCATCAGGATGTGCTCCAAAAGCAAGTATATCAGTTTTCATATAATTCAAAGATAAGTTTAAAATAAAAACTTCCCAAACATTACGAATGGGAAGTTTTAATATCTATAATTTACATTTTAAATTACTTATTGATCTCTGCATTTAATTTTACAGCATCCTGATAAGTAGGATCTAATTGTAAAGACTTAGCAACATAATCTTTTGCTTTTGCAGCATCAGAATCTTTGCTCATGTATGCTACAGCGAAGTAAGCATAAGCAAGAGTTTGCTTGTTAGCTTCCTGATCTGCCGGTTTTACAGTACTGATAAATTTCTCATAAGCCAATTTTGCTGCTTCATTGTTCCCTGCCTGTTGGTAAGAATATCCCTGGCTGTAATATGCCGGTGCCCAATCTGGAAGAAGAGCAGACATTTTTTGCCATGTAAGAATTGCTCCGTTCCAGTTTTTAACATCCTGGTAAGCTGTTGCCAACTTGAATAATGCATCAGAGTCCTGACTGTTAGCAGCAACCTGCTTTTTCAATGCTTCAATTGCTGGGTTAGTAGGTCCTTTATCAGCTTCAGCCTGAGAAGCACCACCACCTCCGGCGATGTTAGCCAATTCAAGATCCCACTTCAATGTTTCATCTTTTGCAGCTTTTGCAATAGCAACTTTCTGCTGAGATTCTGCCATTAAAGCTGATTTTTTAGCAGCATCTTTTTCATCTTTTGCTAAACCTGCAGCAATAAGCCCTTGCAAACCTTGGTCAGCAGGCTGTATTCTTGTTTTTTCAGCTTGAGAAGCGAAAGTATCCATGTTCTGCTTAGCATCTGCATAGTTTTTATCTGCATATGCTTGATAAGCTCTTAATTTGAACTTAATAGGGTCTTCGATTTTATCAAAGATTTTATCCAAAACTGTTTTAGAATTTGCGTAGTCTTCGTTTGTGAAGTATAATTTTGCAATTTCTAACTGAGTATATGGATCTTCGTCAGCGTATTTTGTATAGTTGATAAGATCTTGTGTTGCTTTTGCATTCTGCTGATATCTGATATCATAACCAGCCAATGCTTTATAGGCAGGAGCATAAGTAGCATCTACACCAATAGCTTTATCAATGTTCTGCTTAGCTTGCTGCCATTGTTGTGCAGCCATCCATAAAGTTGCCATTCTTGTATAAACGGAAGCTTTATTTTTAGCAGTAGGTAATGCTTTATCATAAGCAGACATAGCCTCTCCCGGCATTCTTTTTAATCTGTAAGCATCTCCTAGTGTATAATAATAATGTGCAGGAACTCCTTTTTTCTCAGCTTTCTCAATTGCCTTGGTCAAAAATTGGATAGCAAGATCAGGTGAACTGTTCTTTTCAAATAAAGTTAAAGCTTCTGCAGCTCTGAACAGAACTTCAGCGTCTTTTTCTCTTGAATCAGTCACTACTTTCTGAATTTCAGCTACAGCGTTTTTATCGCCTTTACCTAATTTAACAGCAGCTAAACCGATTTTGTTAAGATAGCTTTTTGCATCAGCAGCTAATCCTTTGTTGAAGCTTTCAGTTGCTTTAGCATAATCTGGCTCTCCCTGTCTTAAGAAAGTATTTCCCAAATAGAAGTAGTTTTCAGCTGTAGGTTCTTTAGCGATCATTTCAGTGAAATTTGTTTTTGCCTGAGCAAATTTATCACTGTCTATACTGTTGATACCATCCTGCAGTGTTTGTGCAGAGGCAAAACCGGTAAAAAATACCACGGCTGCTCCAAAAGCAATCTTCTTTACATTCATATTCATTATATCTTTCATTTTATATTTTCTAATAATTGAGTTATATTCTACACAATTTTCAGACCAAATCAATATTTTTAACAAGTCTAAATTGTGAATTTAATATTTTTTAACGCATCTGAACCTCTCTCTTGTAAATGTTATAAGGCTGCAGACCTTCTTTTTGCACAATTTTTTGCCCTAAATGAGTGCACGAAAATCTTATAAATCCGTTGGCAATATTAAAATTACCTTCATTAATCAGGAAATAAAGAACTCTTGTAAAAGGATATTCCATTGTACGAAGCCCTTCAAAATCTGCATTGTAAAGCTTCCCTTTTTCTACAACAGGGAGAATTTTAACCATTTCTCTTAGTTTCTCAGAAGTTTTATCATAAGGACGGCTAAAAGTATTAAGCCCTATAACCCCTATTTTATCAGGATATTTACCTAATTCCTCTATGATCTTCTGATTTCCTGGAATAATGGAAAATTGAAGGTCTTTTGGCTGTTTTTTTAATTTTTCAGCTACAAAATTCAGATTACTTGAGTTGGTTCCATCGAAAATGAATTCTTTTTTATCAGACATCAGCCCACTATTGATTTCCTCCATTGAAATATTTTCTTTCGGAGAGTCTTTAGGAACTACAAAAACCACTGCGTCCGCAGCAAATTTAGCAGGAAGAAACTTTAAATCTGTTCTTTCTTCGTATGTTTTTATTTCTTCAGGAGTAAGATTTCTGGACATCACCACTACTTTAGCACTCCCTTTCAGAAGATCAAGAAGTCCTAAATCTTCTTTTTTGGTTTCTACTTTGATGTGAGTTTCAGGGTAATTGATCATATAGCCGTCAGCTAATGCTTCTGTGACACTTTGAAAAGACTCGTCAGTAAAAATTGTAAGATCACCTTTGTGATAAGAAGGAGCATTTTTCTCCTTTTTGCAGCCCGCAAGCATTATGCTCAAAACAACAATTACTGCAAGCTTAAAACTATTCTTCATTTCTCGATTTTTTAATTCTTGAGATCGCTCTGTAAATTCTGAAAATACCATAAATAACCAGTACTACACCTAGTGCATAGGCAACAGCAGGTTCCAAAATAGTAAAGAAGAATTTGTAGACAATCACTACAATTCCTAAAACGATATAAAACAATCCCGTAACCAGGGATAACCAATTGAACATCATGTAACAAAAATACCAAAAAAAATAAAAAGAGAAGCATATGCCTCTCTTTTTATTTATATTTTGAATAACTTAAGTCTTATTCAAAGTTCATAGTAAATGGTACACTATAGTAAGATCTAACGCTCTCCCCGTTTCTCTTCGCAGGAGTCCATTTTTTAAGTTTCTTAACTACACGTACAGCTTCACTGTTAAAGTCGCCATTTGGAGATTTCTCTTCAATAGTAACTGCAGAAACAGTTCCGTCTTTTTCTACAACGAACTTCAGCTTAGCTTTAAGCGTTCCTTCGCCTCCTTCCATTAAAGAAGTATCAAAATTATCTCCCAAGAACTTTCTTAATGCTCCCATACCTCCAGGATATTCTGCAGATTGGTCTACATCTTTGTAGATCTCGTTAGGATTATTTGTTTTCACCTCTGCTGTACTAGCTTTAGTACCTGTAGATGGTGGTGGCGGCGGCGGCGTATAAGCTGGAGCCTTTACCCCCTCCTGATTATTCAAACCAGTTGTAGTTTCCAACTGCTTAGAAATTGGTGGTGGTGGAGTTTCAATTTTTGGAGCTTTTACAGGCTCAGGAACTACGTTCTGAATCACTTCAATTTTCTCCTCTTCTTTTGGAGGTGGAGGTGGTGGAGGTGGTTCTTCTTCCTTAGGCTGCTCAATAATCGGATCTTCTTCGATAATATCTACTAGATCTGCCTTTACTTCTTGCTTAGGCGGAGCTGTAAGATTTTTAATCGTAAGATAGATGAACGGAGACAAAGCTGCCAAAAGGAATAATGCTGTTCCGATGATAAAAGACTTTGTTAAAAGTCTCGGATACTGATGTCTAATATCGTAGGCACCATATTCCTTGTTTCTATTTTCAAATACGATTTCGTCTAGAGTAAGATTCTGACCGTATACATTTTCATCTGCCATAGATTAGATATAACAATTTTATGGTTAAATTACTTTGTAGCAGCAGCTGGTGCAGCAGCACCTCCTACTTTTTTCTCATAAATAGCTTTTTCCCAAGGCTTGATATCAGTAACACCGTACTGCTCACTTTTGGTAATTGCCATTTCGTCAAGAATATCAACAAAGTTCTTATATACAGCATCGTCAGTTGGCTTAATGATCACGGTAAATTTCGTTTGATCTGCAGCTCTAGATTTTGCCTGCTGAATTACTTTTCTAATTCCTTCTCTATCAAGAGTAGTTTCCATAAGAGTTTGGTCATTCAAGGATGTAGCATCCTGCTGGTGCCAAAATACTCTGTTATCTTTTCCTAATAAAATAGAAATTGAGTTAGAAAGTTTAATTTCTGTTGGAGGTGGTTTTTGTTTTTCATCTTTCGGTTTAGCCGGAAGACCCAAATCCATAACATTCGGTTTACTGAATGTAGTTGTGAACATAAAGAAGGTAATCAATAGAAAACCCAAGTCCACCATCGGAGTCATATCGACTCTGGTACTCTGCTTCTTGGAACGGACCTTGCCGCCCTTGCCGCCTTTTTCTTGTACTTGTACTTCTGCCATTTCTATCGATATTATTCGTTAGGTTTACCTTCTTGTGATGTAATCAACCAAAATTTAAGAAAATCAATATCTCTTAAACCCTCAAATAGGCTTTTAACTTTAGGGTACTGAGTTGTAACGTCACCTTTAATAGCTAACTTGTAGTCAGGATTAACGCTCAAACTTTCTTTTACCCAATCAATTAATTGCTTATTTGTACTGTCCATAGGAATACCTGTAGGACTCTTATAATTTTTCTGCTCATCTGCAGGCATATCCAAATACCCCTTAAGTTGGTTCATTGGAACTCCAATTGCCTGAATTTTCTGGAAAGCTGCTTTTTGGTTGTTATCAAAAGTAACTCCATACTTTTGTCCCATTTTTTCCAAAAGTGCAAGTCTTTCTGATGCATTTTCTACTGGCTGGAAATAGAATTTTCCGTCCGGAGTAGCGTTGATAGTCATTAAACTAGCATCAGGAAGCAATTTTTCCGAAATTGAAGATGGCGGTTTGATCTGCTCCACGTCAGGTTTTTTAAACTGAGTGGTCAAGATAAAGAACGTAAGGAGTAGGAACGCAACGTCACACATTGCAGTCATGTCCGTAATTACTCCATGTCTTTTTGGTTTGACTCTCGCCATTATTATAAAATATTTTTAATTAAACTTCTTTTAATTGCTAATGCAAATATCTTGCTAATTCTTAGTTGAATTCAGCGAAAGATTGTTGGATACTCATAGAGATCTCGTCGATCTTGTAAGTTAATCCATCAATTTTAGATGTAAAGAAGTTATAAAGGATAATAGCGATTGCTGAAGTACCAATACCTAATGCCGTGTTGATCAAGGCTTCAGAGATACCTGTAGATAGAGCAGCAGCATCCGGAGTACCTCCTCCTGAACCTAATGCGAAGAATGCCTTGATCATCCCGATTACCGTTCCAAGTAGTGCTACTAACGTTGCAACAGTACCTAAAGTAGAAAGGATCATCATGTTTTTCTCAAGCATTGGCATCTCAAGAGTAGTAGCTTCTTCGATAGCTTTGTTAAGCGCTACCATTTTCTGCTCTTTATTTAATGTAGTATCGTGAGAAAGTGCTTTGTAAGTAGTAAGACCTTCTTTTACTACGTTACCTACAGAACCTTGTTGTCTGTCACACTCTTCGATAGCTTCGTCAATTTTGTTTTGGTTTAGTAAGCTTCTTACTTGTACAACGAAGTTGTCTAAGTTTCCTTTTCCGGCAGCTTTACCAAGAACGAAATATCTTTCAAAAGAGAAAACGATTACAGTAATCATGAAAGTAATCAAGATTGGTACGATAACCCCT
Source organism: Chryseobacterium viscerum (assembly GCF_025949665.1). Lineage (NCBI taxonomy): Bacteria > Pseudomonadati > Bacteroidota > Flavobacteriia > Flavobacteriales > Weeksellaceae > Chryseobacterium > Chryseobacterium viscerum. The sequence continues at coordinate 125,937 of NZ_JAPDFT010000006.1, read as the reverse complement.
CCTTTGTAGATAATACCTAAAAACGATTCTGGGTGAATGTCTTTTCCTTCAACACTTGAAAAGGCTACAGACCCACTTCCTAGTTTATCTGCATCTTTAAAGTTTCCTGGGCTACCAAGAACGAATAAATAAATACATACTCCTATAATAAATAGAATAGGAATAATAACAGCTGGATTTAAACCTCCTGCCTTTCTAGCAACTACTTGCTCATCATTTTTTGAAACATTCATTTCCATATTTAACTAAATTATATTGTTTTAAAATTTTACAGGGTGTAAATTAAAGGCAAAATTAATTAAAATGCAAGAGTCTTAATTAAACATTTTGCTTTTTTTTGATAAAGAAATTTTAATACGATTTCGATATAATAATTATTTTTAAATATTTTATTTATTTTCCCCAAATTTAACATTTGAGTTAAAAAATCAAAAAAATAAGACACCCATTTTTTTTAATTTCCCAATGTTAAATTTTATTTAAATTACGATATTCACAATACGGTGAGGGACTACAATGATTTTTTTAGGGGTTTTACCCTCCAAAATCTGTTGCATTTTATCACTCGAAATCACCAAATCTTCCACTTCCTTGGCAGATAATTGAGCTGAAAGTGAAATTTTGAACTTCATTTTACCATTTACACTTACCGGATACTGAATTTCATCTTCAATCAGATAATCTTCATTTAATACCGGGAATTTTTCAAATTCAATAGATGTATTGTATCCTAACAAACTCCATAGTTCTTCACAGATGTGAGGCGCATACGGAGAAATGATAACGGCCAGCGGCTCTAAAATATTGCGTTTGTTACATTTTATTTTCTGGAGCTCATTCACAGCAATCATAAAGGATGATACAGATGTATTGAATGAGAAGTTTTCAATATCATATACCACCTTCTTTATTAAAGTATGTAAAACTTTGTATTCTTCTTTTGTAGGTTCTTCTTCTGAAACTTCAAATGCATCTCCATTAAAATACAGATTCCAGAATTTTTTAAGAAAACCATATACACCACTTAATCCCTGAGTATTCCAAGGCTTGGATTGTTCCAGCGGGCCTAAGAACATTTCGTATAATCTTAATCCGTCTGCTCCGTACTCTTCACAGATATCATCAGGATTTACTACATTGTATTTTGACTTGGACATTTTTTCTACTTCACGGTCTGTGATGTATTTTCCATCTTCCATAATAAATTCTGCATCTGCATAATCAGGTCTCCATGCTTTGAAAGCTTCAGTATCCAATTCGTCAGAAGTTCCTTTTAACAAGGATACGTCAACATGGATCTGCTGAGTCTGGTAATTTCCTGCCAGATTTTTAGAAACATATTGATTAGTTCCTTCAATTCTATATACATATGCACTCATTCCTAAGATCATCCCCTGGTTGATCAATTTCTGGAATGGCTCATCATGATTGATGTATCCCCTGTCCTTTAAAAACATGTTCCAGAAACGGGAATATAATAAGTGACCGGTTGCGTGCTCACTGCCTCCAATATATAAATCTACCTGTCCCCAATAGTCTGAAAGATTCTTTGCACAGAATTCTCCGTCATTTTGTGGATCCATATATCTAAGGAAATACCATGAGCTTCCAGCCCAACCCGGCATTGTAGATAATTCTAACGGGAAAATAGTTTTATCATCCACCAGATCTGTAGCAACTACTTTTTGGTTAGCTTCATCCCATGCAAATTCTTTTGCATTCCCTAATGGCGGATCTCCGTCTTCTGTAGGTAAGTATTTTTCAACTTCAGGAAGTTCTAATGGTAAAGCGGAAGCTGGCAATGTGTAAGGCATCCCATCCTTATAATATATAGGAACAGGTTCTCCCCAATAACGCTGTCTTGAGAAAACTGCATCACGCTGTCTGTAGTTCGTTGTACCATGACCGATTCCTTTAGTTTCGATCTCTGAAATTATTTTTGACTTTGCATCATTATAATTCAATCCGTTTAAGAAATCAGAATTGACACAAACGGAATCTTTGGAATCAAAAGATTTTTCCTGAACATCTTCTTCTGTTTCTACAACTTTTTTAATTTCAAGATTGAATTTCTTTGCAAATCTGTGGTCACGTTCATCATGCGCCGGAACAGCCATCACGGCTCCTGTCCCATATCCCATCAACACATAGTCTGAAATATAGATCGGCATTTTTTCGTTGCTGAACGGATTGATTGCATAACTTCCTGTGAAAGCTCCGCTCACGTTTTTCACGTCAGACATTCTGTCTCTTTCGGTTTTTTTGGAAGTTTCTTCAATATAAGTATCTATTTCTACTTTTTGAGCATCAGTAGTAATTGCTTCCACTAAAGGATTTTCCGGAGCCAATACCATAAAGGTAGCTCCAAAAATAGTATCAGGTCTTGTTGTAAATACCTCAACGATTTCATTATGGCTTTCTACCTTGAACTGAACCTGTGCTCCCTGAGATTTACCAATCCAGTATTCCTGAGAATCTTTCAAAGGCTGCGGCCAGTCTAAAGTATTCAATCCTTGTAATAATCTTTCAGAGTATGCGGAGATTCTCATACTCCACTGCATCATTTTCTTTTGGAAAACAGGAAACCCTCCTCTTTCAGATTTTCCATCTTTTATTTCATCGTTTGCCAATACAGTTCCTAATGCAGGGCACCAGTTTACAGTGGTTTCTGCTCTGTAAGCAAGACGATAGTTTAACAGGATATCTTCTTTATCAAGATCGGAAGCCATTTTCCATTCTTCTGCTGTGAAATTTAATTCGTCATTCTGATTGGCATTTAATCCTTCTGTTCCTTTTTCTTCAAAATGTTGGATCAGGGAATCAATAGATTCTGCCTTATCGGTATTTTTATTATACCAAGAATGGTAGAGCTGGATAAAGATCCATTGTGTCCATTTATAATAAGATGCATCTGAAGTTCTTACTTCTCTGCTCCAATCGAATGAGAAACCGATTTTTCTTAACTGCTCTTCGTATCTGTTGATATTCTGTTCTGTAGTAATAGCGGGATGCTGCCCTGTCTGGATAGCATACTGCTCAGCAGGAAGTCCAAAACTGTCATATCCTACCGGGTGAAGAACATTAAAACCCTGATGTCTTTTATATCTTGCATAGATATCCGATGCTATGTATCCCAGCGGGTGACCTACGTGAAGACCTGCTCCGGATGGATACGGAAACATATCGAGTACGTAAAATTTGGGTTTATCTGTGTTATTAGAGGTTTTATAAGTTTGATTTTCCTCCCAGTATTTCTGCCACTTTTTTTCTATCTGCTGATGATCGTAAAACACTTTATATATATGTTATATGTTAGACTTTAAAATATTGAATTATTTTTCTTTTTAACAAGATTCACAAAAATAATGATTTTAAAGTAAATGGAAATTTAATTTATGATGAATTGCAATTCTATCCCCAACAAAAAAATCCCATCCGGAGATGAGATCTGTTTTATATCCTGAAGTATATACTATTATTGAGTAACTCTTTTGAAGGTATATGTTCTTGTCTGGAATATAGTAGGATCCTGTGTCTCCTCTCTTACAGCAAGATTGAGCGTTGTAGCATCCAGAGTAATAACCTTTGCATTTTGCGGCTCTACTATCCCCTGAATTTTCATCTGAACGTCTTTTCCTTCCTTATTATAGGTATAATTGAATTTTATATCAGAAAGAATAGCACACTGACCAGGTGTAGCGGTATCTCCCCAGTTCGTCTTTCCTCCTTTGGAGTCAACGCTAAACCACCATCTTGTCTGTTTCTGACAATCTGTATAAGTAATCGTGTTAGAAACCGGGTCTTCACCAACTTCTACAGTGGTAACAACTTCTTTTAATGGTTGCCATGTCCCAACAAGAGGAGCTTCCAGAACAGTATCATTGTCACTACTACAGCCTGTAGCTGCAGCAAACAAAGATAAACCTGCAAATAGTAATGCTAATTTCTTCATAGATCAATTTTTTCAAGCGCTAAAATTATAATTTTTTTGATTTATATTACTATTTTTTATGAAAAATTATTTTATCGACGATTATTTATATATATTTTAAAATAGTGAGCCCCTATTTTCCCTTTATTTAACAAATAATGGATACATGAGCATCGTTCATTCTATTAAAAAAGTTATTTTTGCAGGAAACAAAATACAAATGCAGGATATTACGAGAAACAATTTTGATTTTATACGTGTTCTCCTTGCTTTCATTGTCTTTGTAGGACATTTGGGAGCATTAAGCGGCTCTGCCCAGCTTACAATTCTAACGCACAGCCCTGTGGAAGTGGCTGTTTTCTCATTTTTTATCGTTAGTGGATTTCTTATTGCGAGAAGCTACGAAAGGTCATCCAGTTTAAAAAGCTACGCTAAAAAGAGATTCAACAGAATTGTTCCCGCTTATCTATTAGTTGTTTTTCTGTGTGCTGTATTACTGAGCCTCGTGAGTACACTTCCTCTTTCTGAATATTTCGGCAATACGCAGGTTTATAAATATTTATTCTGGAATTCAATTTTTATGAATTTTAAAGCACCCTGGCTTCCCGGTGTATTCGGAAACCAGGCTGTAAATGGGGCCTTATGGACTCTTAAGATAGAAATGTGTTTTTATATAGCTGTTCCGTTAATGTTTCTATTGTTTGGAAAAAATAACAAATACCGAAATATCAGTCTGATCGTACTGTATTTCCTTTCTCTGGTATATCTTAATTATTTTGAAATGGCTGGAAAAGCGGCTCTTTCAAGACAGCTGCCGGGTTCACTATGTTATTTCATTGGTGGAATGCTGATTTACTTTAATTTTGACAAGTTTATCAAACACAAGAATACTTTATTCATCATTGCTATGATTACGGTCTGGATAGATCTGATTTTTAATATAAAGCTATTCTCTCCGATGATGATCAGCATCATTGTTCTGTATATTGCTTACTCATTTAAATTTTTGAATAATTTCGGAAAGTACGGAGATTTCACTTATGGAATCTACATATTCCACTTCCCTATCATCAGGGTATTTGCAACATTGGGACTTTTTGCCAATTATAATCCTTACTTTATGGGATTGGTATGTATGTTGGTAGTTATAGGGGTAGGAATTGCTTCCTGGCATCTTTATGAAAAAAGATTTTTATAATTTTACAGTCTTAAAAAGCACAAATGAAAGATCTTGTCTCCATTATCACTCCCTGTTATAATTCTGCTGAATTTATCGAGGAAACCATACAGTCTGTTCTTAACCAAGCCTATGAAAACTGGGAATGGCTGATTACTGATGACCTTTCCAAAGATAATACAGTTGAGATTATCAGAAAATATAATGATCCCAGAATAAAACTACAGGTACTGGAAAAAAATGGAGGTGCAGGAAATGCAAGAAACAACAGTCTGGAAAGAGCACAAGGAAGATATATCGCTTTTCTGGATTCTGACGATTACTGGTATCCTGAATATCTGGAAACAATGACAGATTATATGCAGGAACATAATGCAGAACTGGTTTATTGCAACTATTCCAGATGTGATGAACAGCTTCAGCCTATCCTGAAAGATTTTCTGGCAGATAAAGTGGTTACATTCTCTAATCTTTTGAAGACATGCCGTCTGGCACCGGTTTCCACAATGTATGATACCCAAAGGGTTGGAAAATTTTTGTTTCCTGTAAAAAGCAAACGTGAAGATCATGTCATGTGGCTTAATCTTTTAAAAGTAATTCCTGAAGGGATTCCTGTACAAAAGACATTAGCAAAATACAGAATGCGTGAAAACAGTGTTTCCAGAAAGAAAAAAAATATCATCAAAGATCAATATCTAGTCTATAAGTATTTCATGGGGTTTTCAACTTTAAAATCATTGTATTATACGGCTAACTGGGCACTGAACGGATTCATGAAGTATTCGAAAATTTTCAATTAATGGAGTATTCAAAAGAGTTCAAAGCGGCTCTGAGCGCTTTTTCCGGTACCGAGAAAGATAAACTTATTTTCAGGCTTCTGAGAAAGGATAAATTATTGTCTAAAAAATTGTATTTCGAGCTTATTGATCCGGAAACTACAGATGATAAGAGAAATGCAATGGAGGAAATTGTAGCGGAAAAGGTTCTTTTAGCCTCAAAATACACTGGAAATGCTCCTTATTTCCTGACTATCATCCGAAAGATAAGCGCAGAAATCACTGAACATATTAAAATTACCACAGATAAATTCGGGGAAGTTTCGCTGAATCTTCTTCTTATCAATAAAATTCTGGAAAACAACAATGACCTCAGCAGACAAAGATTTGACAATGTTTACAAACTCTATATTTACATCATCAATAAAGTATTCAAAGCTTTGACTCTTATTAAAAAACTGGATGAAGATTACTGGATGGAAATTGATGAATATCTGCGGGACACCCAAAAGAAAATCTCAGAAAACCATTATCTTCAAAAACTCTGTGTGAACAATGGTCTTGACATCAACTGGCTTGAATGCGACAGGATTCCAGAAAACATAGATCAGATCATGAAAGAAATGAAAAGCCAGGGATATTTACGATAAGATTTTCTGTAGAATCATTTTGGTAGAATCAGGTTTTCCATCTACGAATTTTCCTGCATTCTGGGACATTTCTGTAAGTTCTTCCTGATTATCTTCATTTATAAGAAATAAAACAAATTCAGCGGCCGTATATTCGTCTGGAAAAGATTTTCCGCCGTTCGCAGTGATGAGATCATCAGCTTCTGGATTTTTTTTGTAATGATTTCCAAAGATCACAGGAACCCCAAAAGTTGCCGCTTCCAGAATATTATGAAGTCCTGCATCATGAAATCCTCCTCCCACAACGGCTGCATCTGCATAAGAATATAGTTTTGACAATAAGCCAATACTGTCTATAATTAAAAGTTGAGCGCTATCAATTGATGATAGATTATCCTGTATCTGACTGTATAATAATGCACCCGGGAATATACTTTTCAAATGCTCTACTCTTTTCAGATCATGGGGTGCGATAATGAGTTTCACCATATTATTTTTACGGGAAACCACTTCTGCTATTTTTTCTTCAGCCTGCCATGAACTCCCAAAAACGACTGTTTTATTACCTCCTTTAAAGTCTGCAATATAATCTACATGGTTGTTCCTGCTACGAAGTTGTTTTACCCTGTCAAACCTTGTGTCTCCCGTTACAGAAGATTTTATCAATCCTATACTCTTGGCCAGAGCCAATGAAAATTGTGTCTGATGAAAAAACCAATCCACATCTTTCCGAAGCTGTTTTACAAACCATTTTCCATAGGAAGTAAAGAAGGACTGTCTTTCATAGAACAAAGCGGAAATAACGTAAATTTTTGCCCCTTGATTTTTCAGTTCTGCAAGCAGATTGTACCAGTAATCATATTTAACCGTAAAAAATAGTTCAGTATTAAACTGTGATACAAACTCCTTTACAGCATTTTTTTTATCGAATGGCAAGTAACATATAACGTCTGCAATATGTTTCTTCTTAATTACATTCTCATATCCTGAGGGAGAAAAAAAAGTCACCAGAACTTTATGTCCGGGAAAATTATCTTTAAGCTTTTCCAAAACAGGAAGTCCCTGCTCATATTCTCCTAAACTGGCAGCATGCATCCAAATCACTTTATCTGTTTTTGAAAATGCTGATTTCACTTTATCTAAAGACTGCTTTCTCCCTTCAACGCCTTTTTTAGTTTTATCATTAATCAATGCAAAAGCCTTCATTCCGAAAGCAAGGAGACTGATAAATATATTGTATAGAAAAGCCATTTTAATTATTCTTTTATTTCAATTCTATCATGATCCGCAGGTGGATTGGATATGACTAAAAACTCAATTTCTTCGTTGGATTCATTGGAAATAAAATGTTTTGATTCCGGTGCAATAGAAATAGATTCTCCTTGTTTAACCAGGAATTTCTCTTCATTGATATAAAATACAGCTTCTCCTTTCAGAATATAAAAAAACTGTTCTGCCACTTTGTGAAAGTGTAGTTTTTCTGAAGTTCCTGCGGGCATTTTTTCCTGTTTCACAGATAATCCTTCTGTCTTTTTCAGAATCCAGCTGTCACAATGGTTTCCCCAGATATAATGTTCTGAATTTTCTTTAGTGTGTATCATTTAAAAAGATGAGCTATAAAAAGTAATGCAGGAGTAAATAACACGACTGATAAAAATATGGCAGCAAATGAAATTCTGGGTTTAGCTTTATCATCAACAGCATATCTGAACATATAGTCCTGAATATTTGTAAAAATGACAGCCAATACAACAAAAAGAATTCTCAATCCAATTTTCATAATTAAAAACTGAGCATTCATATTCTGATCCGTAATTTCTACAGGGAAATTAGTATCTTCAGGATGCCTTACTCCATAGATGAACAGAGCATACAGTCCAAGAGCTAATACAGGCATCAGAAATGCATATTTTTTTCCACCAAATCCATCCGCTTTCCCTTCCATATCAAAATGTACAGGAATTCTCTTTGGCAAAGCATTATAATTCTTGATGGTAAACCACCACAGAAAAACGACCAATCCAAAATTAAAAATATCAAAAATTGTAAAAAGAATATTTTCCATTTCAGATGAGATTGAATTATGATTAAATTACACTTTTCAGCACTCTCAGTTTATGGGTGTGCTTATTCATTTCTTTATTGAAAATCCCTGTGGAATCTAATGTATCAATTCTCACTTTTCCTGAAGCATGGATAATTTTTTGATTATCCAGCATAATCCCTACGTGAATAATTTTTCCTTCTGCATTTTCAAAGAAAGCAAGGTCTCCAGGCTGTGTTTCTTCTACAAAGGTAAGAGGTTCACCTACCTCAGCCTGCTGCGAAGCATCTCTTGGAATTTTAATATTGTGAATTTTGTATACCAGTTGAGTAAATCCTGAGCAATCTACTGCAAAAAAGCTTTTCCCACCCCACAGATAAGGTACATTAAGGAATTCTTTTGCCGTCAGGGCAATACTTTCACGTACATCATGACTTCTCCTTGAAGCAACCACCGGAAACTCCACTTCTGATCCCATAGAAAGCAGAGTCTTCCCGTCATTCATTAATACGGAAGAGAAATCCTCAGTAACGACAGTAACTTTCCTTTTAGCCAGTTCTTCTTCTGTTATTGGTTTCAGCTGTTTGGTATCCATCCATCCTTCATAGCCATCATAATGCATCTTTATTTTGGTCCAGTTTTTATCTACTTCCAAAATATCTGCACTTTCTCCGAACAATATTTCCGTAACAATTTCAGCTCTGTCAGAATTCTCTGCACGAACCGGCGCTACTGTAACAATACAAATTCCTTTATTCATTAACTCTCAATTTAAAGATTGAATAATTTAAAGAAAAAATACAACCTGTACTCTCTTTAAATGTTTTAATCTTAGGATATTTTTATTACTTTCTGCGAAGAAAGTTGACTCCATCCCGCAAAGGTAAAATAAGATTTTCAAAATCTTCGTCTTTTGCCGCTAAATCATTCAATTCCTGAATAGACTGGGTTGACTTCAGCTTCGGATTTTCTTCAAGCACTTTCCCGTACCACAAAACATTATCAAACAGGATTACTGTTCCGGACTTGGTGTGGGGTTTTATCAATTTAAAATATTCTGCATAATTCTCCTTATCAGCATCTACAAAGATCAGATCAAAAAACTCCTCTGTTTCTTTTAAATATTCTTTGGCATCCTGAAGTTTAAAATCAATCTGACTGGCATATTCACTTGACTCAAAATATTTTTTCGGAAGATAAGCAAGATCTTCATTCACATCCAATGTTGTAATTTTTCCGTCTTTTGCCAATCCTGATGCAAGGCATAGCGTAGCATATCCTGTGAATGTTCCTATCTCCAAAATACTTTTCGGCTGCAGCATCTGGGAAATAATAGTCAATAACCTTCCCTGCTGATATCCGGAAATCATGTGAGGCTGTGTCGTCTTCTGGTAAGTCTCTCTTCTCAGTTTTTTCAGAATTTCGGATTCCGAAGAAGCGTGTGCTTCCAAATATCTGTCCATTTCAGGATTTTTTTCTTCAAAAAAACTCATACCATTATAATTTAAAACAAATTTAAGGATTTTAAAGCTAGTTTTTAAATTCAACAAGAAGATACAAAAAAAGAGAGAAATGAATCCCTCTCTTTTTCTTAGCCATATCTAAATTTTATGTAAAAAATCATTATACAGCTATACAATATTGTCTTATACCGGCACAAACCCATCCCGGGCAGCACTTTGTTTGCGGGCTGGTACAAAATATCTGTGGATTACACCCTCTAATAGCACCTTGTACGGTTTTCATTTCTACTCTTGAAAGCTTTTTTGAATTTTTCATAATTATTTTGTTTAGTATTAATTTCCTACTCTTTAAGATTTTCGGACACCTCTTTAATTATTTCCTTTAACGGAGATTTAAATATACATATTCTTTTATTAATCAACTAATTAAATGAATAAAAATCTACACATCAGTGAAAACCCCATATAAAATACCGGGAAAATACGGATGGTATTTTTGTGGTATCCGTTGTAAGTTTGCAATGAGAATAAGGGGTAAAAACACTAAGAGAAACAAGATGATTGCAGGAGAGACACAAACTAACCATGAGAATCACAAAAAAGTTATGCTGAAAGGCAGAACTGATTCTTCTGCAGCAAAAACTAAGAAAGAAATATCCACTTCATTTTTGCTACGAATTATTTCGCTCCTGAAAAAGGAAGAATTAATTTGATTAAAAATAAATCCCGACCACCTTCGGGATTTGTTTTTGTTTTAAGGCTATACTATTCTGAAAAAGTCACATCAGATACCTAATTATCGAATCAACAATCTAATCCCATTCCGGGACCATTTTCCCTAACTTCAATTTAAAAGAACTTTATTGAGTTCATCCGATAGATCTGTGCTATCAACATCACAAAACAGTCTGAATCACCTTTAAACAGCCTGTTATTTTGCGATTCTCATCTTTCCAATCTTTATATTTCAATAGCAACAGGTTAAAGTCCTTATAAAAAAACAGGATAAACACTTATTCTTAAGCACTTACATAATTCTACATTTGATCTAAGTTTCTCAACCATGAAACACTCACAGAAAGGAGGCCCCCGAAAATCCTAAAACAGAGTAGGGATATTTTAAAACATCCACATGAAAACAAAGACTTTATTTTTAATTGGAGCAATAGTGGGACTTGTTATAATATTTTCCCAGCTAAAGCCTCAGGAAATGTCTTTTTATAAAGAAAAAGGCAATTACATTGTAGACAACAATTACATCCTTAAAGATGTCAAAAAAATTTCTGATGAAGACATAAAGAGTTTACTAAGACTACAAAAACTTCATCAGAGCAGTTTGGGTACCAATTTTATTATTTACAAAATCAACAGACAGTATATCATCCGCGGATGTCTGATGAAAGCCAATATTGACTGGAAAAAATATGGTGATCTAAGAGCTAAAGTAGATGGTATCCTTCAAAAATACGGAGCCAAAGAACTTGGAGCAGATTATTATGCCATTCAAAACAATCAGGTTGCGACGAATGCTGCTCTACTAAGCCAGAAAGATATCGCTTCTTTAGGTAAACTTACTATAAGAGGTGCTGAAGAATATACGATCTGTCCACCAACTATGGGAAGAAAGAATCTTACCAATGTGATCATAAAATCTTACAAAGTTAACACAGCCATTGATCCACGAATCAATGTCAAGCTTAACAATGTGTTGGTTAACTACAAATAACCGTAAAAGGCTGTTTTTGTTCTGAAGGCAGCCTTTTCTTAAATCTTTTGTCATGAAAAAAAAGCTTCAGTTATCCGGAATTTTTATTGTTCTATTGATAGTATTCACAATTGGTATGAAGGGAACATTTGATGGCTACTATGGTTTTTATTATGAAAACAGAAACTATAAAAAGCCCCTGGCCTATACAGTTTCGGAAAATATTGCCCAATTAAAGCCAGTCAATATATTTACATCATATACTGGTTTTGATACAGGTTATGGCTTCTATGCTCCCAATGTTGCCAGTGATTTTGTGATGAGCTTTGAACTGAAAGATAAGAAGGGAAATATTCTGGAACAAAAGGCCATGCCTTATTTTAAAAGTAAGGAGAGCAGAGTGAGATATACTACTGTTTTTAATATGTTTCTGGATAAAATTTCTAACAAGAACACATATGACCGCAAGTATTATCAATATCTGGATATTATTATCAAACAGATTGCAGAACATGTGATGAAAGAAAATCCAAAAGCCTCAAGTGTTACTACAAAGCTTTATTTGTACGACTACCCTTCTATTGCAGATTTCAGACAGGGAAAAACGAATGAAAATCTTATTCTTATTGATGAATTCAAACATTAAAGTGATGAAAAAGCTGAATGTACTCTATACCAAAACTGAAAACTTCTTTTTCAGACAGGATAATCAAACAGAATTCCTGAGCTTCTTCCGGATTGCAATTGGAACGATTATTCTTTTACAGTTTCTCGCAGTCATGCCGGATTTTGACAAACTATTTTCAAGCAGCAGTATCATCCCGCAGGATATTATGAGTGTTTTCACTCCTGACTGGCTGATTACCTTCTCAAAAATCGTCAGCTTTTTACAAAGCTTTGGCATTGAAGAAAGCACAACGATTGTGATAACCAAAATATCATTTATTACCTTGTGTATTTTGATCATTACTGGTTTTTATTCCAGAGTTTCAGCTTTCCTTTTGCTTATACTACAGATTGCTTTACTCAAGGGAAGTTCTTTCTTTGCTTATGGTGCAGATTTTTTCACGAGCATGTCACTATTTTATCTGATCCTGTTTCCCGCCGATCATTTTTTTTCCCTCAGGAATTTTATTTTTAGTAAAAAAACACAGGAAATAAATATCACTCCTGTCAAAAGATTATTTCAGATTCATATATCTATTGCTTATTTTTTCTCCGGATTAGATAAAGCTTTAGGTTTCAATTGGTGGAACGGCGAATCTATCTGGAAGGCCATTCATCTTCCTTATTCCAACAGAGATCTGAATTTTGATTTCAGCTGGCTTATAGAACATTCCTATATCCTAAGTTTCATGGGATGGAGTACAATTATCATCGAGATATGCTACCCGTTTTTCATCTGGTACAAACCAACTCAGAAAACATGGCTTTTCCTGACGGTTTCTATGCATATAGGAATTGCACTCGTTCTTAATTTATATTACTTTTCAGCCATTATGATTGTATGGAATATCACCAATTTTTATTTTGAGCAAACTGCTAAAAAAGCAGTTCCCTTTTCAAAGAAAAAAATATCAGCCCATTATATTCCGAAACAGATTAACTCATAAAACAATAAATCCCGAATTGCTTCGGGATTTATTATTATGTATGGTTGAGTAATTATTTCTTAGGAGCGATATCCATCAGTTTCATAAACTCATCAAGTTTAGGCATAATGATGATTTCCGTTCTTCTGTTTTCTCCTCTTCCTGAAACGCTCATGTTGGTAGCTTTCGGGTTGTATTCAGAACGACCTCCTGCTGTAATTCTTGCAGGATCTACTCCAAACTGGGTCTGAAGAACTTTAGCCACAGAAGTACCTCTTAATGCAGAAAGATCCCAGTTGTCTCTTGGAAGATTTGGAGAGTTCAACGGAGCATTATCCGTATTCCCTTCAATCAACACTGAATATTTATCATAATCATTGATTACTTTAGCTACTTTACCTAACACTTCCTGAGCAGCAGGCAGAATATTGTAATCCCCTGTTTTGTACAACATATTATCTGAAAGAGAGATCATTACAACTCCTTTCAATACCTTCACCTGTACATCCTGATCTGATACATTATCTAAAGATCTTTTCAGCTTGTTAGACAATGCCAGATTCAAACTGTCATTCTTAGCGTTGTTAGAAATCAATTGTTTGATATAAGAATTGGAAGCATTGATTTCACCTACCAATTTATCAATATTGGCAGAGCTTTTTCCGGTGTTGGAAAGACATGCATCAAGTGATGATTTTAAAGCATCATGCTGGCTTTTCAGCAAGTTATTTTCACCAGTCAATGCAGAGTTCTGAGATTTCAAATCCTGAATTTCTCTCTGTCTTTCTCCGATATTTTCAATACACTGCTTATAGTTTGTGCTCAAAGCATCATACTGCTTTTTGCTGACACAAGATGTCATTCCCAGCGCCATTGCAGAAACTGCTACAATTTTTAAAATCTTCATAAATAATCATTTTTAGACTACTCAAAGTTAGGAAAATTCAATTGAATTATATCGGTTATCTTTGCATAAAAGAAATTCTCAACATCTATGTTGGAAAAATCAAGCTTTATCAGCCAATTAAAAAATCTCGTTCACGAACCGGAAAATCACACGTATCTTCTGGCGGTAAGCGGAGGAGCAGACTCTATGGTTCTTGCCTCTTTGTTCAGGGATTTAGGGCACGAAATCAAAGGTTCAAAATTCCAGTTTCAGGTTGCCCATATCAATTATAAACTCCGTGGTAATGATTCTGATCTGGATCAGAAAACGGTGCAGGATTTTTGTGAGAAAAATCATATAAAATTTCATTTGTATGAAGTTTCGGAAAAGGACCGGAAACCTGAAAACTCTATTCAGCTTTGGGCGAGGGAACTCCGGTATACTTTTTTTAAAGAAATCCAGGAAAAGGAAAAACTGGAATTTCTGGTTACTGCTCATCACCTGAACGATCAGCTGGAAACATTTATCATCAACCTTTCCAAAGCCTCCGGCATCAACGGATTGAGTGGAATCCCATCAAATGACAATGATATTCTCCGCCCGCTTCTAAATTTTTCAAAAAAAGAAATTTATCAGTTTGCTGAGGAGAACACAATTGAATTCCGGGAAGATCTTTCTAATAAAAAAAATGATTACCTGAGGAATAGGATTAGAAATGAGATTGTTCCGGTGCTGATGGATACAAATGATAACTTTCTGGAAAACTTCAGAAAAAGTTCTTTATATCTGAATCAAACTAAAGATTTTGTCCGGAAACAGATTCAGGAGATAGAAAATCGTCTTACGGTATTTAACCCAGACTATAAAATCTTATCAAAGGAAAAGCTGTACCAGGAAAGTGATTTCGTAAAATTTGAAATCTTAAAAAAATACGGATTCAACCAGGAGGAAGAAATTCCTAAAATTTTTAAGGCCGAAAACAACAGTTCCTTTTTTTCAGAAAAATATCAGTTGATTGTCAATCGTGATGAATTGATATTTATTGATAGAAATGATAAACAAGAAATCAAAGAGGAAATAATACTGATCGATCATTTTAATTTTTCCGAAAACCAAATCAACGTCAATCTCGTAGATTATATTGAAAGCATTGATGGAATCAATAAAGGATTTGAATGGGATTTTGATGCCGAAAAACTTCATTTCCCACTACGTTTGAGAAAACAAAAAGAGGGTGACGAGTTTTATCCATCAGGATTTTCCGGGAAAAAGAAAGTTTCTAAGTTTTTTAGGGACGAAAAATTATCTATTTTAGCGAGGCAAAAAATCTGGATACTGACAGACAGCAATTATTCTGTACTTGGGATTATCCCTTTCAGACAGGATAGAAGATATGCAAAGAATGAGAAGACAAAATGGAGTCTCAAAATTTTTAATGAAATGAACAATGAAATTTAGAAATTGGTTTTTATTAATTCTACTATTTTTAGCGACAGGGATTAATGCGCAGATAAAAAATCCTGTAAAGTTTAAATTCACCATCAACGACCTTGGAAACAATCAGTACGAAGCTGTATTGAATGCTACTATGGAAAGCGGATGGCATATTTACTCAAAAGACTTGCCGGAAGATACCGGAATTCCTACCGAGTATAAAGTTACGGGAAAGAATATTGAACTGATCGGGAAGTTTACCGAAGTAGGTAAAAAGCATGAAGAGTTTTCTGAAGCTTTTGGGGGAACAATTGTTTTTTACTCCAATTCAGCTGGATTTAAGCAGAAATTTAAATTAAAAGATCCTACAAAGCCTGCGGATGTCACTTCTGAAATTACATATCAGACCTGTGATGACAGAGTTTGTCTGGCTCCCAATACATTAGAATTCAATCAAAAAGTTACACCAAAAGGGGCAACGGAAGAAGCAGTGGCTACTGAAGAAACTGCAGCTGCGGTAAAAGATTCAGTAAAAACAATTGAAACGGTTACTGAAAATCCTTCAAAAACAGAAGCTACAATTACAGAAACCTCAACACTGGATCCTAAGCAGCTGAAAATTAAAAGCATAGATTTCAAAAAACCATTGACAGACTGCGGTACAGCTTCTGCTAAAGTAGATGAAAATTACTGGACTTATTTATTCCTAGGATTTATTGGCGGGCTAATCGCTTTGCTTACACCTTGCGTTTTCCCAATGATTCCACTGACGGTTTCATTCTTTACGAAAGGCAGCAAGAATAAGGCAAAAGGAAAGAGAGATGCTCTTATTTATGGGTTTTTCATCCTTCTTATCTTCGTTTTATTAAGTATTCCTTTCCACGTTATCGACGGAATTGCAGGCAATATCTTCAATGAGATTTCTACCAGCGTATGGCTGAATATTGCATTCTTTATCATATTTATTTTCTTTGCCGGAAGTTTCTTCGGGTATTATGATATCACTTTACCAAGTTCAATTGCCAATAAATCTTCTAAAGCAGAAGAAGCAGGAGGACTTATCGGTATTTTCTTCATGGCATTGACATTGGTTATTGTTTCTTTCTCTTGTACAGGACCTATTTTAGGAAGTTTACTGGGAAGTGCAGTAACGGGTTCTACTAACGTTCCGATGTTACTGACATTTGCATTGGCAGGATTCGGTCTTGCGTGGGCAATCGTTTTCGGACTATTGGCTTTATTCCCGCAAGCATTACAAAGTCTTCCGAAATCCGGAGGATGGATGAATACAGTAAAAGTGGTTTTAGGATTTGTGGAACTGGCTTTAGCCTTGAAATTCTTATCTAAAGCAGATCTTGTTTCTAAAACATTCTTCTTAAAAAGAGAACTTTTCATCGCAATCTGGATTATTGTTGCATTAGGATTAGCATTATATTTATTAGGATTCATCAGATTTCCGCATGATGATAAAAAACCTAAAATCTCCATTACAAGAAAGATATTAGGGGTATTGGGAATTGGTTTTGTAATCTACTTAATCCAGGGATTAATACCATCTGACCGTCCGAAACTTCAGCTTTTAAGCGGAATTTTACCTCCACTTAATGTAAGCTATTTTCATGATGAAAAAGACGGAATTTTAGGAATGCATCCGGAACACGACTTCTTTAAAGCAATAGAACTTGCTAAAAAAGAGGATAAACCCATCCTTATTGACTTCACCGGATACGGTTGTGAAAACTGTAGAAAAATGGAGGAGTTTGTATGGAGCGAACCGGACATTTTACCGATCCTTCAGAATGATGTAGTATTAGCATCTTTGTATGTGGACGACAAAGAAGAGCTTCCAGAGGATCAAAAAACTAAAATTGACCTTGGTGAAGGCCAAATCAAAAAGGTAAAAACAATCGGTGACAGATGGAGCTTGTTCCAACAGGTTAATTTTAATAATAACTCGCAACCTCACTATGTTTTAATCACTCCGGACGGAAAAGTAATCAACACTCCCGTTTCAGGATATATGCCAAAAGAGGATTTTAAAAAATTCCTTGAATGCGGAGTGAATTTCTATAAAAAGAATAAATAAATTATTTACATATCATCTAAAAACTCACACTTTATCGTGTGAGTTTTTTATTTTAAATGAATTGTGTACACCATAAAATACTAAAAGAAATGGAATTTTAATTATATTTGAATAACTATCACCAATTCAAATACATATGAGACATTTAACATCTACTCTTTTATTTTTTACTTTTTCCATATTCTCGGCTCAGACCGCACCTTCTATAGAATGGCAGAAAGCATTGGGAGGAAGCCAAAGTGAGACCGCTTATTCCACGCAGCAAACTTCTGATGGGGGGTACATTATGGCCGGAACTTCATCATCCAACGACGGAGATGTTAGCGGAAATCATGGTGAAGGAGATGGATGGGTGGTAAAAATGAGTAGCAATGGAAATATACAGTGGCAGAAAGCGCTTGGGGGAAGTAATCATGATGCAATCAAATCTATCCGGCAGACTACAGACGGAGGATACATTGCAGCCGGATCTTCCAAATCCAGTGACGGAGATACTACAATAAACCATGGGAATTTTGATTTCTGGATAATAAAAATGGATGCCAATGGAAATATACAATGGCAGAAATCTTTAGGAGGAAGTAATGTTGATGAAGCTCAATCCATTCAGCAGACTGCCGAAGGAGGATATATTGTAGCCGGAATCTCCAATTCTAATGATGGTGATGTCAGCGGAAACCAGGGAGAACAGGATTATTGGGTAGTAAAATTGGATAACTCCGGAAATATACAATGGCAGAAGTCATTGGGAGGAAGTGACAGTGATCAGGCGTCTTCTGTTCAGCAAACTTTTGATGGAGGATATATTATTGCTGGAAATACCATTTCTACAGACGGGCACATTACCGTAAGCTATGGAAACTATGATTATTGGGTTGTAAAACTTGATAGTTCCGGAAATATGCAATGGCAAAAAACATTGGGTAATATTGGAGATAATATGGGATATTCTGCACAACAGACTTTCGATGGCGGCTATATTGTGGTGGGTACTTCTTATGATCCTTCCAATATTGAAAATGGTCTTCCTGATTATTGGGTAGTAAAGTTAAATAATACCGGAGGTATTCAATGGGATAAATATCTGGGCGGAGGTGCTCACGATAACGCCATAACAATACGTCAAACTCCTGAATGGGACTATATTGTTGGGGGCTGGACAGCTTCGAACAATGGACAGGTAACCGGAAATCATGGTGATCTGGATTACTGGATCCTAAAACTGGACAGTAATGGAAATCTAAAATGGGAAAAAACCTTAGGAGGTCCAAGCGTTGAATACTTTAGTTCTATTGAGCTAACCAGTGATAATGGCTATATTGTTTCAGGAAATACCCTATCTACAAGTGGAGATATTACAGGACATCATGGTTCAATTGATGCCTGGGTAGTCAAACTAAGCCCGGAACAACTCGGAATCTCAGAAAGTCAAAAAATGAATCAACCTAACCTCTACCCTAATCCGGCAAAAGATTTCTTTTATGTGGATCATCTTCCCAAAGAAACTACTATCAGCATTACGGACATGTCCGGGCGAAAACTATTCTCTCAAAAATATAACGAAGAAAAAATTAAGATCAACACTTCTACATTCTCAGAAGGGATCTACATTGTACAGGTAAAAAACAAAGACGGAATCATCCTCTCAAAGAAAATAACAGTCAGCAAATAATGTATTTATCTACAAACATTTAAATTATTTATTATTTAGAAACATTTTTTATGATTTAAAAACTCGCACTTTATCGTGTGAGTTTTTTTGTGTAAGTCTTCATACAAAGATTATCCTGAAAATTCAACAATCAGCAAACCAACAATATCATGGTTATCATTTTTAAATCAAATAGATTAAAAGAGACAGAAATATTTAAAATTCGCATAAAAACAATCAATAGATTCATGAATCTATTGATTATTAACCAAACAAGGCATGTGTTTTGTAAGAATTCTTCAACAAACACCGTTTAACATTTAAAAATTTTTAATCATGGCAGAAGTAATTGCACAAGAAAAACAAGGCAGCAAACAAAAGAAAAAAATGATCAGAGTAGATATGACTCCTATGGTAGATCTGGGATTCCTATTGATCACTTTCTTTATGTTCACAACCAATTTTACAAAACCTAACGTAATGGATTTAGGATTACCGGCAAAAGATCCCAATACTCTTCCGACTGATCATGTAATCGGGGATCAAAATCAGGTTACATTTATCCTCGGGAAAGATAACCGTGTATTTTATCATCAGAGCAACCAGAAAGACTTGAATACAGGGAATCTTAAAGAAACTGATTTTAGTGGAATAAAAATTTCAAAAATCATTGCCGAAGCTTATAAGAAAGCACCGGCACCCGACAAATTCACCGTTATTGTAAAGCCAACGGATGAAGCCAATTATAAGAATTTTGTGGATATGCTGGACAACCTTGCAATATCTAAAAAGGAAAGATATGGTGTAACCGATATCAAACCCTGGGAAACAAAGGTTTACAAGGAATTAACTCAATAAAAGACGAAGAGCATTTTAAAAATGCTCTTTTTTGTTTAAATTTGAAAGGAGAAACGAATCTTCAGTACGTAACCGGCTGTATTATTTTTAACCTTCTATAATTTTGGAATCATGCTGAACTTTGAAAGAAAAGGAAACGGAAAAGAAACATTGGTACTTCTTCACGGATTTATGGAAAACCTATCCATCTGGAGCGATATGGAGCATCATCTTTCCAAAGATTTCTCACTGCTCAAAATTGACCTTCCCGGCCACGGACAGTCTGAAACTCTTGGGGAAGTTCACACCATGGAACTGATGGCCGAAGAAGTAAAAAAAGTTTTAGACCATCAGCACTTAGAAAAAATTCACCTTTTGGGACATTCGATGGGAGGATATACGTCTCTTGCTTTTGCAGAAAAATATCATAACTCTTTGAAAAGCTTAACATTATTTTTCTCTACCTATTTTCCGGATGATGAAGAGAAAAAACAACAGCGCATCAAAAGCTACAGAATTATAAAAGATGCATTTGCCCATTATGCAAGAGCCGGAGTACCCAATTTATTCAATCCAAATGAAAGAGATATACTGGAAGGAAAAATTGAAACTGCTCTTGAAACCGCCCTATCTACCAACAATCTGGGAGCTCTTGCCTGTGTAAAAGGTATGGTAGAAAGAACTGACAAAAAGCATGTTCTGGAAAGCCTGGATGCAAAAATCTTAGTATTGGCCGGTAAGCATGACAACGCTGTAAAAACCGATATGATGATCAAACATCTTCCGGACAGGACAAATATCAAATCTTATATTCTGGACTGCGGGCACAACGGGCATTGGGAAAAACCTGGTATCTGCGCCGAAATCATCAATACAGAACTTCTTCATAACCTTCCTAAAAAACTGGTTTTATAACCTCATTTTTCATGACAGATTAAAGTCTTGTTTAATAAAAAAATCCTGTATATTAGTAGAGAATAATATTCGTAATGGCTTTATTCTCATTCAAAAAAAAGAAACCACCGGCACCACCGGTTATCGGGCTTACACTTTCAGGCGGAGGAATGCGTGGGATTGCCCATATTGCCGTACTGAAAGCTTTGGAAGAATACAATCTGAAACCGCACATTATCTCCGGAACCAGTGCAGGCTCTATTATTGGTGCTTTTTATTCTTTCGGAAAAACACCGGATGAGATGATGGAAATTGTACGCCAGACTTCTTTTTTTTCCCGATCAGCTTTAAAGTTATCAAAAAACGGAATCTTCAGCTCCAATTTCATTTTAAAACTGTTCAAAGATTATTTCCCGCAAGATAACTTCAATATTCTGGAAATCCCCATGTATGTAGCTGCGACTGAAATGACCCATGGTATTGTAGATTTCTTTTCTGAAGGAGAGCTTTTCGGCCCATTGCTGGCATCTTCCAGTGTTCCTTTTATTCTTCCTCCGGTAAGGATAGGTGAGAAAATTTATGTCGACGGTGGTGTCCTGGATAACCTTCCCATTGAACCCATTATGGATAAATGCAACTTCCTTATTGCCTCCCACGTCAACTCAATCAGCTATGATGAATTAAGGAAAATGAGTCTGATGAAAGAATTTGACAGAATCCTTCACTTAGCCATTGCAAAATCTGTGTATTCTAAGGCAAAATATTGTAATATTTTTTTAGATCCGCCTAAGATGACGAAATACAGCCTTTTCAACAAACGATATATGGATGAAATGTTTCAGCAGGTGTATGAATATACCTGTCAGGAACTTGAAGAAAAAGGATTTCGTAAAGCTTTGTGAGTTTGAAAGTCACGGAAGTTTATCAAATCAGGGCTTTACTTTTTACTTGTTACAAGCCTTCCTCTTTTACTTTATTTTTGAAAGTTTCTATAGTTCCGGATAAAGAGTCTAAAGACTTTCCTCCGGCTGCATTGATGTGCCCGCCTCCATTGAAATATTTTCTTGAGAACTGGTTTACATCCACATCATCTTTACTTCTGAATGAAATTTTAACAAAGTCCTCGTACAGGTCTTCCATGAAAAATGCTGACATTTTTACACCGCCAATACTTAAACCATAGTTGACAAAACCTTCCGTATCTCCTTTCTGGAAACCTAATTCTTTCAATTCGTTTCTTGTAAGGCTTAATACTGCTACCGTTCCATCGTTCACCACTTCTATTCTTCCCAGAACCAAAGCAAGCAAATGCAGACGGGAAACTGTGTTGGTATCCCAGGTATTGGATGTGATCATCGCCGGATCTGCACCGTTTTCGATCAGGTTGGCAATAATTCTGTGGGTAGTGGCACTGGTAGAACGAAAACGGAAACCTCCAGTATCAGTCATGATTCCGGTATAAAGACATTCCGCCATATCCTGATTCACCAGCTTTTCATCATTCATTGCTTCAATGAAATGATAGATCATCTGTGAAGTTGCCGGAATTACGGTATCGGAATAAACAAAATCAAATTTTTCAGGCTGTTGATGGTGGTCAATAAGAATTTTCTTACCCTGAGCTTTCACCAGCCAGTCTCCTAATAATCCAATTCGTGATGGAGAATTAAAATCCAGACAGAAAATAACATCTGCTCCTGCAATCATATCAGATGCCAGCTTTCTTTTATATTCTGCAATAATAACTTTTTTAGACTCCGGCATCCATTTCAGAAATTTTGGAAAATCATTAGGCACAATAACTTCTGCATGAATTCCTTTTGCTTTCAGATAATGTTTCAATCCCAAACTTGAACCAATAGCATCTCCATCCGGGTTGTAGTGGGTAAGGATAACTATTTTGCTCTCTTGAGTAAGTAATGTATTGATATCTAAAAGTTCTGCTGGTGTAAACATCGGGTGTTTATTTTCGTTAAAATTAAAGTTTTCAAAGATAGAGCTTTTATATAAATCATTTAAATATTATTTTTGCACAGAGAAATGGTATTCTTATCAGGGGTTTGCCATTGTTCAATAAAAAAACATTGCATTTAATTTCAAAAAAAAATAATTAAAGTTTGTAACTTATAAAAATTTATATATCTTTGCAACCTGAAAATTAATAGATTAATTACGATTTAAACATATAGTAATGAGTAAAAGAACATTCCAGCCATCAGAAAGAAAAAGAAGAAACAAACACGGTTTCAGAGAAAGAATGTCTACGCCAAATGGAAGAAGAGTTTTGGCTGCGAGAAGAGCTAAAGGCAGAAAGAGTTTAACTGTAAGTGCTGCACGCGCTAAGAGATAATCTTTTTATTATCATATACAAAACATGCTTGAGAAGTTCCTTTTCAGGCATTTTTTGTTGTTAAAATTTACTAAAATTTAGGCTACATCAACATCTTTTTCTATTTTTAAAAGTTGAAATATTTTTGTTAGAAACAGCCTTTAAAATTAAATTATGCCACATACAAATATCTCCGGAGACAATATTATAAGTTTACAAAACGCAAAGATTGCGCAAAAAAACTTCACTGTACTTTCTGATGTAAATCTTAACATTAAAAAAGGTAGATTCTGCTATCTTATCGGAAAAACAGGTTCCGGAAAAAGTTCCCTTCTGAAAACGCTTTACGGACACATTCCATTAGCATCAGGACACGGAGCTGTTGTAGGATTTGACCTGGCAAAGCTAAAACCGTCTGATATCCCTAACTTAAGAAGAAAATTAGGAATCGTATTCCAGGATTTCCAGTTACTTTCTGACAGAACGGTTGAAAAAAACTTAAAATTCGTTCTTGAAGCAACAGGCTGGAATGACAAAGTAAAAATAGAAGACCGCATCAATGAGGTTTTGGGAAGCGTGAACATGAAAAGCAAAAAGCACAAAATGCCACACGAGCTTTCCGGAGGTGAACAGCAGCGTATTGCCATCGCAAGAGCCCTTCTTAACCACCCTGATCTTATCTTAGCGGATGAACCTACAGGAAACCTGGATCCAGAAACTTCCAACGAAATTATGACACTATTGAAACAGGTAGCCCTTGAAAACGGCGCAGCAGTAGTAATGGCAACACACGATTACCACATGATTCAAAACTTCCCTGGTGAAGCTATCAGATGTGAAGATGGAAAAGTATCTGTATTGGATACAGCAGAATTGTTTGAATAAGAATTTAAACGATTAAAAAGTCAGAAATTACTAAATTCTAACTTCTCTATTTAAAAACATGAAACTCTTTAGTGAGTTCAAGATATTGGTCCGAGTATTGTCTCGGACTTTTTTCTATAATAAAGTCAGATTCATTGATTTCTTTTTCTTGTAATGAGAACTCAAGAATCAGTCTTTTAGCTTTTGAATTCTCAATTCCTTTGATATTTACCCTACGGTTCAGAAACAGTCCGTTTTCTTTTCCAATTGAAATAAAAACATCTCCTGCTTCAACAGGAATAATTACGGAAAAAATTCCACCTTCAGACAAAAGCTTAGACGCCTTGGATATTAACTGGATAAAGTTTAATTCCACCGTTTGACGGGCAATCTTATCCTTCTCCGATCCCGATTCTTCAAAGTAAGGAGGATTGGAAACGATAAGATCAAACCGTTCTTCTGTCTCGAAAGTTTTAAAATCCTGATGCCTGTTTTTCAGCCTTGTATGAAAAGGTGTGTTTCCAAAATTAAGTTGAGTAAGCGCTGCTGCATCTCCGTTAATATCCAACCCTAAAAAATGAGCCTGTGGATTTCTTTGCGCCAGCATTAAGGAGATCAGCCCTGTTCCCGTTCCTACTTCCAAAACATGGGAAGCATTGCGAACATTAGCCAACGCACCAAGCAGAACACCGTCTGTTCCTACACGGAAGACGTCTTTAGACTGTTCAATTTTAAATTGCTTAAATGTAAAAGGTTTCACTATAAATTGGTAGGCAGTGTAATAATGAACGTTGACCCCTTTCCTACTTCGGATTTCACCGAGATCTCTCCTTTATAATCTTCAATCATTTTTCTTACCATGGATAAGCCTAGTCCCATTCCACTGCTCTTAGAAGTAAAATTCGGTTCAAAGATTCTTTCATACATGTTTTCAGGAATTCCTATTCCGTTATCCTGAACAGAAATAATCACTCTTCTCTGGTGCTGTTCCACATCTACATTGATGATCAGTTTTCTTTCATCACTTTCTGCCTGTTTTGCATTGGTAACAAGATTGGTTATAATCCTGGAAAGATAAATTCTATCCATATTGATCATAATATTGCTCTTATTGGCATGCATAAAGATACTATCATCATTGAAGACACGGAGAATATCCTCAACCTCTGTATTCAGATTGATCACCTCATTATTTTTTTCAGGGAGTTTCGCAAATTCTGAGAAAGCTGAAGCTACCGTTGCAATAAGGTCTATCTGATCCACAATTGTTTTACTCATTTGTTTTACCCTTTCTCTGATATTCGGATCTTCGGGATCAAATTTTCTTTCAAAATTCTGAATCGTCAATTTCATCGGAGTCAATGGGTTTTTCACCTCATGGGCAACCTGCTTGGCCATTTCTCTCCAGGCTTCTTCAGATGCTTTGAATCTAAGTCTTTCTTTCTGATCCTGGATCTGCAGAATCATTCTGTTATAAGCTCTCGCCAAAGCATTAAGCTCATCATTTTTATAATATCTGATAGGACGCATTTCATTTTCAAATAATGTAATACGGGTAATCATATCAGAGAATTTTGTGATTGTCTTCGCAAGACTGTTAGATGTCACCCAGCTAATCCAGATACTAAACAGAATAAGAAATATATCGACTAAAAGAATGTATTTTACATATTGATGAAGAACCTCCAGGTAGGCAGATTCATTATGATATAAAGGAATATAGACAATTCCGATAGGTTCAAGCTCATTATTTTTCAACAAAAGATATGAAGAAGTAAGTTTTGCATCTTTAGCAGCATCATAATTAACCATATCTACTCTTGCATCGGTAGACAGAATCTTATTGATGATTTCTATAGGAATGGTTTTCTGCTCAACTAAAGCTTCATCTTTATTGGAAAGTAAATAATCCCCTTTCAGATCGTAAATAAAAATGTCATGCTGGTTGATATCCGCTATTTCGAAGATTTTATTCCCCAAAACCTCCGGAAGATCTTTTGTTTCAATAAGCGTCTGGCTTACCGCGTAATCCAGATATCTCATTACAGCATTCGTCTTATCCTGCATATCAATATTACTTTGCTGCAGAGAGTGATTTCTCAGTACAAAATAAGGTACAAGCGACGTAGCCACAACACTTAAAAAACATACCAGCAGGAAACCGAAAAACACACGGTTCCTTAAGCTATATCCTTTATACTTATTAATCGACATTCTACTTTTTAATTAACCTAGCAATATACTTACCAATGATATCAAATTCCAGGTTCACTTTGTCACCAATTTTTAAATGTTTCATATTGGTAAATTCCCATGTATAAGGAATAATGGCTACAGAAAACTGAGCATCTTCACTTTTTGCCACCGTAAGACTGATTCCGTTTACCGTGATTGATCCCTGAGGCACCGTTACAAAATTCCCGTCATGAGCATATTTCATTGTAATGAAATAACTTCCGTCTTTGTTTTCAATCCCCACTATTTCACCTGTTTTATCAACATGTCCCTGAACGATATGTCCATCCAGCCTTCCATCCATCTTCATACAGCGTTCCAGATTCACCACGGTTCCCAATTCCCATTTTCCAAGATTGGTTTTTTCCAATGTTTCGTTGATGGCGGTTACTACATATTGATTGTCTTTTATTTCAACAACTGTAAGGCAGCAGCCGTTATGTGCAAGACTCTGGTCTATTTTTAATTCGTTTGTAAAGGGGCATGTCAAGGTAAAATCTATATTGCTTCCTTTTTCTTCAATCCTCTCAATAACACCAACTGCTTCAATAATTCCTGTGAACATATTATTTTTTGCTAAATTTGTAAATTATAATCTTCAAAGATAATCAAAATGAGCCCAAAAAACCATAAAGTACGAGTAGGAATTTCAATCGGTGATTTCAACGGCATAGGCCCGGAGATCATTATGAAGTCTCTGAAAGACAAAACCATTACAGATTTTTTCACTCCTGTAATTTTTGGTTCGGGAAAATTATTCACTTATCAGAAAAACATTTTTAAGCTGAATCTTAATTTCAACTATATTAATGAAGCTTCACAGGCTCAGGCAGGGAAACTTAACATGCTTAACCTGACGAAGGAAAACGTTAATGTAGAACTGGGAGTTCCTACAGAAGAGTCTACCAAAATGGCTATTGACTCTTTGGAAGCCGCAACTGAAGCTTTGATGAAAGGAGAGATTGATGTTTTGGTAACCGCTCCAATCAACAAAGATGAAATGGTGAAAATGGGCTTTAAACATGCCGGACATACAGGATACTTTGAAGAGAAATTCAGCAAAAAGGGATTGATGTTCCTTGTAACTGAAGATCTTAAAGTAGCTGTATCCACACACCATATTCCAATTGCACAGGTAGCTGAAAATATTTCCAAGGAAAAAATAAAGAAACAGATCAGAGTTCTGAACCAAACACTTATAGAAGACTTCTGTATTCAAAAGCCTAAAATTGCTGTACTGGGATTAAATCCTCATGCCGGAGATGGCGGTGTTATTGGAAATGAAGAAATTGAAATCATCAGCCCGGCAATTAAAGAACTTTCTGACAACGGAACATTGGCATTCGGTCCTTTCCCGGCAGACAGCTTCTTCCAGCCAGGCAAATACAAAAATTTCGATGCGGTTTTAGCAATGTATCACGACCAGGGATTAGCACCTTTCAAAACATTAGCATATGAAGAAGGTGTAAACTATACAGCAGGACTTCCTTTTATCAGAACTTCTCCGGATCACGGCGTTGCTTATGATATTGCAGGAAAAAATATTGCTGATGAGCAGAGTTTTACGGAAGCAATATTCACTGCAATTAAAATTTTCAAGAACAGAAGTGAATACAGTGAACTTATGAACGACCGCATGCAGCCTAGAAAAATGGTTGTAGACAACGGAATAGATGAGGATCTACCGGAGGAAACTGAAGGATAAATCTTTAAAACAAATTTTAAATTAATTTGTTTCAGATTTTATTTGTTATTATAAAAAAAATGCATATTTTTGCACACTCATTTTATGGACAAGTTAAGAAACTATGACGTAAGCTTTTCCGGACTAAAAAACGGAAAACACGAGTTCAAGTTTGAGATAGATAAAACGTTCTTTCAATTATTTGACACTGAGCAGGAATTTACAAATCCTAGAATAGAAGTGAATGTATCACTTGATAAACACACTACTTTTTTAGAATTTGAGATTAAAATTAATGGATTGGTTGAGTTGGTTTGTGATATTACAAATGAAGATTTTGACTATCCTATTGAGAATGAAATCAAGATTTTAGTGAATTTCGGGGAAGAATATGATGACAGCAATGAAGATGTTATTACCATTCCTACTGCAGAGCATGCTTTCAATGTAGCACATTTGATTTATGAAAATGTAATGCTTTCTATCCCTATGAAAAAAGTTTCACCGAATGTAAGTGATGAAGATCTTGAAATTCTAGACCAGTTCAGTCCGAAAGAGATTGAGGAAACAGAAGAGGAAGAACATGAAAGTGATCCTAGATGGGATGCTTTAAGAAAGTTAAGAGACAATAATTAAATAGAATAATTTAAATATGATGAGATGATGAATCTCATCGCTCATCAATTAAAAAAGTTATTAGAAAATGGCACATCCAAAGAGAAGACAGTCGTCCACAAGAAGAGATAAGAGAAGAACTCACTACAAAGCTGTAGTTCCTCAATTAGCTAAAGATGCAACAACAGGAGAGCTTCACCTATACCACAGAGCTCACTGGCATGAAGGAAAACTTTACTACAGAGGTAAAGTAGTATTGGAAAAAGAAGTAGCTGCTACTGAAGAAAACTAAGAGTTGCTTTTCATTGAAAAAGCCTCGTTTTAATACAAAAACCGCCCAATTTTGATAAAATTTGGCGGTTTTTTGTTGTTTTTTACGTTTTTTTGGTATCTTTGACCCAAAATCAAATATCAAATTTATGGACATTAAAGACATACAAAATCTTATTAAGTTTGTATCTAAAGCTGAAGTTTCAGAAGTAAAATACAAGACTAAAGATTTCGAAATCACTATTAAAACTCCATTAGCTGGAAGCGACGCTGTATATGCACAGCCTGCAGTATACCACACTGCACCACAAGCTGTAGCGGCTCCGGCACCTGCTGCAACTCCTGCTGCTCCTGCTGCTGAGAAAGCTGAAGCTGCATCTGATGACAGCAAATATGTAACGATTAAATCTCCAATGATCGGTACTTTCTATAGAAAGCCATCTCCTGATAAAGATGTATTTGTAAATGTAGGTGACGAAGTTTCTGTTGGTAAAGTAGTTTGCGTTATTGAAGCTATGAAGCTATTCAACCAGATTGAATCTGAAATCAGCGGAAAAATAGTTAAAATCTTAGTTGACGATGCTACTCCTGTAGAGTATGACCAACCTTTATTCTTGGTAGATCCATCTTAAGGAATTTTAGATTAAAGATTATAAATTTTAGATGAATCTTTTTCATTTAAAATAATTTAAAATTCAAAATTTATAATTTAAAATTTCGGAGATGTTCAAAAAAATATTAATAGCCAATCGTGGCGAAATTGCAATGCGTATTTTACGTACTTGTAAAGAAATGGGGATCAAAACCGTTGCAGTATACTCTACTGCTGATAAAGACAGTCTTCACGTAAGATTTGCTGATGAAGCGGTATGTATTGGCCCTGCAATGAGTAAAGACTCCTATCTTAAAATCCCTAACATTATTGCTGCTGCGGAAATTACCAATGCTGACGCCATTCACCCAGGTTACGGATTCTTATCCGAAAACGCTAACTTCTCAAGAATCTGTCAAAAGAACGGCATCAAATTTATTGGTGCTTCTCCTGAACAGATTGAAAAAATGGGAGATAAAGCGAATGCTAAAGCTACCATGAAAGCTGCAGGTGTACCATGTGTACCAGGTTCTGACGGATTGATCGAATCTTACGAGCACGCTGTAAAAGTAGCTGAAGAAACAGGATATCCTGTAATGATCAAAGCAACTGCCGGTGGTGGTGGAAAAGGGATGAGAGCTGTTTGGAAAGCTGAAGACCTTAAAGACCATTGGGAATCTGCAATTCAGGAAGCTGTAGCTGCCTTCGGAAACGGAGGTATGTATATGGAAAAACTGATTGAAGAACCTAGACACATCGAAATTCAGGTTGCCGGTGACCAATTCGGTAAAGCCTGCCACCTTTCTGAAAGAGACTGTTCTGTACAGAGAAGAAATCAGAAATTAACGGAAGAAACACCTTCTCCTTTTATGACAGATGAACTTCGTGAGAAAATGGGTGACGCTGCTGTAAAAGCTGCTGAATTTATTGGATACGAAGGTGTAGGAACTATCGAATTCCTTGTAGACAAGCACAGAAATTTCTATTTCATGGAAATGAATACAAGAATCCAGGTAGAGCACCCTATTACAGAACAGGTAATTGATTATGACCTGATCAGAGAACAAATTCTTCTTGCTGCGGGAACTCCTATTTCAGGAATCAATTATTACCCTAAATTACACTCAATTGAGTGTAGAATCAACGCAGAAGATCCTTACGCAGACTTCAGACCATCTCCGGGAAAAATCACAGGATTAAACATTCCTGGCGGACACGGAATCAGAGTAGATACTCACGTATATTCAGGATATACAATCCCTTCTAACTACGACTCTATGATTGCTAAGCTTATCACTACGGCTCAAACCCGTGAAGAAGCTATTGCTAAAATGAAACGTGCTCTTGAGGAATTCTATATTGAAGGAGTAAAAACTACCATTCCTTTCCATAGACAACTGATGGATAATGAAGATTATCTTGCAGGAAACTATACTACAAAATTCATGGAAGATTTTGTAATGGATAGAAAATATGATAATCACTAAGATTATTCTAAAAATATAAAAACGAAACTGCCTCTTTTTGAGGCAGTTTTTATTTTTGTCTATCAACACAGACTCTTTCAGACTAAATCCGATAAAAATGATTGGGAGCGTTCTGTCATTAATGATTAATAAAAAATTAATAAAGAAGCAGAAAATAAAATTCTGCCATAAGGAAAGATATAAAACCTAAAACAACCTGTCAATAAAGAAAATATTTTCCGATACCACATTATTCCACCTTAAAATCTACTTTAATTACACCTCCATACGACATTAGATATTTGTTCAGGCATATTATTAATAATGTGTAAATTTGTTGAAAACCAAAATATATGTCAACAGCAGAACAAACAAAAAACTCACAGTATTTTATTGACCTAGAAGACAAACATGGAGCACACAATTACCACCCGCTTCCAGTAGTTCTGGACCGTGGAGAAGGCGTTTTCGTTTGGGATGTAGAAGGCAAAAGGTATTATGATTTTCTTTCAGCATATTCTGCTGTGAACCAGGGACACTCTCACCCTAAAATTGTAGAAGCATTGGTAGAGCAGGCAAAAAAACTGGCTTTAACATCAAGAGCGTTCTACAACTCCAAATTGGGAGAATACGAACAAAAAATCACGACTCTTTTCGGATTTGATAAAGTTTTACCTATGAACTCCGGAGCTGAAGCTGTGGAAACAGCAGTAAAACTGGCAAGAAAATGGAGTTATGAAGTAAAAGGAATTCCTGAAAACGCAGCAAAAATAATCGTTTGCGAAAATAATTTCCACGGAAGAACAACAACTATCGTTTCTTTCTCTAATGATCCGGATGCCAACCAAAACTACGGACCTTTCACACCGGGATTTATCAAAATTCCTTACAATGATATTGCAGCCTTAGAAGACGTTCTGAGCAGAGAAGCAGGAAATATTGCAGCATTCCTTGTAGAGCCTATTCAGGGAGAAGCCGGAGTATATGTTCCGGATGAAAACTTCCTTAAAAATGCTTCTGAACTATGTAAAAAACACAACGTTCTTTTCATTGCTGATGAAGTTCAGACGGGTATTGCAAGAACAGGAAGACTGATTGCATGCCACCATGAAGAGGTACAGCCGGATATTTTAATTTTAGGAAAAGCACTTTCCGGAGGAATGTATCCCGTATCAGCTGTTTTAGCGAATGATAACATTATGAATGTAATTAAACCGGGACAACACGGTTCTACATTCGGAGGAAACCCGATTGCCTGTGCAGTAGCAGTGGCAGCATTGGACGTGGTAGCTGAAGAAAAATTATCTGAAAGAGCTGAAAAACTTGGTCAGCTGTTCAGAGCTGAAATTAACAAACTGATCGAAAAGACAGACCTTATTACCAAAGTAAGAGGGAAAGGACTTTTAAATGCAATCCTGATCAACGATACTCCTGAAAGTTCTACCGCATGGAATCTTTGCTTACAGTTAAAAGAAAACGGATTACTGGCAAAGCCTACCCACGGTAATATCATCAGACTGGCACCGCCATTGGTAATTACTGAAGAGCAGTTACTGGATTGCGTAAAGATTCTTGAAAAGACTATTCTTGAGTATAAATAAATGGCTCTTTCTTTAGCAATCATTACTTACAATGAAGAAGAGAATATTGTAAGGCTTTTAAATTCTCTGGCAGATACTGCTGATGAAATTATTATTGTCGACAGCTTTTCTACAGATAAGACAAAAGAGATTTGCACTCAAAAATATCCTCAGATAAAATTCTTTGAGAAAAAATTTAACGGGTATGGTGAACAAAAAAACCATGCCCTTAATTTATGTTCTCATGAATGGGTCCTGTTTCTGGATGCTGACGAAGTTCCTGATGAGGACATGA
Organism: Chryseobacterium viscerum; assembly: GCF_025949665.1. Lineage (NCBI taxonomy): Bacteria > Pseudomonadati > Bacteroidota > Flavobacteriia > Flavobacteriales > Weeksellaceae > Chryseobacterium > Chryseobacterium viscerum. The sequence continues at coordinate 92,902 of NZ_JAPDFT010000006.1, read as the reverse complement.
AAAGATCCATAGTGGAAATCGTTTCTTCAGAAAGCGCAGAATTCAATGTGTATAAGGCAAGATTCAACAATCATCTTGGAATTCACCTGATCCGGTTTGGAGGATGGGGAAATGTATGCCGTGAAAGATTGTTCAGAAAAAAATATGCCCGGTATTCTGATGATAAAGTACATGAATTTTTAATTACCGATCAGAAATCCGGTCTTCTGGAAGGAAGACTGAATCATTATACCTACAAAAGTATCCATCATCATGTCTCGAAAATCAATAAATATTCTGATATGATGGCTGAGAAAATGTATGAAAGAGGACAAAAAATCAATAGGTTCAAAATCATTGTAAGCCCTATCTTTGAATTTATCAAGGTATTTATTTTCAAAAGAGGCTTTCTGGACGGGTTTCCCGGGTTTTATATTGCCAAAACGATGTCTTATTACACTTTTTTAAAATATATTAAATTGCGTGAAAAAATAAGACTAGTGGAAATAGAAAAGGAAAAAATACAATAAAATAGCATGATTCTGTATCTTATTCCTGTTGTATTAGCGGTATTTATCGTTATATATTTCCGTCTGTACCTATTTGCTTTCCCGAAGAACAGACTGGTTATTCTCATGTACCATCAGGTGGAAAAAGAAAGCCACGAAGATCTTACGGTAAGTGTAAAAAACCTTGAAGAGCAGTTTTCATATCTGAGCCGCAAAAAATACACATCCCGTTTTTTTTCAGAGCTTACTGCTTCTACAAAAAAAAATATCATCATCACCTTTGATGACGGCTACAGAAATAACCTTGAATATCTGCCATCTTTACTGAAAAAATACAATCTGAAGGCTACCATTTTTATCCCCACAGGATTCATAGAAAAAGGATATAAAAATTATCCCATGATGAGCTTTGATGAAATCAGAAGTCTGGACAGAAATTATTTTGAAATTGCCCTTCATACCCATGTCCATGAAAACCTGAAAGACAGATCTCTTGATCTTATAGAAAAAGATCTAGAAAAAAACATGAGCATTCTGGACGCCCAAAATATAGCCTATTCAAAGGTTTTAGCATATCCGTATGGCAAATATCCCAATAAAGAAGAGGAAAAATCTGCTTTTTTTTCTATTTTGAGAAAAATAGGAATTGATTTTGCAGTAAGAATTGGAAATAGAGTTAATTACTTCCCGACTCAGCATCCATACGAACTATGCAGGGTGGATATAAAAGGCAAAGATTCGATAATAAAGTTCAAATTAAAACTTATCTTTGGAAGATTAAAACTATTTTAAAAAACAATTTAAAAGGGGTATTTTTACGTACCTCTCTATCAAACAAATCGTTGTGATGAATATAAGTGGTTTAATCATAACATATAATGAAGAAAAAAATATACAGGATGTCCTTGAGTCTTTTGATTTCTGTGATGAAATAGTAGTGGTAGACTCATTTAGTACGGATAAAACTGTAGAAATTGCAAAGAAATTCCCTAATGTAAAAGTGATTCAAAATAAATTTGAAGACTTTACAAAGCAAAGAAATTTGGCTCTGGATTCAGCAAAAAACGACTGGGTTCTATTTTTGGATGGTGATGAAAGACTTACACCGCCCTTAAAGCAGGAAATTATAGATGAGCTGAATAAACCCGGGCAAAAAGATGCCTATTACTTTTACAGGAAATTCTTTTTTGCTCAGAAACCGATTCATTTTTCAGGAACACAGTCTGATAAAAATTTCAGGCTTTTCAGAAAATCGAAGGCCAGATATATGGCAGGAAAAAAGGTACACGAAACTCTGGATGTCAACGGAACTATTGGGATTTTAAAAAATAAATTATTACATTACTCCGTTTCAGATTATGAATCATATAGAAAAAAAATGATTCATTACGGAGTTTTAAAGGGGAAAGAACTGGCAGCAAAAGGGAAAGAGTACAATGTTTTAATGCAATATCTTAAAACAGCTTTTAAATTCTTTAAAGCCTATATAATGAGACTTGGTGTTTTAGACGGAAAAGAAGGGTATCAGTTATCTTACCTGCAGTCTTTAAGCGTTTTTGAGACCTATGAATCATTAAAAAAAGAGCAAAATTAGTTGAATGAAGATTTGTATCATTAGTTATGATTTTTGGGATTATGATAAGTATATTGTTGAAGCATTATGCAAAAGAGGTATTGATGCCCATCATATAAAGATCAGCACAGTTACTCATTCCAATTTCAATGAAAGAGCTGTAAATGCTTTAAGCAAAACCTTTTTAAACAAAAATCTTAAGACTGAAAAAAGACAGAAATATGTACTGGATGCCCTGGAAAAATTAGGACATCAGGATCAGATATTAGTGATGAACCCTGATACATTTGATCTTTCAACCCTTGAAAAAATCCGAAAATATACAGACCGCCTGGTTACCTATCTTTATGACAACCTTGAAAGAGTACCTGTAGAAGATAAACTATACCTTTTTGACAAAGTATTTTCCTTTGATTATATTGATGTTAAAAAGCACGGATTTGAAAAATTGACGAATTATATTTATCTGCCTCATTGTTCAAAAGAAATTCAGCAGCCTGAAATGGATCTTTTCTACATCACTTCTTATGATAACAGAAGAGTTTCACTGATAAAATTACTAGCTAAAAAGCTGATTGAGCAGGGCCTGAAATTCCAGATTATGATTATCGGAAAAAAATCATGGAAACATCAGCTGACAAATATTTTCATGACGGTACCTAAAAACCTCTTTCTGATTTTCAGCATCAAAAAGATTCCTCATAACGATCTTCCTAAATATTATAAAAATTCAAAAGTATTGCTTGACCTGATGCGTGAAGGTCAGTACGGACTTAGTTTCAGAGTTTTTGAAGCCATGTCTCTGGAGAAGAAAATCATAACTGATAATGAAGCCATTAAAACCTATGATTTTTACAATCCCAATAATATTTTGATTTTAAACAAAAATATTAGTAATCTTGACAAATCTTTTTTTGAAACACCTTACGAAAAAATTCCTGAGGAAATCTACTACAGATATACTTTGGATAGTTGGGTAAACAAAGTTTTTGAACTTGATACTAAAAACTAGCAAATGGGACTCTTAAAAAAAATAAAAAAACACTTCGAAAGAAAAGAAAAGCTCAAATATCTTCAATCTAAGGATATAGTCAACATCAATCTGCATGACAATTCCCAAAAAACAATCCTGTTTGCATCAAGAGATTTCCCTGCCCATGATAAAGAATCCGGGGCCAACAGACTGAAAGAACTTATATTAATCTACAAAGAATTAGGATATAACTGCATTTTATTTGCTCCTCATATTTTTGAAGACGATTCTTATGTTAAGTTTTATCAGCAGCACAATGTTATCGTTTATATAGAGAACAATAAGTACAGGAATATCTATGATTTCCTGTCTTCCTTTAAAAAGGTAGATTACGTTTGGTTCAATGGTCCTCTTGCCCTGAATCTGTTTTACAAAAAGATGAAGGCTATTTTACCTTCTGCCCGATTCATTTATGATATGGTGGATATTCATTTTTTAAGATTTAAAAGAGCAATTGAGCTGGAACCAACCCGTATTTCTCTAAAGAAAAATTATAAACACTTCTTCCGTCTGGAAACGGTTGTTGCACCACAGCTGGACTATATTATTGCCATCTCTGATAAAGAGAAAGAAATCATGACCCAGTATGCGGACAAAAATAAGATCATTACGGTATCAAACATTCATTATCCTAAAATTGATATTTCTGATAGAAAGAACTTTAATGAAAGTAAAGGAATTACCTTCATTGGCTCTATCCACGAACCGAATATTGATGCGGTAAAGTTCCTGTATGAAAAAATAATGCCCATTGTCTGGAAAACTAATCCTGAACTGGAAGTAAGCATCATTGGTAATGTTTCTGAAAAACTGGATCTTAAACTATATCCTAAGTTTAAATTTTTAGGGTTTGTAGAAAGTATTGAAGAGCATTTCATGAATTCTAAAATTATGGTGGCTCCTTTACGGTTTGGTGCTGGGGTAAAAGGGAAAATAGGGCAAGCCTTTGAATACTTTTTCCCGGTGGTTACCACAGATATCGGAGCAGAAGGAATGAAGCTTACCGATAAAAAGAATGTATTGATTGCCAATGATGAAAACAGTTTTGCAGAAGCAATCATTCAACTGAATACTAATGAAGAACTTTGGAACACATTAAGCCAAAATTCTGTAGACAGCCTGAGAGCATTTTCACCTGAAGAAGTAAAAGAAAAACTTAAAACATTATAATCCATGTCATTAAGTGTAAATTACCATGGTTTTTTTGATGGAAATTTTGGAATTTCCGAAGCCACCAGGCTGAATGCCTTAGCATTGGAAGCAATTGGTATCAAAGTAAACCGGATTAATTATTCCAGCGAAACTTTTGAAAGAATTGATTCGGGTTCCGAAGCATCATCTTCAATTAATGTTTTCCACATTAATATCAATTTTATTAACAATTTTTTCTCTAAGAATCAGGATCTGAATCTTAAGGATCATTATAACATCATCTATTGGGCCTGGGAATTTCCTGAAGTTTCCGATAAGGTTGTCGAAATATTAAATGTTTTTGATGAGCTTTGGGTTCCAAGTGATTTCTGTGTCAATATATTCACAAAATATACAGGAATTCCGGTAATCAGATTTTCTCACCCGATTCAAAAGATGGCAGAGTCTAAAGATTTTGAGCTGGACCAGTATAATATTTCTTCAGATTCAAAGATCTATCTTACGATTTTTGATTCTTTGAGTACTACTATCAGAAAAAACCCTGAAGCAACACTTGAAGCTTTCACGACGGTTTTCAAAGAGGATAAAAACAGTGTTCTTATTGTAAAAACACATAATCTTGAAAGAAGCAAAGATGCTCAGAAAGCTTTGGAAGCGTACAATAATATTCCGAATGTAATCATCATTAACGAGCATTTCTCAAAAGAAAAACTACATTCTCTGATCCAGCAGTCTGATGTTCTGATTTCTCTCCACGGTTCGGAAGGTTTCGGGCTGACAATGGCAGAAGCTATGGCTTATGGAAAAATTGTAGTCGGAACCGGTTATTCCGGAAACCTGGATTTTATGAATGTAAATAACAGCTTCCTGATCCAATACAATTTTATCAAAACATCCAATACAAAAGGATTGATTGATGAAGGTTTAACACTTGCCAAACCAAGCCTTAAAGATGCTGTTGAAAAGCTTCAGTATATCAAAAACAATTTTGAAAACCTAACCGCAATCAAAGAAAAAGCGAAATCACAAATTGCAGAAAATTTTTCTATTCAATCTATTGGGGAACTGTTCAAAATAAGACTGGGTTTCATTGATGGTTTTGATAAAAAAGAAAGCAGCGGAGGTAGTGATGTAAATAATGTTTTCTATTTGAGCGAAATTGAAAGGTTAAATACCAGAGTCAATTATCTTGAACGTACTCTTTATAATAAAATAAGAAAAAAAGTAAACGCGTTTTTTAAAAAAGGCAGAAAATAATTTTAATTGATTAATTTTCCGGGCTGTTATCCAATGGATAGGTCTATAGATTAATAATGAAATAATAATCGTGTTTCATATGAAAGACAAAATTGCAATAGTAGTTCAAAGATATGGGTTGGAGATCAACGGAGGTGCAGAACTTCACGCAAGATTGTTAGCTGAAAAATTGTCTGGCATCTATGATATTGAAATTATTACAACCTGTGCTATAGAATTCGAACGCTGGGATAATCATTATCCGGAAGGAATTGAAATCATCAATGATATTAAAGTAAGAAGATTTAAAACTTTAAAAAAAGACTTAAAAAAATTCAGCGGGCTAAGTAAAACAGTTCGTAACTTATATAAGTATTACAGCAGAAAGCTAAGCGTTCTAAACTTCCCTTATTTGCTTTATAAGAGATTTAAATACAACAAAAAAGATTTTAATTTCAATGAATGGTTGGAAGTACAGGGGCCATTTTCCAATGATTTAATTCAGTTTATAAAAGATAAAAAAGAAGATTATAAGGCTTTTATTTTCTTCACTTACTTATACCATCCTACCAATATAGGAATCAGAGAAGTGGCTGACAAAAGTATTCTCATTCCAACGGCACATGACGAGCCTCAGTTTTATCTTGATGGATATTCCCAATTATTTTCTCTTCCGAAATTCATCATGTACAATACACAGATTGAAAAAGATTTTGTAGAGAAAGTTTATCCTCAGGCAAAAAAGCTAAAGTCAGAAATTGCAGGGATTGGTTTCGATGATTATGACGTTACATCAGGCATATTACCACAGGATCTTTATCAAAGCAAATATTTCATTTATATAGGTAGAATTGTTGAAGACAAAGGCTGTGTCATGATGATTGAATATTTTAAAGATTTCAAAGAAAAATATCCTGAATATCGGGACGTAAAATTAGTTTTGGTAGGTAAAAATTCTCTTGATGAAAAAATAACTCAGGGAGATGATATTATCCTGACAGGATTTGTAGATCATGAGCTTAAAAATGCTCTGCTGGCAAATGCAAGCGCACTTATAATGCCCTCATTCTATGAAAGTCTTTCATTAATTACATTAGAAGCCATGTTACTGAAAATCCCTGTCATTGTCAATAAAAACTGTGACGTTCTGTATTCGCATATTGAAAAAAGTGAAACCGGGAAAAGTTTTATCAACAGTATTGAATTTTCCAAGGCTCTGACTTTTTACTTGCAGCAAACGCAGGAAGATCTGATGTCCGAAGGTAATAAAGCAAAAAATTATGTCTTAAAAAACTATTCATGGGACACTATTATCAACAAATTTAATTCAGCCATTAAATCTTTATCATGACAAAAAGAATTCTGTTTTTTTTTCCTGAAAATCCATTTTCAAACAGGGCAGGAAATACTACAAGAGCAAAAACTACCCTTACTGTATTAAAAAAAATGGGATACCATATTGATCTGGTAGGGTCTGCTGAAATTTACAAGAGCCAAAACGACACTACAGACATTGATAAAAGTATTGTTGACCAGCTGTTTTTAATAAACCATAAACCTCCGAAGGTAAAAACATCTTCAGATTACTGGAAGCATAAAATATCAAAATTCTATAAAAAACCTAATGAGTATAACCACTTATTAACAGATTTTGCAAAGAAGGAGTTTATCAACATCTTAAATAAGGATAAGTATGATGCCATCATTATCAATTATGAATTCTGGGCAGGATTAATTGATAATGAGTCTATGAAAAATACTTTAAAAATTGTAGACACCCACGACTGGATCACGCTTAATGAATTTTATAAAAACAAATCATTAGATATTGGAAAACGCTTCAATGAAGAGATAAATAATCTTTCAAAATTTGATAAGGTGATCACCATATCCGAAGATGAGCATCTTGTTTTTAAAAGATTTTTGGGTGAAAAGGTAATCAACATACCACCTTCCTTTACATCTCACTTTGAAAAAAATAATACAGGTAAAAAGTATGATTTAATTTTTGTGGGATCTGAAAACATTTTCAATATTCAATCAATGAAATGGTTTTTTGATCATGTATATCCCTCACTTCCCCAAAACATTCATATTATAATTATTGGAAGGATATGCAAGCACTTCCAGGAAAGAGAAGGAGTAAAGTTGGTGGAATATGCAGAAAATTTAGAAGAATATTACCACCAGTCAAAAATTGCGATTTGCCCGATGCTGGAGGGTACCGGTGTTAAAATCAAAGTAATAGAAGCATTATCTTACGGACTTCCTGTTGTAGGAACAGAAAGAGCGATTGATGGCTTTCCGGCAAAAACATCAAATGGCTGCTTAGTAACTGACAATCCAGATTTTTTCAAAGATCAAATCATGTCATTATTACAAGATGAATCTTTTTATCAGGATATGAAAATACAGGCTGAAGCCTATTTTAAGAACAATTTTTCTGAAGAAAAAGCGATAGAAAAATGGAAAAACATTTTACATTAATGGATGATTTAGCAATTATTATACTGAATTACAATTCTTTTGATGACACCAGCCGGGAAGTTAATTCATTATTAAGCGAAGGTATCCCGCAGAAATCTATTTATGTAGTAGATAATAATTCAAAAGACAGAAAAGAAATTGAGAAGCTGGGATCTCAAAAGCAAATCAACTATATTTTGAGTGATTATAACGGTGGCTATGCTTTCGGTAATAATTTAGCTATTAAAAAAGCTATCGAAGACGGTAAGAATTATTTTTTATTATTAAATCCGGACATTGAAATATCACGCAGTACAATCAGCCAGTTATATAAAGATTTAAAAGAACTTCCGGATATTGGAATAATCGGTCCCCGCATTTGCTACAGAAACATTCGTGACAGAATATTTTCAGATGGTGGACTGCTGTTTCCCGAGGAGGGTTTTCAGGGTGGACATACCCATTCTGAAAAGGATAAGAATCATGTAAATGCTCCTCATTATAATTACAACATAAAATATGTAGATGGAAGTGCATTAATGTTCAGAAAGGAAATATTAGATGATGTGGGTTTAATGAACACCAGCTTTTTCATGTATTATGAAGAGTCTGAATGGTGTCTTCGCCTTCTTAAAAACACCAAATGGAAAATTGCTGTAAATACCCAATGTGAAGCTTTTAATCTTGCCAGCGACAAGGGCAGTTTTTACGAATATTATATTACCAGAAACCGAATCTGGATGTGCAGACTGTATGAGGGAAATTTAAAATATGTAACCAAGGAACGATGGAAGTTCGCAAGGAAAGCACTTAAAAAAGGAAAATTTTCTATGGCGAAAGCTTACATAAAAGGTATATTAGACGGTCTTTATTCCAATTTAGAGAAAATAAAAAATGAGTAAAAAAAATATTATTAAAATAGGATATCTTTTATCTTATGATTACTGTTACATCTTTACATCTCTCAAGCATATTTATGAGCACGCAGACTGTATCGTGATAAGCTATGATGCCAATCATAAAACATGGGCAGGAAATGATATTCATATTCCTGAAAGTGTTTTCAGTGATATCAAAAAATTAGATACTCAGAATAAAATCATCTTTTACAAAGACACTTTTTTCATTGAGGGGATGCAGCCGATGGAGCTGGAGACCAGACAAAGAAATATGATGGCTGAAAAGATGGGATCCGGCGGATGGCATATTCAGATGGATGGTGATGAATATGCTTATGACTTCAAAGTATTAGCTCAGTTTTTGAGAAGAAATACATTCCTGCTGAAGAATCCTGCTAAAAATCCTTTTAATTTTCAGGTAAACTTTGTTACATTATTCAAGCATAATGCTGAAGGATTCTTCGTTATCACACCATTTGATGAGAAGTGTATGCTTATTACAAACTATCCTCAATATGAATATGCAAGAAATACCAATAAAGGCAGAATTCTTCCTTTAGATTTTTATTTAATTCATCAGTCATGGGCACGTGAAGAAAGAGAAATTTCAGAAAAAATCAATAACTGGGGGCATAAAAACGATTTTGATACTTCAGGGTTTTTAAATTCCTGGAAAACGGTGAATGCTGACAATTACAAGACATTTATAGACTTTCATCCATTATATAAAGGGATCTGGAAAGAGCTTTCCTTCTTCCCGGCAAAAAACATTGATGAATTTATTCTTTCATTTTCAAAGAAATATCCTCAGCAAAAACTTAACCTGGACTTATCTTTCACAAAAAAAATAAAGATGAGAATTAAAAGTCTTTTTTAATTTCCTTCAGACCAAAAATAGTAAAGGCTAATGTTGTTTTAACATTAGCCTTTTTTCTAATTTATTTGATAAAAACATTTTCAAATTTCTCCATGACTGCCCGTGGATTGAAAAGTTCTGAGTAACAATCCCAGTTTTTATTAAGATCCGGCTTAAAGTTATTCAGAATTTGAAGGATGTCTTTTTTATCACTGTATAAAATCGCTTTATCTCCCAAAATCTCAAGATGTGACTTTTCATCAGATCCGGACCAGGTTATAATAGGTTTATTTTTGATGGAAAACTCACCTACAGCCATCCCAAAACTCTCCCCTTGTCTGCGGGCATGCAGAAATGCATCAGAAGTATTAATAAATTTCACTTTCCTTTCGACATCCGTTGTAGGAGGAAGAAAAATAATATTCTTGTAAGACCTGAAAAAATTTCTTTTTACAAATGCATTCGTTCCCATAAAAACAAAGTATATATTTTTATTTTTCAGGGCGGTTCTCTTTACGGCATCCATCACGAAATCTATATCAAAAGTTTCAGTTCCTCCATATCTTGCAAATACCACAGCGTCTTTCGGAATATTCAACTCCGCACGAAGATCACCACTCACTTCAGGAAGATCCACAATATGAGGAACAAAAGGAAGTTTTCCGTCGCTCATTGTTTTTGACAGCCACTCAGAGACATATGCGTAGACATCACCATAGGGTTCGTTATATTTAAAAACTGCATGAATAACCATTTTTATAAGATCCTGTGGAGTATCTGTTTCTCTTTCTCCGGATTTTATGGCGTAGAAAAGATCTGCATTTGCCTTTTTAATGATTTCATCCCTTTCCTTGATATCACTATATCCAACAACGTTAAACCTCTTTTTAAAACGCCCGATGGCTTCTTCAGCATTGTTTGGACTATTTTTAGGGTAAAGGATCATAGACTCGTTTCCAAGCATTTCCTCATTATAATAAGCATAATCAAAAAGGGCATTGGAAGTCCCTCTATAACATAATTGATTTTCGTGGAAAATAATTTTCATTTGTTAGTAAGTAAGTTAAATTATTTAGCTTCTATCCTACTCAAGAAATACGATAATCTTATTTCTATAGTTTCTGAAACCGATTTTATCTGATAAAGACAAAATTCGTTTCATTGATAAACTAAACTTATAAGTTACAAAAATACATTTTTAATGAAAGACTACTGGAAATATTCTTTCAGCATCCCTTTATCAACGGAAATATTTTACAAATATTCGTTTTGTATAAAAAAACCGCCTCAAAACTGAGACGGTTTGTTGGTGTAAAATATCAATATGTATTAATAATATGCATAAAAAGGAATGCCTTCTGCTACATAGTTATTAGGTGTTCCCGGATAAGTGCTATAGTAATGATCTCTGTCGTTACCGCTGTAGAACTGATAAATAGGTCTTTTTGTACTGTCCATAGTTGCGTAGAATGCAATTCCTTCATAGGTATAGTTCCATGGTGTTCCCTGATAAGTAGAATAGTAATGATCTCTGTCATTTGCACTATAGAACTGATAAACAGGTACTGTATTGGGTGCTTTATAGCTGTATGCCTTGAACTGCTCTCCTTCTGCCTGATAGTTATTAGGAGTTCCAGCCCATGTAGAAAGCAGGTGATCTCTATCGGAACCGCTATAGAATCCATAAATCGGAACTGGAATATAATCCAGCATTACTTTATTATCGATAAGGTATTGGATTACGTATGATTTAAGCTCTGCTTTTTTAACAGGATCTTTTACCAGATCAAAAATGAATACTAACCCATTATTTCCAAAATCCACTAATACAGAATTATTAGGCGTAGAACTGTTTTGCCAGTTTGCTATATTGATCTTCGGAGTGTTCTGGTCAAGATTCAGTTCTCCAATCAGACCTTTAGAAGGATCTCCTCCTCTTGTTCTGTATGATAATTTTTTAGAATAGTTCATGGTAGATTCCGATGTATTGACATCATTCTGTACATCAACATCAAAAATTTTAGACATTCCCAATTTTATTCCAATTCTTGCAGCGCGGTCACGACTTTCGTTTCTTGTTTCAGACTGGAAGATGATATCCATTTTTGCCCCTGTATAAATATCAACCATTACATGTGTACCATAATCCTGCACAATTTGTTGTGATGATTTTGTCTGTAAATCCTGAGCAAATTCAGGAGTGATATAATCTGCTAACATATCTGTTGTAGCATTAAATCTTAATCTTTTCTGTTTGATCAAAAGATTGTAACTGCCATAGATGTACTTTGCATCAAATTTATGATTGGTAGTTACCGCTGAATTAAATCCTACTGAAAGCGTTTTTTTGAATAAAGGAATTCCTGCCGTGACATCTACTTTTGTAGATACCATTTTGGAATATGTTTCTGCATTCTCACCATATTCTTCAACATACTCCTGGGTGTTGGTATTTTCTGAAACCAGTCTTGCCGCCTGTTCAGTTTTGAAACGATCGATATCCACTACTTTAAATCCTGCAGAATTGGCATTAGCATATTCGCCTGCAGCATTAAAGCCATGCCCTAAGACATCATAAATTCCGTCTCCTGCAAATTTAGCAGCTGATAATCGATTGGTTTTAGCAGGATTTTCAGGAGTTACGTCAGTATTCAGATCTTCTGAAGAACATGAACTCATGAAAAGCATCAGTAAACTACTGAAGCAAAATAAAATCTGTTTTTTCATAGTATTAATTAAAAGTTTCCGGCAAAGATAATATTCAACAACCAGTGAAAAGGGAATTAAATAATGATATATATCATTGTTTAGTGAATTTAATAATTGTTTAATCATCCATTAATAAAGAATAAAACAATCACTGATTAGTGATTTAATAATAAAAACAAATTATAAAAATCAATTTTATTTCATTCATAAAAATAACATAAAAACCAAATCAATATTTTCTCTTTATGAGTTTAAATTTAACAACACACTCATTTATCAATTATTATCCATGAATTAAAATCATAATCCGAAATATAAGATTAAGAGCTTTAAAACAGCATTTCACGAAAATCTTCAGAATTAAATACAAAAGTTGAAATCAAAAAACGAATACCGGGTCAGAAATCACCTCTTAAACGCATAATTTTAAGTAAATTTGCAAAAATTTAAATTGAAATGGAGAAAGTAAGAGTACGTTTTGCTCCAAGTCCTACAGGGCCATTACATTTGGGAGGCGTAAGAACCGCATTATATGATTATCTTTTTGCTAAAAATCAAGGAGGAGAATTTGTATTGAGAATAGAAGATACAGATACTGCCAGATATGTAGAAGGTGCTGAAGAATATATTGAAGAAGCTTTGGAATGGTGCGGAATCATCCCGGATGAAAGTCCTAAGAAAGGAGGAAAGTTTGCTCCTTACAGACAATCTGAAAGAAGAGACATCTATGACCGATATACAGAGCAGATCTTAAAAACAGATTATGCTTACATCGCTTTCGATACAGCTGAAGAATTGGATGCCATTCGTGCACAGTACGAAGCTAAAGGTGATGTTTTCTCATACGATAACAAAACCAGAAACAGTCTTAGAAACAGCCTGACACTTTCTGAGGAAGAAGTTGAAGCTTTGTTGCTTAACAAAACACCTTATGTAGTAAGATTCAAAATGCCTGTTGACAGAGTATTAAATCTTGAGGATATCATTCGTGGAAAGTTCTCTGTAAACACCAATACTTTAGATGATAAAGTTCTGGTAAAGAATGATGGAATGCCAACTTACCATTTCGCCAACATTATTGATGACCACGAGATGGAGATCTCTCACGTCATCCGTGGAGAAGAATGGCTGCCATCTTTAGGGCTCCACACCTTATTATACGAAGCAATGCAGTGGGAAGCACCACAATTTGCACACCTTTCTTTAATTTTAAAGCCTGAAGGAAAAGGAAAACTAAGTAAAAGAGACGGAGATAAATTCGGGTTTCCGGTATTCCCGCTTGATTTCAAAGATCCGGCAACAGGTGTAGTTTCCAAAGGATACAGAGAAAACGGTTATCTTCCTGATGCTTTCATCAATATGGTAGCACTACTAGGCTGGTCTCCGGCAGATGATAAAGAAATTCTTCCATTAGAGGAAATGATTAAGGAATTTGACCTTCACAAAGTACACAAAGCAGGGGCAAGATTCAGCAAAGAAAAATCAGAGTGGTTCAACCATCAGTATATTCAGGTGAAATCTGACGAAGAACTTCTTCAAATCTTGAAAAAAACAGATATTGATTTCGCAGGTGCTTCTGATGAAAAACTGTTGAAAGTAATTCATCTGATGAAAGAAAGAGCAACTTTCCCTAAAGACATTTATGAAAACGGAAAATTCTTCTTTGAAGCTCCGGCTTCATATGATGAAAAAGCCTCTAAAAAAGCATGGAATGATGAAACGTCAGCAATTTTAGCAGAATTGGCGTCAGCTTTTGGATCTACAGACTTTACTGCTGAAACCTTGAAGCATACAATGCATGATTTTGCGGAAAGCAAAGGGCTGGGTATGGGTAAAGTAATGATGCCGCTACGTTTGGCTTTAGTAGGAGAATTGAAAGGGCCGGACGTTCCCGACATTCTGGAAACCCTTGGTAAAGAGGAAAGTACCTCCAGAATAAACAATGCTATAAATAATTTTAAATAGAATAACCATAATTTTTCATACATTTGAAAGATTTAATTTACTTCAAGAAATGGAATATTTAAGTTTCGAACTTCCTATCAAAGAATTGATGGATCAATACCAGACGTGTTCTTTAGTAGGAGAAGAAAGTGGTGTTGATGTAAAATTAGCATGCAGCCAGATTGAGGATAAGATTTTAGAAAAGAAAAAAGAAATCTATGGAAATCTTACACCTTGGCAAAGAGTACAACTGTCCCGCCACCCGGATCGTCCTTACACATTGGATTATATCAACGGAATGGCAGACAAAGGCAGTTTCTTAGAACTTCATGGAGACAGAAATTTCGCTGATGATCCGGCAATGATTGGAGGATTGATTACCCTTGATGGTCAAAAAGTAATGATCATAGGGACTCAAAAAGGAAGAACAACTAAAGAAAGACAGTACAGAAGATTTGGAATGCCAAATCCTGAGGGATACAGAAAAGCTTTAAGACTAATGAAGCTTGCTGAAAAATTCAATATTCCTGTGGTAACTTTAGTAGATACACCGGGAGCATATCCAGGATTGGAAGCTGAAGAAAGAGGACAAGGAGAAGCTATTGCAAGAAATATTTTTGAAATGGTTCAGCTGAAAACGCCTATCTTCACTTACATCATCGGAGAAGGTGCCAGTGGAGGCGCATTGGGAATAGGTGTTGGAAATAAAGTATATATGTTGGAAAATACATGGTATACTGTAATTGCACCGGAAAGCTGTTCTTCTATCTTATGGAGAAACTGGGATCACAAGGAAGATGCAGCCAATGCATTAAACCTTACTCCGGCAGATGCCTTAAGAGAAAAGTTCATCGACGGAATCATTGAAGAACCACTTGGTGGAGCTCAATATGACCAGGAGACTACCTTTTTAAATCTGAAAAGTTCAATTTTACAAAACATCAAAGCTTTCTCCAAATTTACAGGACAGGAGCTTGAAACCCAGAGACAGGATAAATTCATTGCGATGGGTCAGTTTAAAGGATAAAAATAAAAAGGTTAAGAATTTCTTCTTAACCTTTTTTATTTTAGTTTTCTTCTCTTCTAATCTGCAACATTAAGTGCAATTTCAATATCCTGGCTAATCTTTTTCAAAGCAGAATACTTGGCGTCACATACCATTGTTGTCATAACATATTCTCCTTTATCTACCAGAATAAAATTCTCTCCTCTTGCAGGAACACTCAGATTATAATATTTTTTACCGCTTATCTTTACAATAAGATTACATGAAGATCTGTTTTTAATATTGATATATGCTTCATTTTTGTTGATATCATTATTAAAAAGATGGGTAAGCATTGCTGCTGTTTTTTTATTTTCTTCACTAGGCCCGGCTTTAGAAGTACCAGCACTTTTTGCTGAGCCTGCAGAGCCTACCGAAGCAAAGGTAGTTGTTCTCCTTTCTTCTTTTAAGGCTTCAATAGCGGCAGCGGTATTATTTGAAACAGGCTTGCCATTGGCTGTATAGGTTTTATTTGCAGCCATGGTTTTACCGCTGTTCAACTCATTATTCTTAACGATGTTTTCAATTTTTTCTTTGCTGATTGGTCTGATCGTAGGTTTTGCTTCAGGAGAATTACCTGCCATGATAATATCAATCAGTTTTCTTTTAAAATAATCTGTTTTAGCATGCCCCGGATTCTGTTTCAAAAAGCCAGCAATTACTCTGGCTTCTTTTGAAATCTCGGCTTCCTGCTCTGTATAGATAATTACAGTTTCTTTTTCAACAACAGCTTTAGATTTTGTTTTTTTCTTTTTTTGGGAAAAACCAAGTGAGAAAATGCATATAAATAGAAGGAATAAGATTTTTTTCATTAATCAAATCTTTAAAATAGTATTAAATATATTAATAACGTGAAAAGTCATTTTTTAGTTTATCATTAAAATCATTATCTTTGCACTGCTCTAAATTTAAGCTAAAAATTAATACTAATCTTAAATAAAAAAAATAATAGATATTATGTCTTATACACCAGCTGCTGCAGACGTAGCAAAATTGAGAAACCAAACAGGTGCAGGTATGATGGACTGCAAGAAAGCTCTAGTTGAAGCTGAAGGAGACTTCGAAAAAGCGGTAGATATCCTTAGAAAAAAAGGACAGAAAGTTGCTGCTAACAGAGCTGACAGAGAATCTGCTGAAGGTGCAGTAATCGCAAGAGTAAACGAAGACAACACTTTAGGTGTAGTAATCTCTCTAAACTGCGAAACTGACTTCGTTGCTAAAAATGAAGCGTTCATCGAACTAGCTTATGAATTAGCTGAAATGGCAATTTTTGCTGCTACTAAAGAAGAGCTTTTAGCTACAGATTTCCACGGAATGACTGTTGCTGAAAAATTAGTTGAGCAAACAGGAGTTATCGGTGAGAAAATTGAAATCGGATCTTTCGAAAGAATTCAGGGAGATTTCTTAGGAGCTTATATCCACGCTGGAAACAAAATTGCTGCAATCTCTTCTCTTTCTGCTAAAGTAGAAGGAGCTGACGAAGCTGCTAAAGCTGTTTCTATGCAGGTTGCTGCTATGAACCCAATCGCTTTGGACGAAACAAGAGTTTCTCAGGAAACTATTGATAAAGAATTAGAGATCGAAAGACACAAACTTACTGAAGAAGGTAAGCCTGCAAATATTATCGATAATATCCTTAAAGGTAAAATGCAGAGATTCTACAAAGACAATACTTTGGTACACCAGGATTTCATTAAAGACGGAAGTATCTCAGTTGCTGACTATGTAAAATCTGTAAACGCAGATCTAAAAGTAACAGGATTTGTAAGAGTAAGCTTATAAGCTCATCTTCAAAAAAATATTGAATCCCGGTGAAATTCACCGGGATTTTTTATTCACAAAATCCTTCAATTGTAATAATACACAGACTGATATCTGGGGTAATTAAGCAAAATTTAACATAAGCCTTCCGATAAAAATTATCTTTGTCACGAAAAATCAAACAAAATATATCTCAATAATGAGATATATCAACATGTTATTCGATAGACTTACGTAAAACTCAATTGCCAGTTTCATACCCAAGAAGGCTTTTATTTAGAAATCGGGAATATTTTTTTAACATTTCTTTATATTTTATTAAAAGTATTTCATTTTTTATTTTAATTTTGTAGAAATCCTAATTCCATACACATGAAAAGATTTCTACTCAGTCTGGTATTAATTTTTTTTACAATTAATACACTCTTTGCGCAAAGGGATACCGAGCATTGGATTGCTCCTTATTATGACAGTGTCGGAGGATATACCAATATGATATACCTTTCCACTGATTCACCAACTCCCATTGATGTAACCATTTATAACAATAATACTCTAGTTACTACAGTTACCATCAGTAAAGGCAGCCCGCAAACCTACAAAGTTGCCAATAACCTTATCTCAACAGGTACCTCTACTGAAGCATTCAATGTGGGTAATAAAGGACTTTATTTAAAAGCAGCAAAACCTTTCTACTGTAGTTTAAGACTTGCCCAAAGTGTTCACGGGGAAGTAATCACCAGTAAAGGAAGAGCAGGAATTGGAAAAACATTCTTCGTTGCTACGGCTCCCAATACCATTACCAGCAGTATTCAGAACTTTACAGCAGGTGTACTTGCCACTGAAGATAATACCAACGTAACAGTATCATGGAACCCTACTGCCGGAGTAGTATTCATCAATGGAACTCCTACTGGTAACACTCATTCTTTTACATTACAGAAAGGACAATCCTTCATTTTTGCAGGATCCGGATCTCAGTCTGCCAACAAGACTGGTTTTATCGGTGCAAAAATAGTAGCTGACAAACCAGTAACACTTACTAACGGAAGCTGTAATGCCAACTTCTCCACTTCCCCTTCAGGAAGTGATCCGGTTCTGGATCAGTCTGTACCGGTTGACAGACTTGGAAATACTTTTGCAATGGTAAAAACAAGGTCTACTGCTCCCACCCAAAATATGGAAGGAGGCCTTATTGTTGCTACTGAAGATAACACTGAAGTATTTTTAAATGGAGGTGGTACTTCTGTTGCAACACTTGCTGCCGGAGACTGGTACAGAATAAATGAAACCAGCTATGTGGCTCAGGGTACTTCAGGACATTCAAATATGTTCATCTCTACAACTAAAAATGTATACTTATACCAATTTATTGGAATTCTGGGAAGTGAAGCGACCAATGGATTCAACTATATACCACCATTGAACTGTTTCCTTCCGAGAAAAATTGATGAAATCGGAAAGATCAATGAAATGCCTATTGGGCCAGCAGGAGCTAGTGCAGTTCAGGATATTATTGTAAAATTAAATATCTTAACAGAAACCGGAGCTACTGTAATGGTAAATGATGCCCCAGTAGCAACAACAGACGGACCATATCCTGTAACAGGAAATTCTAACTGGGTAACATATGGGATCACCGGAGTAAGCGGAAATATTAAAATCACTTCTACAAAAGCAGTAACAGCAGGTATCAACGGAGGATTCAGTTCTGCAGGATACGGAGGTTATTTTGCAGGATTCTCATCCATTCCTGTAATCGCCAAAAAAACAGGTGAATGTGTACCAGGAATTATTCTTGAATTAGATGACGGATACGAAACCTATCAGTGGTATCGTGACGGAGTAGCTATTGCAGGGGCAACTTCTTACACTTACACTCCTACACAATCAGGAAATTACACGGTTAAAGTAACAATGGGAACATGTCCTCCTGTTACAACACCTATCTATAAAGTACAAACGTGTTTAAAAGAAACAACACAGGCTCTTAATGCTTGTTCTACTAAAATTATTACCCCTGCGTTTACTTCATCCACTCAGACTGTGGTGCCAAGTACAGTAATAATTTTAACGCCTCCTACAAAAGGAACAGCAGTGGTGAATCCAAACGGAACAATCACTTATACTCCAAATGCAGGATATTTAGGACCTGATAAAATAGTTTATAAATTCTGTGGAAACTCAGTTGAGTTTACAGATTGTGAGCAGGTAACACTAAACCTTACTGTAGTACCATTCATTGTAACGGATACTTCTATTAAGGCTTGCTGGTATGATGTAGCTCCTTATGCTTATTTTGATCTTACGAAAGCTAAAGTAACAGATTATAATGCCGTTACTAAAAAATACTACCGTACTCTGAATGATCTTACTGCTGGAATCAATGAAATCACAACACCGGATAATTTCCCTTCAACAGGAGGATTCGTATATGTGAAAGTAACAACCGCTGAAGGATGTACAGCAAATGCAAAAATTGAATTAATTGTACTTCCAATCAAAAAATCTCCGATATTGGTAGATCAGTATATCTGTATGGATGCTAAAACCAATCTGGATGCAGGTCCCGGATATGACTCTTACCAATGGAGCACTGGTGCTACCACTTCAGGTATCAGAGACGTAGGTGTTGGAGAATACACTGTAATACTTGGTAAGAACGGATGTTTCCTTCCTCAGACGGTAAAAGTTAAAAAAGTTGAAGATCCGGTAATCCAAACCATTGAGATCAATAACAATACAGCAACAGTAATTGTAAGCGGAGGTAAAGCACCTCTCAAATATGCGGTTGACGGAACTGCTAACTGGCAGGATTCAAATGTCTTCACAGGTTTAACAAGAGGACAGCATACTTTCTATGTAAAAGATTTTTATAACTGTACTCCTACTGCTGTAGAAATTACGATTCCTAATCTATTAAATGCCATTACTCCTAATGGGGATAACGTAAATGACTATATAGATTACAGTGAGCTTGCTTATAAAGAAAACCTAAGTTTTGTAGTATATGACAGATATGGAAATATGGTATTTACCGGAAATAAATTCAACAACTACAGATGGGACGGAAAACACTTTGATAAGAAACTTGGAACAGGAACATACTGGTATCATATCAACTGGAATGAATCCAATAAAGAAAAGACTCCAATAAAATATACAGGTTGGATTCTTGTCAAAAACAGAGAGTAATAATTAGTTAAAACCATATTGGTAAGCCACGATTTCATAATCGTGGCTTTTTTATTACATTTTCAAGCATTTAATACTTTTTATTATTAAATTTGTGATAAATACTACTGCTGAATGAAGAAAATTCTATCTTTTTTATTTATATTTTATATTTTCACCTCTGCTTTTGCCCAATTGGACCGAGAGCATTGGTTTGCCCCGATGGTAGACAGGACTGGCGCTCCCAATCCTTATCAGAAACTGTATTTATCCACCAGCAGAACAACTCCTTTTCCTGTAAATATTTATAACAATAATGTTCTGATCGGAACGGTAAATATCAGCAAAAATAATCCGCAGAAATTTGATGTATTAAGGAATTATATAATTACTACACAACAGACGGATTTATTTACCCCTACAACCAAAGGGTTATACCTTAAAGCAGAATTTCCTTTTTATGCCAATTTAAGGTTCTCGGTATTCAACCACGCGGAAATCATTACTTCCAAGGGAATTCCTTCTACTGGAAAAACGTTTTACGCAGCTTCTGCTCCTATCACAGTGAGCAACAATATTCTGAATTTCATGACCAGTGTACTGGCCACAGAAGATAACACCACCGTCACCATTTCCGGATACAACCCTGCCGTTCAGTTTTCTAATGGAACCACCGGAGCTACCAACCCTACAATGACATTTACTTTAAATAAAGGACAGTCTTACATCATTGACGGAATCGGGGATATAGCAGGAAACTTTGATGGTTTTATTGGTTCAAAAATTATTTCAGACAAACCTGTCAATGTAACCAATGGAAATTTTAACGGGCAATATGCAGGAAATTTCCCATCCAGTTCAGATATTTTAATGGATCAGGCCGTACCTGTTAACAGGCTTGGAAATGAATTTGCCCTTGTAAAAGGGAACGGACCGATAGGTGCCAATATGGAAGGCGCTGTTGTTATTGCCACTGAGGACAATACTCAGATCTTTGTCAACAATGAAATACCTCCTGTAGCTACCATTAATGCAGGAAAATATTTTGTTATTCCTGATTCCAAATATATTCTTCAGGGAAACGGGCATTATAATTTATATGTCAAAACATCAAAAAACGCTTATGTCTATCAGATTTTAGCCGGAGATTCAAATTCGGGAAATGAAACAGCTACCGGAGGATTCAATTTTATCCCGGCTTTGAACTGTTACCTTCCGAAACAAATTAATGAACTCGGTCTTATTAATGAAAACTTTGTTCATTCCAATGGTAATCCCGGAGGTATTCTGAACATCCCGACAAAACTGAATCTTATAACGGAAAGAGGAGCTGTTATTACAGTAAATGGGGCTAATCCTCCTGCGATAACAGGTCCTTATAACATGACAGGAACTACCAACTGGGTTACTTATGGAATTCCCAATGTAACGGGTACCATTACTGTAGTTTCAAACAAAGCTATTATGGCAGGAATCACCGCTGGAAGTGATGCCGTAGGATATGGAGGCTTTTTTGCCGGTTTTCCTACGCAGCCCGTTATTTTACAATCAGGTGTCGGCTGTATTCCAGGTATTGTTCTTACAGTAGACCCGCTTATCTATGATACTTATCAATGGTACAGAAACGGCACACTTGTTCCGGGAGCTACAGCATCTTCAATCACCCCTACACTACCCGGAAATTATACATGCTCTGTAACAATGGGAAGCTGTGCACCTTTAGTCACTGAAAAATTTAAAGTCCTGAATTGTACAAAACTTTCCAATGCTTCTTACAATGTATGTACTTCGCAGACTATAACCCCAGCCTTCAGCAGCTCATCACAAACTCCTGTTCCCGGCACGGTAGCGATTACAACAGCTCCTGCTCTGGGTACTGCAGTGGTAAACCCTGCTACAGGAATCATTACATATACGGTAAATACTCCCGGTACATCCGGAACAGATACCTTCACTTATACATTCTGTGGAAATGATCCGGACTTTCCGGATTGTGAAACGATAACAGTTACCATCAATATTCAGGCTCTTACTGTAATGAACACAACATTATCTGCCTGTGATATAAACGGACAGGGCACATTCAACTTGACAACTGCCAATGTTACCAATAATTCACCTGTTACCATCACCTACTATCCTACCCTTATAGATGCTCAAAATGAAAATGCCGCAGCATTGATCACCAATACAACATCGTATACAGCACCGAATGCTACCATCATATATGCTGTTGTCAAAAATAATATTGGCTGTAAAAGTATTGCACAAATTACACTATCTCTTTTCAATAAAGCAATTGTTTTGGATAACTACAATGGCATTTTCTGTGATGATAATCTGGATGGAACCGTTACTCTCATCCTTTCCAATATCACTCCTATTGTACTTAATAATCCTAACTACTTTACGAATGTAAGGTATTACGCAAATCTTGCAGATGCCAATGCCGGAAATAACAATACTCTTCCTAACAGCTGGAGTTATACAGCAACCACTACAATTTACATCAGAGTAGATTCTCCGGATGGCTGTGCCTCTGTGATCAAACCTTTACAATTCAGTATAGGAGCTAAAGTAACATTGATTACCAAAACCGTTACGGAAAGCGTTTGTGATGATGATCTGGATGGAATAAAAAGTGTGAATTTGGCTCAGTTTATCCCTCAGTTTACCTTAGATCCCAATGTCACTTTCACTTTTCACGCAACTTTGGCGGATGCTCAGAATAATGTAAATATCGTTTCATCACCTGTTAATATTACAACTTCACAAACTTATTATATCCGTTTTGAAAAAAATGGAGTCTGTCCGGAAGCAGGTACTCTTAAAATCAACATTAAAGTTCCTAAAAAATCGGATGTATTAAAAGATAAGGCTATCTGCCCAAAAACCACTACTACATTGGATGCAGGGCCTGGCTTTGAAAGATATTTATGGAGCACTGGAGCTACTACACCTTCTATCACCAATGTTGCCCCTGGAAGTTATTGGGTAGAGCTTACCTTCAATGGCTGCGTTTACAAACAGTATGTGAATGTTACAGAATTGCCGCTTCCTATGATTACATCTATTGAAATTGATGGAACAACGGTAAAAGTTGGAGTAAGCGGTGGTACCCCGCCTTACGAATATTCTTTGGATGGTGTGGTATGGCAGAGTTCCAACGTATTCTACAACGTACCAAGAGGAGCACACAATGTATTTGTAAGAGATTCTAAAATGTGTGAAGAAGTCAAAAAACCATTTGCCATTATTAACCTGATCAACACGATTACTCCGAATGGAGATGGTTATAATGAAGGAATAGACTATTCTGCTTTAATGGCCAATGATAATCTTGTATTCAGGATCTTTGACCGGTATGGTGCAGAAGTCTTCAGAGGAACTCCGGAAAACAGATACACCTGGGACGGAAGAATAGGTGGAAGATATGTCCCTACAGCAACCTATTGGTATTTTATCAGCTGGACGGAGTATGGCTCTTCTCTCATGGTAAAATATTCGAGCTGGCTGCTTGTAAAGCATCGATAAAAAAGGAAGCCGTAAGAAAGGATACTGAACTTTCTTCCGGCTTCTTTATTTATATAAACTCTTCTTTAAGGTAATTGCATATTTCTAACAGTCCTTAACAGTTTAATGTTAAAGTTTAATATAACTTTAACCACTATTCTTCATCTAACTAGGCAAAATTGCTTTATTTCTATGTAATTTTGCGCATTATATGAAGAAACTGTTTACTCTACTGCTATTGGTTTTTCTGGCAAAAATTAATGCCCAAATATATTCCGGAGAGGTATTTCTGAGAGACAACTCTATTTTATATCTCAATCAGGTATATGTTACTAATCTGAATATCCAGAAAACCGTTCTTACGGACTATAATGGTAATTTTAGTATCCCTGCCAATCCCGGAGATGTGATCCGGTTTACCTCTATTGTTACCGAAAGAAAAGATATTAAGCTGACGCCTCAATCAATGACACAAAAAAATCTGGTTGAGCTTAAAATTGCATACTACGAAATTCAGGAAATTGTACTCAGCAGGTTCAAACCTACCGGAAACCTTCGGTATGATGTAAATTCTTTAAGAAAAGAAGATAAAGCATATGCTCTTAAAAAAGTAATCGGGCTTCCGGAACCAAAAGGTGACGGAACTCCTCCTGAACTTCCTGTTGCCGGGCTGAGAGATGGCGGGCTTACCTTCAGCCTTGAAAGTATCTATGATATTCTTTCCGGCGAGAGAAAGAAAAAACAGCGTTATCAGGCATACGAAAGAATGAACAGTTCCGTTGCACAAATCAAAAACTATCTGGGGAAAGATTACTTTACAAAATTTAAAATTCCTGAGAATTTAATTGATAACTTCCTTCAATTCGTTTATACTTCTGAAAACATTCAGGCTTATGTATTGGCCGGAAACTTTGAAGCCGTAAAGATTCCTATTGAAAAATATCTGCCCATCTATCAGAAAAGACTTAGAAGCTCACACCTTCAGGAGGTTGTAAGCAATAACTAGAGAAATAATTCCAATACATATAAATAATCCATGTCTTTCACATGGATTATTTTTTTGAAATAAAAAGGAATCCTTCGGTATTCCCCTTCCACACTGCATCCAATGAAGATTATTCAACTTTTATTACATATCATTCCGCAATATTCAAAAATATGTTTAATTTTATCTCACAAACAAGTGTTTAAAATAAAAAGACCTGTATTTCGTTATCCAAATAAAAAACTAACAGCCAAAAACGCAAATTAAGAGAAAAGCACCCAATTTTAAACTTAATATCAATTAATGAAAAAAGTACTTTTACTTCTTTGTTGTATGTTTTTCTTTACTATGTCTGCTCAAAAAAAGGGGAAAGACTATAGTAATATTCTGAAAAGTAAGAATATCTACGAAATTAATGCCTTCTTAAGAGATGCCCATCCTGATGATCCGCGGAGATCTGTCCTGAAACCAAGAGTAATGGACATGATGAAAGAATACATCAAAAATGCACATCCGGCCGATCAGAAAGTAAAAGACATGCAGGAAATGCTTGCCATGCTGAGGAGAAGACCTTCTACAAAGATCACCTTTGATGAAATGAATGCTATTATCAAACAAAAGCAGATTGCAAAATATAAGGCTGAATTAGCAGCAAAACAACCTACCACCGTTTATACTCCGAGCACTGCTCAGAATACTTTTGTTGTCAATGCTTCAGCCAATACAGCAATTCCTAATGCAGAAGCAGAAGAATTCAATATGCTTATGGCGGTATCTCCCATAGAGCACAAAAATAAAACTGTAAAAATCCTCAACTCTTTATTCGATAATGACCCCAATTCTAAAGAATGCATTGTTCTGATTCAAAATAAATCAGACTGTAATATCATTGTAAGGATGGAAGGTGTAGGTACTACCAAGTACAGACTGGCTGTACCTGCTCAGGGTGAAGGTTCAATTGTTATAGAAAAAGGCCAGTATCTTTTCACCAGCCTTGTTTGTGGTGCTCAATATGCTTCACAAAAAACAATTGAAAGACCTATTATGGTGGCTTTAGGAAGCCAGTAGCTACAATCATAAACAGATTATCTCTCTGTCTTTTACCATCAAAAGGCAGAGATTCTCCATAAATTTTCACTATTTTTGCACTCATTTTATAACTCAATGGGCAAGAATAAATTAGCAAGATTTGCAGAAAACAAAATATTACCAAATGTAATCCAACCTACAAGGGAAGATGCCTTACAAGGTTTTGAACTTAAAGGAAAATGGAGAGAAAATTTCTTTAAAAATGACAACCCTATTGTATTGGAATTAGGTTGTGGAAAAGGAGAATATTCTGTAGGACTTGCAAAAACATTTCCTGAAAAAAACTTTATCGGAATTGATATTAAAGGGGCAAGATTCTGGTTTGGTGCTAAAGAAGCAGTAGACAGCAACATGAATAATGTAGCTTTTCTTAGGTCACAGATCGAGCTTGTGGATCATTTTTTTGCTGAAAATGAAGTAGATGAAATCTGGATTACATTCCCGGATCCACAGATAAAATATAGAAGAACAAAGCACAGATTGACTCACCCTGATTTTTTAAACCGTTACAAAAAGTTTCTGAAACCTGGCGGTATTATTCATTTAAAAACCGATTCAGAGTTCTTACATGGATATACACTGGGATATTTGCAGGGAGCTGGCTATGAAATCATTAGTGCACATCATGATATCTACGGAGCACCGGAATATGACCCTAATACTGAGCACCTCAGAGATATCAAAACCTATTATGAAGAACTTTTCTCAGCGAAAGGAAAAACAATTACTTACATTAAATTCCGGATAAGCTGATGAAATAAAAATAACAATTGATGAAAAAAAAACTTTTAACTGTTTTCTTTTTATTCTTCACATTTCTGTTCCCCAACTTAATATCTGCTCAGAAAAAAGCAAATAAAGACATTCTGAAAAGCATTGATATTAAAGAAATTGAAGAGTACATTAAGAACACCCATCCGGATGATCCGAAGAAAAGCGTACTGAAACCTAAGCTTATCGCTTTAAAAAATGCTGAATGGACAAAAGGAGCCCGCACAGCCAAGCCTATGGAAGCAAGGCCTGTCATTTCCGATATTCCTAAAAGCATCATGAGAAACCCTCATTCAGATGACGCTGAGGAGTTTAAAAAACTTATCACTGAAACCTCTGCTGAGCATAAAGAAAAAACGGTGAAACTTCTGAATGCAATGTTCAATGAAGATATTACCCGCAAGGAAGCGATACTCTTATTCAAAAATAATTCAGACTGTAATATCGTACTGAGGATTGAAGGAAAAGATTATTACAACCTTGCCGTTCCAGCCCATGGAGAAAATTTTATTGTGATCAATAAGGGTTCATATACGCTCAACAGTAATATCTGCGATATGAAATACATCTCTCAGAAAGACATTAAAAAAAGTATATTTGTAACGATTGATAATCCTAGACTCCCCGAAAAAGAAGCAAAGCCTTCCAAAAAGGAAACAGCCGAAGTAAAGAAGTCTTCGAAAAAAAGAAAAACCAAAAAGTAAACTAGTATGAAAAAGCTATTAGTTTTTACCGGGATTTCAATGATCCTTGCCAGCTGTAATGTAAATTATGGCAGCTATCCGGTAAGAACCTCCTACCCTTCCTCTACCGGTAATTCAGGTAACAGAGCCAATACGGAAAGAGAATATAACGAACTTATAAAGACCTATAAACCGGAAACTGCAGCTGTTCTTAGTGATCTTCTTAACGATGATGATCCGAAAAACCCCAGAACCTCTATTTCAGTAGAAAACCTATCTCCATGCAATATGGTACTTACGGTAAGCGGGAATAATTTCTTCAAAAAAATTCCTATCGGTTCTGGAAAAGTAGGATACACAATGGTTCCTAAAAATCAAAACTACAGATTATCCGGACTTATTTGTAACTCAACCTATCAGTCTACAAAGTTTGTCACCACCTCATATTCTATAAAGCTTTCAAACTAATATATAACCCGCAGGATTCTGTGGGTTTTTATTTTAATTCATATCAAGTACTATTATTTAATTATGAAACTGAACTGAATTATTGAGTCTTCATAAGTGGTTTTATTGAGTGATCTCAAAAAGAATTAACCTAAGATATGAAAAAAACTAAGCAAGCTGTAAATACTCTCTTTAAATCCATCAGAATAAGATAAATATCGGGCAGCTAAGCTAATATTACATTGTTGTAGAAACTCTAAAAATCGCTCCATTACCACTAAATATCACAAAATCAAAATATTATTTCATAAAATCAAACACATTATAAATAATTCCATATATTTAGAAATACATAATTGCGGATTCCGAAAAGCATATAGAGTAGGAAAAAAACTAAACTAAAAACCATGAAAAATTTAAAGAAAGTTTCAAGAACTGAGCTAAGAACAATCAAAGGAGGATACAGAAGCTGTATAGACGGCTGTAATTTCGAAATGGGAGAAATGTGCTGCAGCGGTGTATGCAGAATAGGAGTAGTTGTCCCAAGTACAGATCCTGATTTCCCAGAATTTACGGTGTGTCCTAAGAAACCTTAGTATTATAAAACAATAAAAAAACGCTGGACCGAAATCCAGCGTTTTTCCTATATTAAAGAAAATCTTTAATTATTCTGCATCGAAGTCAGCATCTTTATCAGCAGATACTACTTCTCCTTCTTCTTTAGATTTTTCTTTATCAGCTTTTCTTTGAGACTGACCTTCTTTGATAGATTCTGAAACAATGCTCAAGATCATATCGATAGATTTAGAAGCATCATCGTTTCCTGGGATAACGAAGTCAACTTTTCTAGGGTCAGAGTTTGTATCAACAATACCGAAAACTGGAATACCTAATTTCTTAGCTTCAGTTACAGCGATGTGTTCTCTCAAGATATCTACAACAAAGATTGCAGAAGGAAGACGAACCATGTCAGAGATAGAACCTAAGTTCTTTTCTAAGTTAGCTCTTTGTCTGTCAACTTGTAATCTTTCTTTTTTAGATAAAGTTTCGAACGTACCGTCTTTTTTCATTTTGTCGATAGCATTCATCTTCTTTACAGCCTTTCTGATAGTAACGAAATTCGTTAACATACCTCCTGGCCATCTTTCAGTAATATAAGGCATATTAAGTTCAGAAGCGTGTTTTGCAACAACTTCTTTCGCTTGCTTCTTAGTAGCTACGAAAAGAACTTTTTTACCTGCAGAAGTTAATTTTTCTAAAGCGCTGCAAGCTTCATCTAATTTAACTGCTGTTTTATGTAAGTCTACAATGTGAATACCGTTTTTCTCCATAAAAATGTATGGAGCCATATTTGGGTTCCACTTTCTAGTCATGTGACCGAAGTGTACGCCAGCCTCTAAAAGGTCTTTTACATTTGCTTTTGCCATGTTTTCTGTTTTTGTTAGTTTACTTTCCGTCTTTTAAACAATCAACAACTTCTTTAGATGGGAGAAGCGTTTGGATGCTAAACGTAACGGGCAATTTTTTTGTTTAGATAAATAGATTTTAGATAAAAGACAACAGACCGAAAAAATTCTGAAATCTGAGATCTTGAATCTGAAGTCTGAAAATTAACGTTTTGAGAATTGGAATCTCTTTCTTGCTTTTTTCTGACCTGGCTTCTTTCTTTCCACCATTCTTGCGTCTCTTGTAAGTAAACCAGCTGGTTTCAATGCTAATCTGAATTCAGCGTTGATTTCGCATAAAGCTCTTGAAATACCTAATCTGATAGCTTCTGCCTGACCTGTATTTCCACCACCGAATACGTTTACGGTAACGTCATACTGACCAACAGTCTCAGAAAGGATAAACGGTTGGTTTAATTTGTAAACCATCACGTCTGTAGAGAAATATTCTTTAGCGTCTTTACCGTTTACTGTAATGTTTCCAGAACCTGGTCTTACATAAACTCTTGCTACAGAAGTTTTTCTTCTTCCGATTTTGTGAACTATAGACATAATTAATTATTTAAATTCGTTAACATTAATTGTTTTAGGCTGTTGAGCTTCATGTTTGTGCTCAGTTCCTTCATATAAATAAAGGTTCTTAAGGATAGCAGCTCCTAGTCTGTTTTTAGGTAACATACCTTTTACAGACTTCTCTAATACCTTTAAAGAATCTTTCTTTTGAAGTTCAGCCGCAGTCATAGACTTCTGTCCACCAGGATATCCTGTATGCCAGATGTAAGTCTTATCAGCCCACTTGTTTCCGGAAAGTGTAATTTTCCCAGCATTCAAAACGATCACGTTATCACCACAATCTACGTGAGGTGTAAAGTTCGTTTTGTGCTTACCTCTCAAAATCTTTGCAACCGTAGAAGCTAATCTACCTAACGGCTGTCCTTCAGCGTCTACCACAACCCATTCTTTATTCGCAGTAGCTTTGTTCGCTGAAACAGTTTTGTAACTTAATGTATTCACACGTTTTAGTTAAAGATTAAACATAATTTACCCCTAAAAGGGTGTGCAAAGGTACAAATTATTTTTGTAACCCAAAAACATATTTTATTTTATCTATAGAATCCGGTCTATAGATCCCTATATCAATAGATTTTAACACTTTTATAATTTTGGCATGCATCTTGTAAATTGTTGTGGCGATGAAAAAAAACGCTTAGAAGATTCTAAAAACACAGGTGATACAGCAAAGAGTTCATTCCCTCAACTCTTTCTTTTATTAAATTTACTTTAAAAATTTCCGTAAAACATATTAATATAATTACAGTTTCATTGAAATAATTATATTTGTGTTAATCATATTCCATAATTCATGAGCCACGGAAAACTAAGAGATGATAAAACCTGCCTGAACTGCGGACATCAGGTTAATGAAAGGTTTTGCCCACACTGCGGACAGGAAAATACAGAACCTAAGCAGCCGTTTCATTTTCTTTTCACTCATTTCATTGAGGATTTCACCCACTATGATGGCGAATTCTGGAAAACAATCAAATACTTATTAACCCGCCCAGGAAAACTTACCAAAGAATATCTGGCAGGGAAAAGACAATTGTATGTTGCCCCCGTGAAGCTCTATATTTTTATAAGCTTTATTACATTCTTTCTTCCTTCCCTTTTCCCCGGATCAGAAGAGGAAGCAGTGGAACATCATAAAAAAGAACACAATGCCAGAAAAATTGAAAAAGAAAAAGAAAAAAATGAGAACACTGTAAAGTTTACAGACAGCTTGAAGCAAAACCTTTCCAAAGACCAATTAAAAAAGAAATTTAACTCAAAAGGAGACAAAGATGTTAAAGTAACCGAAGTGAACGGAAATGGCATTGAGACCGATGCTTTAGGAGAAACTAAAGATGGAAAACTTAGCGTGCTAAGCGCCCGAAGTATGAAACAATATGATTCTCTTCAATCTAAAGACAAGAATAACCAAGCCGTTTACAGCTTTTTGAAACCATTTGCCAAGAAGATATTCCATATGCAGGAGCAAGGCTATAACAAGGATCAGATTTTTGAAAAGTTCAAGGAAACAATGATACATACCCTTCCTAAAGCACTATTCATCTATCTTCCGGTTTTTGCTTTCTTTCTTTGGGTTTTTCATAATAAAAAGAAATGGTGGTATTTCGATCATGGAATTTTTACCCTCCATTATTTTTCCTTCTTATTATTAGGAACACTTATCTTAATCGTTTTTGATAAAATTACCGATCTCCTTCCTGACTCCAGCCTTTTAACTTTTTTGTATCTATTGATTTATACCGCAACTGTTCTTTATATGTTCGTTTATTTTTTTGCGGCTCATCACAGAGTCTATGAAAGCACCCGAACGATAAGCATTTTTAAAGGAATATTTTTATTCATGATTAATTTTATCGGAATCCTATGTATGGGGCTTCTGCTAATGTACACCAGCTTTATAATGATGCACTAGTTACGAAGAGATTTATTTCCTCTGAAGCTTGCAAATAAATAATATGCAACGAAAACGGTTGAAAACTTCAGAATAGACGGAATCGCCAATTCAAGTTTAAAAATTAAAGTTCCTGCCAGAACAAGAATTCCCATCCCTACAAATGACAATCCTAATTTCTTAGGCAGTGAAAAATTGGGAGTATCCAGATAATAGGCTAGCCCCCAGGCAGAACCAAAGGCAATGGCATAATAAAGATCAAGTCCGATATTCTGTGAACTTAAAAAGAAATAGTTAATCAGGAAGCTTATTACCGTTCCCAATCCGAAGTACATCAAAGCTTTTTGCATGGCTGTAAAAATATTCTGCAAAAGTAGAGAATTTAATTTGAGAATATAAAGATGAGTGCCTTTGAAAATGAAGAGGCTGCAACTTGTTTTAACTCTGTGGTTTCCCAACTTTCAAAGTATCCGGCTCAAAAAGGGGACATATAATTAAATAAACACAACCAACCCATTGACAGTCAAAAGAATAAAATCAAACACATGGTTCTTTTTTTATTGTTATATTTGAAAACTTAGAAACTTTCTAGAATTTTTATGGAAACCCAAAAATATACTCCAACCAACAAGGTAAGAATCGTAACTGCTGCCTCATTATTTGACGGGCATGATGCTGCGATCAATATTATGCGTCGTGTTATTCAGGGAACAGGATGCGAAGTGATCCATTTAGGACACGATAAATCAGCAGAGGAAGTTGTAAATACAGCAATCCAGGAAGATGCCAATGCTATTGCATTAACTTCATATCAGGGAGGTCACACAGAATATTTCAAATATATCTATGACCTGTTGAGAGAAAAAAACTCACCACAGATCAAAATTTTTGGCGGTGGCGGTGGTGTAATCCTTCCGGAAGAGATCAAAGATCTGATGTCTTATGGAATTGACAGAATTTATTCTCCGGATGACGGCCGAGAACTTGGGCTTCAGGGAATGATTGATGATCTTGTACACAGATCAGATTTTGCTACAGGAAAAGATGTAACTGCAAAAGATCTGGATGCCATCAGCTTTGAAAACTCAACAAGCATTGCCAGTATTATCTCTGCTGTTGAAAACTTCTCAGAAGAAAAACCTGAGCTTGTAAAAGCAATTGATGAAAAGTCTAAGGATTTAACCATTCCAATTATCGGTATTACAGGTACCGGAGGAGCTGGTAAATCTTCTTTAACAGATGAATTGGTAAGACGTTTCTTACGTTCAAACACTGATAAAAAAATTGCTATTATCTCTATTGACCCTTCAAAAAAGAAAACCGGAGGTGCTTTATTAGGAGACAGAATACGTATGAACGCGATCAATGATCCTAGAGTCTACATGCGTTCTATGGCAACCAGAGAAAATAACGTTTCCGTTTCTCCATTCATTCATTCTGCATTGAATGTACTGAAGCTGGCTCATCCTGATGTCATCATCCTGGAAACTTCAGGGATCGGACAGTCTGGTTCAGAAGTGTCAGATTTTGCCGATGTTTCTATGTATGTAATGACTCCTGAATATGGAGCATCTACGCAGCTGGAAAAAATTGACATGTTAGATTATGCGGATCTTGTAGCATTAAACAAATCTGACAAAAGAGGTGCTCTTGATGCTCTTCAGGCAGTGAGAAAACAGTTCCAGAGAAACCATCTTTTATGGGAAAGCCCGCTGGAGGACATGCCTGTATATGCTACAAAAGCGTCTCAGTTTAAT
Source organism: Chryseobacterium viscerum (assembly GCF_025949665.1). NCBI lineage: Bacteria > Pseudomonadati > Bacteroidota > Flavobacteriia > Flavobacteriales > Weeksellaceae > Chryseobacterium > Chryseobacterium viscerum. Next base: position 59,415 of record NZ_JAPDFT010000006.1, on the reverse strand, counting down.
GACCACGGAACAACAGAATTATACAACAGACTGGTTTCAAAGGTAAATGAAAAATTTGTTGATTTAAAACTAAATGCATTTGTAGAACAGGAAATCACAGAAGAAGTAACCATTATTCCTCCGAAAAGAGTTCGTTACCTTTCTGAAATCGTTGAAAACAACAAACAATATGACATCAATATTGAAAAACAGGCTGAACTGGCCAGAACAATGTATCATATTGAAGGAGTAAAAAATATAATTTCCAATGAGGTCTTAGATGCCGAATATCAAAAGGCAGAAAAACATCTTCAACAGGAAAATATCGACTTCCTGAAGACCTGGGATGATACGAAAAAAGCTTTTCAGGCAGAATTTTACTCTTATTTTGTAAGAGGAAAAGAGATTAAAGTGGAAACGTCAACAGAATCTTTATCTCATTTGAGAATTCCAAAAATTTCATTACCAAAATACAATGACTGGGGTGATCTGATCAAATGGAAAGGACAGGAAAACCTTCCGGGAAGCTTTCCTTATACAGCCGGAATTTATCCGTTTAAAAGAACCGGAGAAGATCCGACAAGGATGTTTGCCGGGGAAGGAGGGCCTGAAAGAACCAACAGAAGATTCCATTATGTTTCTGCAGAAATGCCGGCAAAACGTTTATCTACAGCTTTTGACTCTGTAACATTATATGGCCAGGATCCTGCTTTACCACCAGACATTTACGGTAAAATCGGAAATGCAGGGGTTTCTATTGCAACCCTGGATGATGCTAAAAAATTGTATTCCGGATTTGATCTGGTTAATGCACTGACTTCGGTTTCAATGACAATCAACGGTCCTGCACCAATGCTATTGGCTTTCTTTATGAATGCGGCCATCGATCAGAATGTTGAAAAATATATCAAAGAAAACGGTTTAGAAGCTAAAGTAGAAGCTAAGCTTAAGGAGAAATTTGACGACAAAGGTTTAGAAAGACCAAAATACAAAGGTGAACTTCCTCCATCCAATAATGGTTTAGGATTACAGCTTTTAGGATTAACAGGTGATGAAGTAATTCCTGCAGACGTATACGCAGAAATTAAAGCTAAAACGATTGCTACCGTTCGTGGTACTGTTCAGGCTGACATCTTAAAAGAAGACCAGGCTCAGAATACGTGTATCTTCTCTACAGAATTTGCCCTTAGACTAATGGGTGACGTTCAGGAGTATTTTATCAGAGAAAAGGTAAGAAACTTCTATTCTGTTTCCATTTCAGGCTATCACATTGCTGAAGCAGGAGCAAATCCTGTTTCCCAATTAGCATTCACACTGGCCAACGGTTTCACTTATGTGGAATATTACTTAAGCCGTGGAATGGATATCAATGATTTTGCACCAAACTTATCTTTCTTCTTCTCCAACGGTATCGACCCTGAGTATTCAGTAATCGGGCGTGTAGCAAGAAGAATCTGGGCAAAAGCTATGAAATTAAAATACGGTGCTGACGAAAGAAGCCAGATGCTGAAATACCACATTCAGACTTCAGGCCGCTCTCTGCATGCTCAGGAAATTGATTTCAATGACATCAGAACAACTCTTCAGGCACTTTATGCGATCTATGATAACTGTAATTCACTTCACACCAATGCTTATGATGAGGCGATTACAACTCCTACTGAGCAATCTGTAAGAAGAGCAATGGCAATTCAGCTGATCATCAATAAAGAATTAGGACTGGCTAAAAACGAAAATCCGCTTCAGGGATCATTCATCATTGAAGAATTAACGGATCTTGTGGAAGAAGCTGTATATACGGAATTTGACAGAATCACTGAAAGAGGTGGTGTTCTTGGAGCGATGGAAACAATGTACCAGCGTTCAAAAATCCAGGAAGAGTCTATGCATTACGAGTGGTTGAAGCACACGGGTGAATATCCAATCATTGGAGTAAACACGTTCTTAGGAAAAGATGGTTCACCAACCGTTTTACCAGGAGAAGTTATCCGTTCTACTGAAGAAGAAAAACAATCACAGATTGAATCTCTGCACAACTTCCAGCAAGCGAATGACAGCAGATCTGAAGAGGCTCTGAAACAACTTCAGCATGCTGCCATCAACCAGCAAAACTTATTTGAAGTGATGATGGATGCTGTAAAATACTGTTCTTTAGGACAAATTACCAATGCTCTATTCGAAGTGGGCGGTAAATACAGAAGAAACATGTAAGCCCATCATTTGACAGACATTTTTTATAAACAAAACCTCAAAGAAATTCTTTGAGGTTTTTTTGTATTTTTAATTTTAAAACTAATTAACAATGAAAAATATAGCTGTGAAAATAAATTTTGAGAAAATCCTTTTCTTAGTCTTCATGTGTCTTACATCTTCTTTATGGGGCCAGAAACGTACCGAACCATTTACCATCAGCCTTCCCAGCCACAAAATAGAGAAAAGTTATTATAAAACGATAAAACTTATTGATAAAAGAGAAGACACCACTTCTTTAGGAATTGTACAGCAGGGAATGTTGAATGCCAAAGCTAAAGTGGTTCCCACCTCCAGTATATCAAGTCAATTTCAAAGTATCCTGAACAGCATCAATGGAGATAATACCGAAGACGGAACAATGGTTCTGTACCTGAAGCAATTGTACTTTGCAGAGGTTACTGCTAAACTCAGTGAACATGGCTACTGCTATTTTCAGGGATTTCTGTTTTCAAAAAATAATGATGGGACTTACTCTTTGATGGATCAGACCGATACCGTAATTGATGTCAAAGCAACTGATGTTACCACAAAAACCCTTGAAAAAGGAAGCGAAATGCTCGTAGATTTCATCAGTAAAAACGCGTCTAAAAAGCCTGAAACGAACAATAATTATACGTTTGAACAAATAAATAACTTTGATAATACAGCCAAGCAGTTAATCAGTTTTTACAATTCACCTCAGCTGAAAGACGGAGTATATAAAAATTATAATTCTTTAAAAAATCAACAGCCGGACCAAGAAATCACAAATGTCAAATTCTACGGTAATGCACCAAAAATTGTAAGAATTTATGAAGTGGCAGACGGCAAAGAAAAAGAAATTAAAAAAGACAACATTTATGCTATTGTGTATAAAGGAGATCCATATATCTACCTTTCCATAGAAAATCTTTTTACCAAGGCAGTAAAAAGAGATAATGATTACTATTTCATTGGAAAAATAAGGTCAAATCCCAATGCGGGAAGCATGATGCTGACCGGAGCCGCATTCTTTGGTGCAATTGGTGTCCTGATCATGACCAATCCGGCCTATCCTTTTGAAATGAAGATTGATTACTTCAATGGTGGATTTGTTCCAATTAAAGAAATTCAAAACAAAAATTATTAAGCCACAAAATCTCCTTATTTTTGGGAGATTTTTATTTTCAAAATGAAACCAAAAGCTTTATTCAACTGGAGCAGCGGAAAAGATTCTGCGCTTGCTCTTTACAAAATACTACAGGAAGATCAATATGAAGTTTCTACACTTCTTACAAGTATTAATGAAGAATTCCAAAGGATTTCCATGCATGGTGTACACGTTTCTCTTTTAGAAAAACAAGCTGAAAGTATCGAAATTCCCTTGATTAAAATGGAGCTTCCTAAAGAACCATCAATGGAAGAATATCAGCAAATCATGAGCACAACGATGGCCGGAATTCAGGCGCAGGGTATTACTTATTCCGTTTTCGGTGATATTTTTCTGGAAGATCTGCGAAAATACAGGGAAAACCAATTAAATGCGATTGGTATGAAGGCTGTATTCCCCCTGTGGAAACAAAATACATCCAACCTCATCTATGAATTTCTAGAGCTTGGTTTTAAAACCATTGTAACCTGCGTCAACGGATCTTATCTGGACAAAAGCTTTGCAGGAAGAATTATTGATCAGAAATTTATAGATGATCTTCCTGAAAATGTAGATCCATGCGGAGAAAACGGAGAGTTTCATACCTTTACTTTCGATGGACCCATTTTCAAAAATCCGGTTAACTTTGAAATTGGAGAAACAGTCAAAAAAACTTACCCAAAACCTAAAACAGCTCCTGAAGAAGAAGATGGGGAATATGTTTTCTGGTTTTGTGACCTGCTGTTAAAATAAGCCTGTGAATAGTAATCCACAGGCTTTTCAATATATTATTTTATTTCAGTAATGATTTCATTCATGAGATCAAATACCTGCCTGATATCTTTTTCACTGGTCATCCAGTTTACAAAGGCAGCTCTTATTCCTTTATGCTGATTATAAAAAGTAGGTGTCATAAAAACCTTTCCTGTATCATTTAGCTTTTCAAGAAATCTCCCTACCTCATCCTGCTTTGCATCCTCTTTCAATGTAAAACAAACCGTATTTAATCTTACCGGAGCCAGCAGTTTAAAATTATCGCTGTTTTCAATCAGCTGTCCCAACTGTTTTGCCCATCCTATATTCTTATCTACAATCTCCTGATATCCCTTTTTACCATAAGCCATAAGAGAGAACCATGCAGGAAGCGCCTTTAATCTTCTTGAGTTTTCCGGAAGAAAATTTAAATAGCTGAAATTCTCCAATGGATCTCCCAGATAAGGAGCATTTGAGTTTTGAAAGGTTTCTACCTGTAAAATTTTATATTGATCTTTAATAAGAAACACGGCACTTTCATAAGGTACGTTCAGCCATTTGTGGCAATCCACCGTGATACTGTCTGCATATTCCCAGCCTTCCACAAGATTTTGATGGGTTTCCGAACAAGCTGCAAAACCACCAAAAGCAGCATCGATGTGCCACCAGAAATTATATTTTTCTTTTAATCTGCTGATCGCTTTAAAATCATCAAAATCCACTGTATTTACTGTTCCTCCACTTGAAATCAGAATAAATGGTTCACCGTCAAGCTTCAGGATATTTTCTTCCAGATCCTTGATATGAATGGCTTCCCGGTTTCCTTCTTCCGTTTTAATCTTAATGATATTACTGCTGCCAAGACCCAGGAGTGACAATGATTTTATAGAAGACGAGTGAGGTGTGGCTGTCAATATCTTTACCGTTCCGGATACACCTTCCTTCGCAATATCTCTTCCCTGCTCTTTCCCCAGCCATTGACGCCCCACAGCCAAACAGGTAAAATTAGACATCGTTGCTCCCGATACAAAACCTCCCAGAAAGCTTTCCGGAAGCTGAAGAAGTTTCAGTAAAAGCTGTATGGTTTCCATCTCTATTTTTGCGGAAGCATCTCCCTGCTCTGATACAGACTGGGGATTCTGATCATAAACCGTAGCCAGCCAGTCACCAGCTACAGATGCCGGAGTAGCCCCTCCCGTCACAAATCCCCAATATCTCGGTCCCCCGGATCCCACCATGATCGGTTCAAATTTTTCATTAAAAATCCTTAAAACTTCTTCTGTCCCGAATCCTGATTCCGGAAGTTCCTGTTTTTCCGATACCGTATTATTGATTACTGAGGTTAATCTTTCTTCAATAGAGTTCAGGTAATCCGTTCCCTGTTCTTTAATGATATTCAGCAGATATCCGATGTTTGCTGAATCATTTTTCAAGTGTTCATTCATACTTTGTGATGCATTTTCTATATCAAATGTATAAAATGCCTGCTAAAGAACCATTACATCCATATTAATTTGATTAAAAGCCCGTCCTAGCACGCAATTTGCTTCCCTTAATGCTCTTGAATATTTTAGTATCTTTAAGAGTAATAATCATTATTAAAAAATACAACACCTGTGATCAAAAATTTAGCATTCCTGGCCCTATTCTGCTTTTTATTTTCCTGTACAACTACTGAAGCACCCAAAGCCTCTCCCGTTGATAAAAAAGCAATTGTTGATTCTACCATTGCCGCTTTTCAGAAAACACTTTTAGAACAACAGATTGATTCTACTTTCAAGAAGTATCATTTCAATGGAAGCATTGCCGTTTTTAAAGACACCATTCCTCTTTACAGAAGAGAAAACGGTTTTTCTGACTTTAAGAGAAAAACCAAAATTGACAGCAATACCATTTTTGCCATAGGATCTGTGAGCAAGCAATTCACAGCGGTTATGATCCTACTTCAGATGGAGCAAGGAAAGCTGAATGTAACAGATAAAGTTTCAAAATACCTGAAGGAGTTTCAGGTTAAAGAATATGAAAATATAACAATTCATCAGCTGCTAAACCATACTTCAGGTTTGAATATGGTGGGAGGAAAGCTGATGTTCAGGAGCGGTTCCGACTTTTTCTACTCCAACGACGGATTCAATACTCTTGGAAAGATTGTGGAAAAAGTTTCCGGAAAGTCATATGCTGAAAATGTTCAGGAACTCTTTAAAAAAGCGGGAATGAAACATTCTTCAACAGGAGATACTTTTAAGGGAAATAATTTTGCCAGTGCCTATCTTGGTACGCCTGTTAAATTTCAGGAAGTTCCCAATATGCCTAAAAGATTAGGCGGGCAGGAAATCGGAACTCCTGCTGGAGGGATATTATCTACCATTCAGGATCTTCATTCATGGAACAACGCTTTGTACGGCGGAAAAATTTTAAAGCCTGAAACCTTAAAACTATTTATGGCAAAAAGCGCAGAAAGGCGTCATGCAATCTTTGGAAAGATGGGTTATGCTTACGGCATCATGCTTAACATTGGCCAGCCCAACTCTTATTTCCATAGCGGTTATATAAAAGGTTCTCCTTCATTAAACATCTATTATCCGGACACCAAAACTTCCGTGATCATCTTGTCTAATATTGCCGATGAAGAAAAAGGAAAAGGAGTAATCTTCAGACCTCATATTGAAGTAAAAAAGATTACAGATCATCTTGAAAATACCCTTACACAGCTCAGATCACAACGTTAATTGAATAGTACATTGTTTATACAGGCTTAAGGAACTCCTGCATTTTCACCAAATTCTTTTTGTGCTCTATAAAATTGAGTGCAGCAAACACCAGAGCCGTCTGCAGTATAAAAGGAAGAATCAAGGTAACTAAGGTCAGAAAAACTTCAGAATGATGGTGCTCTCTGAAAAACTGATAAGCATAATTTCCGTTTTTCATGGTAACCTGCATCATTGAAGAAAAGCAAACTACCAATAATCCTATATTCTGCTGATACATTGTATAAAGGCTTTTTCCTTTGTATTTGAAATCTGCTCTCAGATATTTCCATATCTTATAATTACAAACCAATATCAATACTGAACCCAATAAAAAAGATCCGTTAAGCAGTTTGAAAAACAGATTATAATCTTCCTGATTTTTTGTTATAAAAATCAACAATAAATTAATTCCTAAAGCCAACAGTCCTATCATTAAAGATTTTCTGAAAAGTCCGGCATATTTTTCCTGTATAATCTTTTTGGCAATCAAAGGAATTGCCGTTGGATAGAATAGCAGATAATTAACCAACTTAAATTCTCCGTTCCAGGATTCTTTTATTTTTAAGAAAGCGTCCTCGAAACTGATATTTTCATTATGCTGAAGATCTGAAACCTGACTGATCATATGATCTCTGATTTCTACCAGAATATCTAGTGAGAGCTGTTGGGCTATCAGATAATCCGTAATTTTATTTTCCTGTACTTCGGTTATCATATATTGAATATCGCCTGTAGATTTAACAAGTAACTTTTCATCTCAGTCTCTTTTTCTGCCTGTTGTTTTTTTCCTTTTTCAGTCAGCAGATAATATTTACGGTCTCTTCCGTTGATCTTCTGAATTTCAGAAATAATCATTCCGTCGCTCTCCAGTTTATGCAGTAATGGATAAAGTGCTCCTTCCGTCATTTCAAGCTCACCTTCTGTAAGCTCTTTTGCCCTTTGAGTAATCTGATACCCGTACATTTTAATTTCTTTTGAAAGAAGCTTCAAAATAATATTCTGCAGGGTACCTTTATAAAGACTATTCTTTTTCATAGAATGATTTATGCATTGCAAACATATGCATAATTTTCTTATGTATTAAAATTTAATATAAAAACTTTTAATTTGCCTTATGAAAAAAATGTACTTCATAGCCATTTACCCTTCTCAGGAGATTATTGAAGAAATAAAAGTCTTTAAAAGAGATCTGGCTATTCATTTTGCCAATTCCAAGGCTTTGAAAAATGAAGCCCATATTACACTATTTCCTCCCTTTTCAAGAGAAATTGAACTGGAGGATGATATTCATATTGCTTTTCAGAAGATCAATACGGAAATTACACCTTTTGAAGTAGAGCTGGATGGCTTTGGAAGCTTTCCTAATCCTAAAAACCCTGTACTTTATATTCAGCCAAAAGAAAATATTCATTTAACTGAGCTTTATCATAGAGTAAAAGAGTACTTTAATTTTGCACAGTATTCTTTTAGTCCTCATGTGACTGTAGGATTCAGAGATCTGACCTGGGAAAATTATCTTAAAGCCTGGGAAAAATATGAAACGAAGCAATACAAAACTAAATTCTTAGTTGATAAAATAATGCTTCTTCGCCACGATGGACAATGGGTACCTATAGCAGATAAAAAGCTGGAAAAATAAAACCGGCTGCTAGAGCCGGTTGAGTTCAAATTTATTCTTTGATGATCTTCTGAGAAAGAATCAGGTTTTTGTTTTCTTTTACATTCAGCAGATAGGTGCCTGACGGATAGTTTTTAATATCAATTCTGAGTCCGGCATCTTTGAATTCAAATCTTGAAGGAATCAGTTTTCCTGAAGTATCATAGATCTCTACTTTTACATCTTTTGAAAAATCCTGTTTCCCTTTAATATAAAATTCTCCTTCTGTAGGATTCGGGTAAACACTGAAGCGTCTTTCTTCAGCTTTTACTTCTGAAAGTTTAAGGGTAGATTTACTTAGAGTCCAGGAAACAGTAGTAACATGCAGAGTACTGTGGTTATCAACTTTTAAAAGCGGATTATCATCTACTACAGACAATGTTAGTGTATTATTTCCATTATTCAGTTGCGCAGGAGTAATGGTAACACTACTTCCTGTTGATCCAAGTGTTGTCCCATTTAAGCTCCAGGTATTGACTAACGTATTAGGATTGGGAAGAATTTCATTAGCTGTAAAAGTGACATTAGACGTAGCATCTACTGTAGTGTTGTTTGCTGGTGTATAGGAATCTATAGGAGACACTAAACCATGAATTTTTTCAATAATTGCCTCTTTACATACTGAGCAGAACTGTTGGTTAAGATACCTCATCTCACAACTCTGATGCGGGCGGAACCAACTAGGACTTTCAGCATGGGCATATACTCCTACTCCATTTAATCCTACCCAATTTTTCCATTTGATAGTTGCAGGATTAGAGTTTTGGGTTTTATTGGCAGATTCCAGTGAACCTGAAAACCAATATTCATCAGCTAACTTTCCAAAGGAATGTCCCAGCTCATGCACCACAATTTCATTCGAGGAACCATTTAATGAGGCAAAGGCATAAGTTCCTCCACAACCTCCATATTCTGTAGAATTGCCCAATACATAGGTAATATCATAATCAGGGATATTGGCTGCCAACACCTGCCCCACCTTATTAGTTGTGTTACTGTATATACATCTGTGAACTCCTACATCGAAAGTGGAGCCCAGGTAATTATTAGGATTGGAAACAGGGATTACTGGTTCAGTAACATCTGTTGCTGTCCCGGGGTGCTTCACTCCCGATTCTGTAGAAATTACTTTTACAGCATAAGCATTAAAGTAATTTTTATATTCTGTATAAGGGCTTTTGGTAAAAAGATAATTAACGGTATTCTGAGCTGAAGTTGTAAAAGCAGCTTGCTGTGCGGCGGTAAATCCGTCTCCTAAAACAGCAATAATAATCCTTTTACTATTGTCTCCGTTCTGTAAAAGCGGAACCGTATCAAATGTCTGGGCAAAACAGCTGCTTCCAATCAAAAGGGGTAATAAAACTTTTTTCATAGCTATAGTTTTTTTGTGAATAATAGTTGTGCTCCATCATCAGTTGCCTTTTCAACCTTTACAGTCTGAACATTTTCAGAATAGGAAAAACGGGCACTGAACTCTGTGCTCTGAAGGGATGCTTTATGTCTGGAAATTCCTTCTTTTTCGTACACTTCCAATTCAGGATTAAAAGGATCTTTCACAAGCTGTCTGGCAACTTCTTTTCCGTCAGACTGCGTCAGCGTGATAATAAAGTCTCCCTGATGAGCTTCATTTCTTTCAAAAGATGAGATCTGCTTCAATCTGCCATCCGTAACTTTACTGCTTTGGAGGGTAATTTTTGCATTTCCTGACTGATCTTTATCTGCCTTGAAAAACAAATAAATAATTCGGTCACTTTTTTTTAGCGTAGTTTCTGAAAGTGACTGCCTTTTCTGAGTTAATCCATTCTCTTTCTGAAAACTACAGAACAGAAAAACAGGAACAACGAGTACATTAAATACATTTTTCATAGTCATTTTTGTTTAAAGGTACTAAAGTTTTAAATATAAATGAAAGTCATTTCCAATACTTTTTCACTCTTAAAAAACTTAGAAAGTTCTATCTTTGGGCAATGATTTCAGAGAAAATAATTTTAGGTATTGACCCCGGAACAACTGTCATGGGATTTGGTATTATCTCCGTAAAAAAAGGAAAAATGGAGATGGTTTCTATTCATGAACTCATCTTAAAAAAATACCCTAATCACGAAACCAAGCTCAAATATATTTTTGAAAGAACGCTGTCTCTTATCGACGAGTTTCATCCTGATGAAGTAGCTCTTGAAGCTCCTTTCTTTGGAAAAAATGTACAGAGTATGCTTAAACTTGGCCGTGCACAGGGAGTAGCCATGGCTGCCAGCCTTTACAGAAATATCCCGATCACAGAATATTCTCCGAAAAAAATCAAAATGGCCATCACCGGAAACGGAAATGCCAGTAAAGAACAGGTAGCGGGTATGCTTCAGAATCTTCTTAATTTAAAGGAGTTCCCTACCAAATATCTGGATGCCTCCGACGGACTTGCCGTTGCTGTATGCCATCATTTCAATTCCGGAACCATAGCAGATACCAAATCATATTCCGGATGGGAAAGCTTTCTGAAGCAGAATCCGGATAGACTGAAATAATTTTTCAAACTTCTATTTTAAACGTTTAAAAAACAATATCTTACGAAAACACACATAATTACTTGGTAAAACATAATACTATCTTTTACATTGGTATGATTTTTAGTACTACCTTTGTATAAATTTTCAGTTATGAAAACAAACCAACAAACTATAAATCAAGGGACTCATAAAATAAACTGGTTCCAAAAGTTCCTGATGGTATGCTCCGGCGGGAACATCCATATCTTAAGAAAGACCCCGAGTGAGTGGAATAAATTTTCGGGGATTGGAGGTATCGTGCTTTTCACGGCAGTATTTGCTACTTTATCTGCAGGCTATGCCATGTATACCGTATTCGATAATATCTGGGCTGCCATTGGATTTGGAATTCTTTGGGGGCTGATGATCTTTAATCTTGACCGTTATATCGTTTCTTCCATTAAAAAAACAGGTACCTGGTGGAATCAGATTCTGATGGCCATTCCCCGTCTTATCCTTGCCACATTTTTAGGAATTATTATTTCGAAACCATTAGAGCTTAAAATTTTTGAGAAAGAGGTAAACAAACAGTTGAATACAATCATTCAAAGAAATAAAAAACAGCTTCAGGGAGAAATGAACGGAAGAATTCTTCAACAGAGCGGGCCTTTTGAAACAGAAAAACAACAAATTTCAGAAAAGATAGCACAGTATCAGAAAGCCTATGATTCAGCTTCAGTAGAACTTGAAAAAGAAATTCTGGGAAAACAATCAGGTCTAACCAGTGGAAAAGAAGGCTACGGACCGAATGCAAAGCGTAAAAAGGAATTGAAAGAGCAACGCAGACAAGATCTTGAGAACTATCAAAAACAAGCTTCTCCAAGACTGGAATATCTGGATAAAGAAATTTCCAAAGTATATACGAATCTGGAAACCGAAAGAAAATCTACAGAGACTTTTGAAGATAAATTTAACGGGTTTGCGGCAAGGCTTCAGGCATTGGATGAACTGGGCAAAAATTCAGCTATTATAGGACTGGCAGCAGCTTTTATTATGGGACTGTTTATATGTCTTGAAATTTCCCCGGTCCTGGTAAAATTAATTTCTCATATAGGGCCTTACGATTATCTTTTAGAAAAAACAGAAAATGATTTCAGGTTGTATTCCAAAGAGAAAATTGAAAAAGGAAATGCTCTGACAGATTTTAGGATTGAAGATTTTAAGGATAATTTGAAAAATTAATTATCATGTGTATGGGCTATTAGCAATTTAAACATTAGAGAAAAAATCTATAAAATATTAATATTTAATTAATGAAATCTACCTTTCATTAAATTAATGAAAGGTTTTTGTTTTTATAATTCATTATATGTGAAATATTTTCTAATTTTATATTACTTAAAACCTTGTCATCATGAAAAATTTATTTTTTGCATGTACACTGCTGATCTGCGGTGCATTTGCCCCTGCCTTAAAAGCTCAGGCATCAGAACCATTTTTAGGGCAAATAGCCTTTGTACCTTATAATTTTGCTCCAAAGTACTGGGCAGAATGTAATGGGCAGATCCTGTCTATCGCTCAAAATCAAGCACTTTTTTCATTGTTAGGAACTACCTATGGAGGAAATGGAACCACCACATTTGCTTTACCTGATATGAGGGGAAGAGTACTTGTTCATAACGGACAGGCTCCGGGAGGGCCTACAACGTATACCATGGGAGAAACCGGCGGAACAGAAAGTGTTACATTATTGATAACACAAATGCCAGCTCACAATCATACTGTAAATGCTGTAACCGCGGAAGGAAATCAAAATTCACCCACAAATAATCTTCCGGCAGATACCAAAATTCTTGATAAAGAATATTCTGATACAGCCGCCAATACTACGATGAAAAGTACAATGGTAGGAAACACAGGAGGAAACCAGCCTCATGAAAACAGACCTCCTTTTATTACCCTAAAATGCATCATTGCATTAGCAGGAGTCTTTCCATCACAAAACTAAGAGCTATGAAAATTCTTTACTTATTATGTCTGATAGCAGGAAGCACAGCTTTTGCACAGACTATAACGTTTAATGGATGCCCTAATCTGTTTGATAGCCCTCCTAATACTTATGTCTTTAACAAAACAGGAGTAGATGCCTTTAGTAAGAATATTTATATGACCACTCCTATTGATGGCGGGCAAGATTGTAGTGGATTAGGTACCTGCGAATTTAAAATTCAATGGAACAATGCTCTTACAAGATGGGAGTTTCTTGGTGATGAAGGAAACGGAACCTTTACCACTCCCTCTTTGCTTTATTATAACTCAACAGGAAATAATTCCGTGCCAATACCCCCAGGAAACAGCATAGGAACCTGGGTTGAAAATACAGCAATTACTAACGGACAATGTGGCGGAAATCTTACTACAGCAAATTCTACCATGACGGGTGACGTACAGACCACAACATTGGGAACTTCAGATCTTTCTAAAAATAAAATTCAGATCTTCCCTAATCCTGTGACCGATTTCATTAGAATTTCCGGCATTGATGACGGATTATCCATCCAAGTTTATAATATTGACGGACGACTTGTAAAATCGGAAATGTTTGATTCAAAAATTGATGTCTCACAACTTATTCCAGGTGGTTATATATTAAAAATAAATACTAGGAATTTCCAAACTCATCAATTTAAATTCGTAAAAAAATAAACTACTATTTTATAAGAAAAAACCTTTTAAAGCTTTCGGAATTTCCGGAAGCTTTTATTTTTCATCACAAAATACATTAGAATTAAATAAAAAATGCCTCCATTAAAATGGAGACATTTATATTTATTTTAAACTTTGATCAATTTATTTGATGATCAATTTAGAAGTTTTAGAATCTTTTCCGTTAGAAACCTGAATCATATATACTCCTTTTTCTAACTGTTGCTCTACTTTGAAAACTCCATTCCCTTCTTCAGTTGCAGATGGACTTGCGATCAATCTTCCTGACATATCAGAAATAGAAACCTTCAGGTTTTTACCATTTTTAGCTTTAATGAAGATTTTATCTCCGGTTGCAACCGGGTTAGGATAAACAGTTAAATCACCATTATCTGCTTTCACTTCACTTGTTCCTAAGTTAGTAACAAATTTCACAGTATAGTCTTCAACCTGTCCGTACTTTAATTGCCCACAAGGAGTCATATTAGGATTCTCATCATCTACAAGTACTCTCATTCTAAGCGGAGTATTAAGTACTGCTGAAGCAGGAGCTGTAATGGTAGTATTGTAAGTTCCTATTAACGTAACCGGATCTGCTACAATATTATCAGCAGAACCTACAAGTTCAGAAGCTTCAAATGTTCCGTTATTATTATAGTCAATCCAAACTCTTACTTCATTATTTGAATCTGATACATTTACCTGAAGATTATGAGTACCTGTTGCCGAAAGTTCTGTAGATGTAGCTTTCAGACAGCCTGCTCCCGTATAATCTTCATAAAAACTAGCATTATTCTGCCAAAATCCTGTAGTAGCATTATTAATAGTACCTAATTTTACTAAAGTTGGCCCTACAAAATAATTATTCGGATTGGTTACTCCTGCTGGATTACATGTAGCAGCAATAGGTGTTCCTATCGCAGCTCCTGCAGAAGGAGCTGTTGCTCCTAATGAAGTACTCAACGCCCCCCTCATTAAGAAGAAATAAAGAGCAGCTCTATCATGTTGTCCATTGGTAAACTTGAATGCTATTGGGTTTGTATAATTCATCATATTATACTGTACTCCCTGATAGTTTGCTCCTGTACAATAATTCATATCATTGTTAGTAGGTGCAGGGTCATTCAGTAAGCTTCTTGATCTTTCTGTATCGCAAACCTGATCATCATCTTTATTACAATCATTATTAGTCATCGCAGGACAGTAGGTAGTAGAAGTAGTCCCTTGTGGCGGTTGAGCGTTAGCATTTCCAAAAGTGTGAAGCAGTCCCATACTATGTCCAAATTCATGGGCCAAAGTAATATCATCCTGTAATGTAACCACAAAAGATTTCATAAAGGACTCATAGTTAGCATCAGCATTTTGAGGTAGTCCAGCCCAGCCCATAATACCGTATGTTCCACCACCATCTACTTTATTCATGATGTAGATATTAAAGTAAGATGCCTCAGGCCAGTGCGGTGCAATTGATTTAACCTGATCAGTAGTAACACCACTTGTTCCACTACGGTTTACCCCATTTGCATCATATCCTGGAAGAGTACCACCATTATATCGAACAATCCCCGTAGTAGCGTTACAGTTAGGATCCCTTTTAGCCAATACTAATTTAATTGGCATTGTAGCAGCAGTACCAAAATCAGCAGGAATTCCCTGAGACCATTGATATGTACCTGCATACATTTGATTACAACGATCCAGCCAAGCCTGAATTTGTGCATCACTCTTATTGTACGTTGTACCAATAGCAGCACCAGTAGGTGCTATTACGTGTACTACCACAGGAATTTCATAAACTCCATTTACAATTTTATATGCACTTCCATTTTTAGCAGTAGTATTTTGGTTACTGCTAATAACTTTATTACGGATATTGCGAATCATTTCATCAATTTCCTCATTCTGTTTTTGGTGTACTCTCTGTTCATTATCAAAGTCACACCATTCTTTTTTTTGCTGTGCTGAGATTGAAAGGGAAAGTAACAAAGCCCCACAAAGGATAGTTTTCTTCATTCCAATAATTAAAAAAATTAAACAAGTTGCAAATTTATTAATTTTACACCTCAATCAATAATATTTATCATTAAAACCAGTGTAAAATTTTAAATTTCACTACAGTTAGTAGAAAAAAATAAACTATTGTTACATTTAAATATAAAAATAAAATTAACATCACTTCAAAACCTTATTTTTATATTTAAATTATTCTTAAAAAAACATACAAAATAAAAAGAAATAAATAATTCAATAAATTATAAATATAAAACTATAACATTATTAATCAACTAGTTAAAATACAATTACAAAATAAAAAAACCGCACTAATTGTGCGGTTTTAAATATATAAATTCAATTATGCTTTTATAAAGAATAATTCGGAGCTTCCTGTGTGATAATTACATCATGCGGGTGAGATTCTTTCAATCCGCTTCCGGTAATCATTACCAGTTTGGAATCTCTCTGAAGCGTTTCAATATCTTTTGCTCCACAGTATCCCATACCAGCTCTCAGACCTCCTGTCAACTGGAAAATCACATCTTCCAATTTTCCTTTATGTGGAACTCTTCCTTCAATTCCTTCCGGAACGAATTTTTTAGCTTCACTCTGGAAATATCTTTCTTTACCTCCTCTCTTCATTGCTGAAAGGCTTCCCATTCCCTGGTAAGATTTGAATTTTCTTCCCTGGAAGATAATTTCTTCTCCCGGAGCTTCGTCCGTACCAGCTAAAAGTGAACCCAGCATTACTGCACCTGCTCCACTAGCAATAGCTTTAACGATATCTCCAGAAAGCTTGATTCCTCCATCACCAATTACAGCTACATTTTGAGATTTAGCATATTCGTATACATTATAGATCGCAGATAACTGAGGAACCCCTACTCCGGCAACTACTCTGGTTGTACAGATAGATCCAGGCCCTACTCCTACTTTCAAAACATTTGCTCCTGCTTCAATAAGGTCTTTAGCAGCATCGGCAGTTACAATGTTTCCACCTACAATATCAAGGTTCGGGTATGCTTTTCTGATTTCAGAAATTTTATCTAAAACTCCTTTAGAATGGCCGTGTGCAGAGTCAATTGCTACGATATCAACTCCAGCTTTCACCAACGCCTCAATTCTTGTCAATGTATCTTCTCCTACACCTACTCCTGCTCCTACAATAAGACGACCACTCTCATCTTTATTAGCATTCGGGTACTCCAGTTGATTATCGATATCCTTGATGGTAATTAAACCTACAAGTTTATTGTCTTTATCTACGATAGGAAGTTTTTCAACTCTGTTTTTAAGAAGGATTTCTTTTGCCTTTTCAAGGTTGGTATTTTTGTCGGAAGTGATCAGATTTTCTTTGGTCATGATCTCTTCAACTTTCATATCAAGATTTTCCTGATACTTCACATCTCTGTTGGTAATAATTCCAATCAGGACATTATTAGGATCTACTACGGGAAGACCGGAAATCTTATATCTTGACATAAGATCTCTAGCTTCACCTAAAGTATGATCTTTAGATAAAGTTACCGGATCAGAGATCATTCCGTTTTCAGAACGCTTTACACGGTTTACCTGAGCAGCCTGCTCAGCGATCGTCATGTTTTTGTGAATAAAACCTAATCCTCCAACTCTTGCTAAAGCAATAGCCAGATCAGCTTCAGTAACAGTGTCCATCGCAGCGGAAACTATCGGAACATTCAGCGTGATTTTGTCGGTAAGTCTTGATTTTAATGAAACCTGGTTAGGTAAAACTTCTGAATAAGAAGGGACTAGAAGAACGTCATCGAAAGTGATGGCTGTCTCTACAATTTTGTTATGAATAGACATCTTTACTTTCTTTGCAAAATTAGGTTATTTTAATGAGATATGAAAATCCTTTTCAATAGTTTAAATAAAATTTAATAATCAATAACTTAAATCGAAAAACCGCTCTTTTGTCAGAACGGTTACGGTACAAAATAATTGAATATGTAGAAACTACTTGTTAACTCTAATTAAAATGGTTGTTAAAAGGCCTGCTTAGCCTGGTTTCCATTTTTTATCTAAATGCTCAATATGAGTCTGATTATTTTATCAATGTATAATTTATTAGTTTTTTCGTGTTGTGGAGATTATTTGCCAGAATTATTTAACAGAAACAGAATTAATCATTTTTGAGATATCATCAGGAGTAAAATTTCCTTTCACATCTACAAAAACCATATCCTGGCTATTGGAACCTACAGTGATCAGCATATTTTTAATAGCGTCTCCGTCTTGTTTTACCCGTATATTGACATTATCTCCATCATGCTTGATGGTAGCCCATTCTTCATAATGATTATCACTTAAATACTGAGTATAATCATTCAGCATTTCCTTACTCCCGTTTGTTACGGTAAGAACTTTTATTTTTGAAGCTTTCTTCACCAGATTGACTGTTTCCTCACTTTCGCCTTCTTCCCTTAAAGCCTTCTTAATATACGATTTAGCAAGAGCCATGGGTACATTAATACTTGCAAACCTCGCTCCTTTGAAATCATATTTTGAGTTTTGAAAAAAGTCGATGTTCGGTTTTTCTGATACAATACACGACTGAAGCATACCTATTGTCAGAATAGCGAGGAAAATGTTTTTAAGAGTCTTCATAGTTTAGTTTTTATTTGATTTGTCTAAAGCTTCCTCCTGAAACTTTATCTACTTTAGCATCCAGTTCAGGATTTCCTCTCAGCTTTACAGCGGCTCCTGAAGAAACACTTACCTTTAGTTTATCTGTAACCAGCAGAGAAAGACTTGCACCTGAAGTAGATTCTACCACTGCTGTAGCAATCTTAAGATCATCTGCTTTACAAGATGCTCCACTACTGATATCAATGACAGCAGAGGCTGCCTCTCCGGATATACTAACACTTGCACCACTGGAAGTATCCAATACCAGTTTTGATGTTTTAATATCAACATCCAGTACAGACCCTGAGCTTACTTCCACTGCTGCGGCCTCTTTCACATTGAATGTTCCTTTAATAATAGAACCGGACTCTGCTTCAATTGCCAAACTGTTTTCTGTAACAGGATTCACTGCTGTAAAGACACTGCCTGATGATGTTTTTATAGCATTAATACTAGGAGCAGAAACGTTGACATTCAGATTTTTAAACCTCAGGTTTCGAACTCCTTTATTGTCAACATAGATCTTTAAAACTCCGTTTTCCACTTTCGTGATTACATATTGAAGCTTATCTGCATCCGCAATAACTTTTACACTCCTTGTATTTTCCTGTTTATAGGTAACATTTACCCCTACGCTGGCATCTATCTTTGAGAAATCACCTACATTTCTGTTATCTCCGTTCAGGTAGGATGATGTATTACCTGAAGTAAGATCATTTCTCACAGAAGTTGTAACAGAAGAAGTAGTTGTTTCACCGGAATTAATGATCTTGTTAACGTCAGATAATTTCATTTTTCCGTTAAGAATAAAAATAATGTTCTCTTCTTTAGAATCAACGTTAAAAACAAGATTTTCCAGGTAGTTGTCTTTTTCTTCTTCAGCCAAGAACTTCATAGAGGTTCCGTCACTGCTCATTGACATCAATTCATTGAAGTTAAGAGACTTCAAAGCATTGTTTATTCTTGCCGTCTTATCTTCATTCATTTTTATATTGGCAAGATTTTCGTCTTTTAATCGATCCGGAAAAGTGATTTTTGGAATAATCAAAATTTTGAGACCTTCTACCTCATTCAGAATAGGTTTAATTTTTCCGATATAGGCATCATCAACATCAATGGTATTCAATAACTTGAACATCGGTTTTTTGATATTGATAGAGGTTACTCTTCCATTTTTTTCAAAATCCTGAAAAAGCTTGTCTAATTTCTCAGTCTGTGCAGAAGAAGTTGCAAAGCTGCTTAGCATTATAGCTATTATAAAAAATATTTTTTTCATGGGATTGTTCTGATTTTTAGTATTCGCTGTCAAGATTTTCATTTTTTTGAGAAGATGCTACTGTTTTTTTGAACTCGTTTCCTAATTTCATAAAGGAGTATCTGGTAACATCCAAGGCTTCTTTTTCACTACTGATCCTTTTACCGTTTACAATTACATAAGAGTCATTGTATGCTGTTGCAGAATCATTTAAACTTTTATTTGGGAAGGAAGAATTATCAACATATCTAGGTTTTCTTTCTTTTTTAAGTCTTCCTCTTTTAGGCAGGATTTCGTCCATTACATCTTTTTCTGCAACCTGATTATCCTGAAAAACAGAATCTTTTTTCACTCCGGAAATAGAATCGGTATGATTCACTGCAACCTGTTCCTGATGATCCCTGTTTTCTTCAATAAATCCGGATTTCTGTTTTAAGATTTCCTCTTTTACCAGTTTTTCTTTGTCCTGCGCGTCCTTATTATTGTTATTCAGGAAGAATCCGATACTGAAAACAAGCATTACACTGGCGGCCATCCAGAACCATTTAGGAAAGGAGGGTTTCTTCTTTTCTTCCAATGGAATAAGAGGGATTGTATTCTGTTCAGGCTCCGCACCTTCTGCAGTCTGAAGAAAGTCTTCAAAACTCCAGTCCATTTTTTCTTCCTTAATGTCCCGGAAGACCTCGTTGTATTTATCTTGTAATTGATCTTTTTTCATAGCTCATCAGTTGTGAGATTTGTTCTTTTACTTTTTGTCTCGCACGCATCAGGTTTACCCTTACTGCATTTTCCTCCATTTCCAGCATTTCAGAAATTTCGGAAACTTCGTATTCTTCTACATCTTTCAAGTGGATGACCATCTTTTGTTTCTCGGGGAGCTGATTGATAAATCCTACAATATGTTCCTTAAGGTTATCAACTTCCATACTGTAAAGCTCCGAGCGATGAAGCTGCATATCCGCAAAGCCGATCTTTACATCGTGATGCTTCAGGCGGTTCAGGCATTCGTTCCGGACAGATTTCAGCGCATAGGATTTAAAATTTCCGAATTGCCCCAGCTCATCCCTCTTCTGCCAAAACTTCATCATGAGATCCTGTACTACATCTTCTGCTTCATCACTGCTCATGACAAACCGCTTCGCAAAACGATACATCTCGTCTTTGAGAATAAACACCGTATTCTTGAAAGTTTCTTGGGTCATGAGTTTTGTTTCTTATAGGTAAGACAATTGCCGTTACAGATCTATTACATCAAAAATAAAAAAACTTCAAAAAAAAATTGAAGTTTTTATTTTTTACCGAGAAGCTGCTTGAGAAATTCAATCTCTGCATCCTTGTCTTTAAGCCTTTGTTCGTATTGCTCTATTAACTTTTCAGGAAGCTGATTTTGATAAATAAAGCCATTATTTCCTCCATGAACATTATCATAATTAAAAGATAATCCATCTCCGCTCAAAAAATCAAGAACACTTACATCTAAAGCTTTTGCTATATCTTCTACCTGAGAAAAAGCGGGCTTACTTTTATCGTTCTCAAAATTGGAATAGGTTTTCTGGGAGACATTCAATACTTCCGCAAGATATTCCTGGGTAAAGTTCTTATTGATTCTCGCTTTTTTCAGTTTTTCTCCTAGCGTCATAGCACAATGTATTTTTACCAAAATTACATATTTTTTTCTTTTAGAAAAATAATACGGAAACCAGTATTTTTCTTCTGTATTGTTTCAATTTATTATTCACACATTTGTAGAGTAATAAAAAAGTATATATTTAATACCTAAAAAACAAATGCTTATGAAGAAAAATTTAATCTTTCGGCTTTTCCTGCCGATGGTTCTCTTTACCCTGTTCCATTCCTGTATTCATGATGAAACATTAGCTTCCTCAGATCCGGCTTCTAAAGAATACACCAATAAGAGCTTATGGAAAGAAGATGAAAAGTACATTAAAAATGTAATGAAAATCTATCAGGATAATGAATTTGAGATCAAAAAAAATAGTGGTACTCCTTACTGGGACTATGCTACTACTGTAGACAGGTATGACGAAAGCTTTCTGATGGTACCTATAGTAGAGAACGGGAAAGTGCTATCTGTATTAAAGGTTCCGAGACATCAAGACAAAGTATATTTTATTTATACATCTTTAGATGATGATATTTCTTTCTTTCAAAACCTGTTTTCTTCTAAACTAAAGAAGGTAATGGATGCAAAAACGAATGATGAAGCCAGCAAGCTGGTTTGTACTACAAAGGTCTATTCTGTATGGTATCCAGATAATGAGTCTAATCCCGATCCTTCGAGCGGGTCAGGACATTGGGGGACCTATCACGTCACCAACTGTACATTTTCACAAGCGGAAGCGTGCCTAGGTGTTGTAGGGCCTAATGGGGAGTGTCTAGAAGGCGGCGGTGGATATAATTATCCAATAGGAGGTGGGACTAATAATAACCCACCTGATCCACCAAATCCTTGTGATAAACTGAAAACACAAAATACAGATCCAAATTTCAAAGCCAAGGTAGATCTTTTAACGTCTAAAGTAGGCATGAAAAAAGAAACAGGTTTTGCTGAAAGCAAAAGCGGAGTATTTACACAGTTATCTCCGTCAGCTTCTACTGCGAGTTCAGATGGAATGGCCATAACAGTAACTCCTGATCTTAAAGGATATATTCACAACCACCTGAATGATTATGAAACAGGCAACACTAATGAAAATGGAGAAATAGAAATTAATCAGCCTATCAGAATGTTTTCTCCAGCAGATGTCAATACATTGATGACTATGGCAGAAATGGTGACTGATAGCAATTACAGTGAGCTGTATGGGACCATGGTTTCCAGCTATGGAAATTATACTATAATGTTTACAGGGACCACCTCAGACATAAAAACAGGATTTGACACTCAACGATGGAGAGATGAATATATTGCATTTCGAACAAGAAATCCTTATTGGTCATTTGAAAAACTATTTCTTAATTTTCTACAAAATGAAATGAATGTACAAGGCATAAAGCTATATAAAATAAAAAGCAATGGCACTATACAAGAAAAAGTATTAAATTCAAATAATAATGTACTATCTAGTGACTGTCCTCAATCATAAAAATTTAAAACAATGAAAAACAGATTATTTATATTTTCGTTATTAATACTGATCTTTTCATGTAAGGCTCAGGTAATAGGAACTTTAGAACAATTCGAAGAATGCACAATGCGTCCTAATCATGATGAAGGCTGCCCTGATTTAGAGAACATCACCTATGTTAAGGACACTAATAATAGACTTGATAAATTAATAGGTATATGGAAAGGGGCCGCCAATGGTAAACAATATGAAATTAAATTAGATAAAAAGATAAACTATAAAAAGAATCCTAATGATGCCCTTTCATGGGACATGATTATTGGGCG
This sequence comes from Chryseobacterium viscerum, assembly GCF_025949665.1. Taxonomy (NCBI): domain Bacteria; kingdom Pseudomonadati; phylum Bacteroidota; class Flavobacteriia; order Flavobacteriales; family Weeksellaceae; genus Chryseobacterium; species Chryseobacterium viscerum. Next base: position 36,412 of record NZ_JAPDFT010000006.1, on the reverse strand, counting down.
TATCTTAATCAAAGATAACCAAGGAAATATTATTTATAATTCATTTAAAAAAACGGATAATGACACCTTTTTCTGGGGGTATAATTTTCAAAAAAGATCATATTTAATGCATTTTGTTGGCAACTATGATTGTTTAGAATCTGGTAATGTATTTATAGAAACCAGATTAAATAATCTTAATGAGATGAGCCTCTATTATTCACAGGATAAAGACGGCATATTAAATCCTGCAAAATGCCCTAATTTCAGTAGCTTCGTGCCTCTATTACCACAAGAGAAAATGGTATTAACAAAACAATAATAAACCTCTAATATTGAATATTTTATTTACCAACACAGAATATGAAAAACAAAATTAGAATCCAAAATCCCTGCCTGGAAAACTGGGAAAATATGAAAGACTTTCCTTCAGGGAAATTCTGTGAGAAATGTTCTAAATATGTCATAGATTTTACTGAGAAAACAGATACCCAAATTAATGAAATTCTTCAGACAGCTAATGGCAAAGAAATCTGCGGAAGAATTTCAAAACGGTCATTAGTTATAGCTGCTACAGGAATTATTTTGATTACCAATCTTACGTTTATTCAGGCGCAGATTCAAAATAATCCGGGAGTTGTTACCGAACAAAAAACAACAGATATCACAAAGGTTTCAGGAAAACTGATCTTTAAAAGAACAAACAAGGAAATATCCAATGCTGAAGTTTTCTTCATTTGTAAATCAAAATATATAAAAACAATAACAGATGAAAATGGAAATTTCACTTTAGAAATACCTAACGATCTGATTAAAAGAAAAAATGTTTTGTACTTTGATTTTGACAAATTAAATAATGAAACCTATAAAAATCCCAACAGAAAAGTACCCAATACAATAAATGCCGATATTTACGAAAATACCTCAATTATTTTCTCTAAAAAAGAACAAATAAATGAGAAAGAATTTCAGATTGAATCTCAGCATCGATATTTAGAAATAGGAGCTGTAGTAGTAACATCTGAAAGCCCACCTGATTATTATTATTTTAATGGAAAAAGTATGAGTGAAAAGAAATTTGATCAATTGAAAAAGGAGAATTCCAATTATCAATACTTCTTTTTCAAGGATAAAGAAGCAGAAGTTATTTCCGGGAAAGGATATCTGGATAGTTTACAATTATTATACTCAAACTAAAAAAACCTCAGAATTTATCTGAGGTTTTTTTATTAATACGTATCAAAAATATGTTTCAGAATTGCTTTATCCTCTTCTGTTAAAGGGATTTTTCTCCTTGCCATTGCCCTTTCTGCTACTTCATATACTTTATCCAGTCTGAACTTTTCATCATCTTTCAATCCACCCCATGAAAAGCTTTCCACAAGATTGGGTGGAAAACCTGGTTTGAAGATATTGGAAGCTACTCCAATTACTGTTCCGGTATTCAACTGAGTGTTGATAGCTGTTTTGGAGTGATCTCCCATGATCAAACCTGCGAACTGTAATCCAGTATCTTCAAAAGCTTTCGTTCTGTAATTCCAAAGTTTCACATGGCTGTAATTATTTTTAAGATTGGAAGAATTGGTATCAGCACCGAAGTTACACCATTCCCCGATTACAGAGTTTCCAACGAAACCTTCATGCCCCTTGCTCGTGTAACCGAAAATGATAATATTATTCACTTCTCCGCCTACTTTACAATGTGGACCGATAGTGGTTGCACCATAAATTTTAGCCCCAAGATTAAACTTAGAATCTTCTCCAAGAGTGATAGGCCCGCGAAGGTGGCAGCCTTCCATTACTTCAGCATTTTTACCGATATAAATTTTACCGGTCTTAGTATTCAGTGTGGAGAATTCTATTTCGGCACCTTCTTCAATAAACAGATCTTTTTTATCACCTAAGAAACCATTAGTTGAAGATAATTCCTGTGAAATTCTTCCTTTCGTAAGCAGATCAAAATCAAAATCAATTGCATGATGATTATAGGTAAACAGGTCTTTTGGTCTTTTGAAGAAAATCAAATCCTCTTTGATATCTGTCATTTTCTCAATCTGATTCAGAGAAAAACCTTTCATATTGATTTTAGCTGCGATCAACTCATCTTCATAAACCAACGCTTCTCCCTGTTTAAGATCTTTAATCTGTTGAATTACAGTTTCCGTTGGAAGGAAATTCGGAACTAAAAAGAGACTTTCTTTTTCCTCCGGACTTTTAAATTTATCCTGAAGATACATTTCTGTGAAGAATGAAACCTCCGTGTTTTCAAGGATTTTCTGCCATCTTTCAGAGAAAGTAAGGATTCCGCATCGCATAGCAGCAACCGGGCGTGTAAAAGTAAGCGGAAGAAAGTCTTCCCAATATTGTGCGTCTGAAAATACTAATTGCATCATTCAGTTTTATGTTTAAGGTTTAAAGTTCAAGGTTAACAAATTTACAATAAAAAAAGTCTTCCAAAAAATTGGAAGACTTCTATATTTTTAAGTATACAAAAATTACTTAGCGAATTTTTTGTATTTGTTCATGAACTTATCAACTCTACCTGCAGTGTCAACTAATTTTACTTTACCAGTGTAGAAAGGGTGAGAAGTTGAAGAGATTTCCATTTTGATTAGAGGATACTCTTGTCCTTCGAACTCGATAGTGTCTTTTGTTTCTGCAGTAGACTTGCAAAGAAACACCTCGTCGTTACTCATATCTTTGAAAACAACAAGTCTATAATTTTCTGGGTGGATTCCGTTTTTCATAATACTATTTTTAAAAAAATTAAGTTTGCTTTCGAAATAGTAATGGATATTTCTCTGCTAAATTTTAGGTTGCAAAAATACAACATTTTTTTAAATTTCCAAATACTCGATTCAATATTTTTTTATTGATAAGAAATTCAAAGTATTTTCGTTAAATTTGGAACTTACTTAAACTTTAATTTCAATGAAATTCAAATTATTACTGGCTTTTTCCTTCTGGATGTTACTTGTAGCAGTATCATGTAATAAAGATGACATTACGTTTGACAGCCCTACACAGGAACTACGTTTCTCAACAGATACGGTATTTTGTGACACGGTATATCATCAGGTACGTTCAGAAACTTATGTTGTAAAAGTATATAATAATGAAGACAAGGATATTCTGATCCCAAGAGTGAACCTTGAAAAAGGAGCTTCTTCATTATATAGAATCAATGTAGATGGAAAACCGGGATATGATTTTAAAAATGTTCCTTTGAGAAAAAAGGACAGCCTTTATATATTTGTTGAAATTGCACCGGAAGCTACCGGTCCGGAAGCTATTGCAGAAGATAAAGTTCTTTTCACCAGCCCAACAGGACAGCAGCATGTGACCTTATTTTCTGTGGTTCAGGATGCTGAATTTTTTATTCAGACTCCTACCAATCCAAATGTGATTACCAATTCCACTACATGGAATAACAATAAAGCAAAGATCATTTACGGAAATCTTACCATCAATCCAAGTGTAACCCTTGATATCAATGCTGGAACTAAAGTGTACTTCCACAAGAACAGCGGAATGAAAGTTTCTTCCGGAGCGGTCTTAAACATCAATGGAACTCAGACTGACCAGGTTATTCTTCGTGGAGACAGAAATGATCCTTATTATGATACGATTCCTAAAAACTGGAATTCTATCAAAATGGAAGCAAACTCTACGCTTAAAATGAATCATGCAAGACTTTTCGGAGGTACGAGAGGATTGGATATGAAGCAAACCAATGCCACAATTACCAATTCCTTCATTCATACTTTCTTTGAATACGGAATCTATGCAGTAGGTTCTACCGTGACTGCCAACAACCTTGTGATGAACAATTGCGGCTTATCATGTATCGGTATTTTCAGAGGAGGAAAACACAGCTATACTCACGCTACTATTGCCAATTATTCCAGAACGATGAGCTCTTTTGACAGAAACGGAATTTTTGCAGCCAATGAATGGAAGAATGATGCAGGACAAACAGAACAGGGTGCTTTACAGCAACTTGATATAAAAAACAGTATCCTATATTCTGATAGGGATGATGCCATTCATTTTGAACAGACTCCGGGACAGCAGTTTGAATTCTTACTTCAAAATTCATTAATCAAATATACCAGTGCCACAGGAGCAGGTTTCACTTTTGACAATAATCCAAATGTGATACAAACAACTAAGAATACCGACCCTCAGTTTGTCAATTATTTTATGGCCAAAATGAATTTAAGAGTAAAACCAGGTTCTCCAGCCCTTGGAAAAGGAAATGCAGCTGTTGCAGCTACAGTACCTTTTGATATCGTGAATGTATCCAGAACTACCAACCCAACTCTTGGAGCTTATCAATAATGGAAATTACCCAGTTACAACAGCAGGTAGATGAATGGATCAAAACCATTGGTGTAAGATATTTTAATGAACTTACCAATATGGCAATGCTGACAGAAGAAGTAGGTGAAGTAGCAAGAATCATTGCCAGGAGGTATGGTGAACAAAGCGAAAAGGAAAGCGATAAGAATAAAGATCTTGGTGAAGAACTGGCAGACGTACTTTTTGTAACGTTATGTCTGGCCAATCAAACGGGAGTGAACCTGCAGGACGCTTTTGACAGAAAAATGAAAATCAAGACTGACCGGGATAAAGACCGGCATCAGAATAATGAAAAACTTAAATAAGAATCAGCTGTTAGATTTCGGATATTCAAATCTATCTGGCATCTAATAGCAGGGTTCTGAAAATCTGAAGAAATAATGAAGCTAGAAAAATCAAAATTATCAGGAGGAAAAACAGTACAGATCAGCGGTTCGAAAAGTATTTCGAATCGTTTATTGATTCTGGAAAGTCTGTTTAGCAATATAAAAATCGGAAATCTATCCAATTCTCAGGATACTCAGTTGCTGAAAAAAGCATTATCTGAAAATACTGAAGTGGTAGACATCCACCATGCGGGAACGGCAATGCGTTTTCTTACTTCTTATTATTCTATTCAGGAAGGAAAGACAACAATTCTTACCGGGTCCGGAAGAATGAAAGAAAGACCGATCAAAAATCTGGTAAATGCTTTGAGGGATCTTGGAGTAGAAATTGAGTATTTGGAGAATGAAGGTTTTCCTCCTTTAAAAATTACAGGAAAAAAGATCACTCAAACTTCTGTGAATGTTCCGGCCAATATTTCAAGCCAGTTTATCACTTCTTTACTTCTTGTTGCAGGAAAGCTTGAAAATGGGCTGGAAATTAATCTTGTGGGAGAAATTACCTCAAGATCTTATATTGAAATGACTCTTGATATTCTGACAAAATTTGGTATCCAAAGCAGTTTTGAAGGAAATACCATCAAAGTAGAACCTTTCACTCCGGACAGCAATGCTGAAGTGGTACATTATGAAGTGGAAAGCGACTGGAGTTCGGCGTCTTACTTCTACTCTATTTGCGCATTGGGAAGAGAAACCATTCACCTGAAAAGTTTTTACAAAGAATCAACGCAGGGAGATTCTGCAATTGCCAATATCTATGAAAAGTTCTTTGGGATCAAGACAACGTTCTCTGAAGCTGAACATCAGCTGACGCTGGAACCTAATCCAGATTTTTCTTTTCCTGAGAAAATTGTTTTGGATATGAACAACTGCCCGGATATTGCACAGACTCTTTGTGTAACGGCAGCAGCTTTAAAAATTCCTTTTGATATTTCAGGGTTGGGAACGTTAAGGGTAAAGGAAACCGACAGACTTCTTGCTTTATATAATGAGCTTGAAAAACTGGGCACTGAAACAGAGATTACAGATTTAACCATTAAATCTATCAGTTTCGGTGGGCCACAGGACAACATTTCTATCAAAACATATCAGGATCATAGAATGGCCATGAGTTTTGCACCGTTTTGTCTGATCAGAGAACTCAATATTGAGGATGAAGATGTAGTAGAAAAGTCTTATCCAATGTTCTGGAAAGATCTTGAAAGTATACTGACTCATTAATTTAACAATATAAAAGTGTGGTAATTTGAAAATGATTTTTTATTTCGGATTACCACATTTTAATTCTATATAATAATAATGAAACCTTTCTTTTTCTTTTTGTTTTCTTTATATGTTTCGAGTTTATCTGCTCAGACTCTGAAAAACTTTTCGGTTCCGAAAGGTTATACTCAGATTGCAGAAGCCAAAGGCGATCTTGACAAAGATGGAAAAGATGAAACTGTCCTGATATTTAATACTAATATAAAAGCATCATACGAGCAAAACCCGGAAGGTACAAGTAACTATAAAAGGGTTTTCTATATTCTGAAAAAGGAAAACAACGCCCTGAAAGTATGGAAAGAAAATTCTGACATCGTTTTTTCAAGCGGATTCGGATTTTATCCTTCCGATAATACTCTTACAATCAATATAAAAAATAACTGTCTTATTATTGAACAGCAGTTTTTTACCAATTCAAGACATACCCAGCAATATAAACATACCTTCAGATTTCAGAACGGAGATTTTTATCTGATAGGTTTGTACGATCATTTTGAAGACACCTGTGATTTCAGTTTTACGAATGAAATCAATTTTTCTACAGGCCAAGTGATTGTTGACAGAGAATATTCATCCTGTGATGATGATACCAAAGTACCCGAAAACTCACACAAAGAGTTTACTCATAAATTCCCGGTTCTTATTAAAATGAATGATTTCTTTATCGGAGACCACAAGTTCAGGCTTCCCGGTTTGAAGGAGGATTTTGTTTTTTAGGATGGAAGATTGAAGCTGGATGCAGGAAGTTACTGTTTCACAGCAAACATTTGATCTTCATTTTATTATGAATTTTTATGACTAAATTTTTTAAACGCAAAATAAAAACAGTACTACTGCAATATTAAAGAGAGCAAAGAGGCCGACATATGCCGTTGACGAAGCTTGATTTATACACCCGCTTAGAAAAAATCAATTTCATTGATTTCATCTTTGCTTCCTCTATATTTCCTGAATAAAAAATAAACTTTGCGTTAATAAAATCTATCCTTCAATTTTTCTTTTATACGATTCCTACTTTAAATCAACTTAATTATCTCTTAAAGTTAAATTAACTCCTCATACTTTGATATATTCTTATTTTTAAGCTACATTAAAATTAAAAAAACTATGTTCAAACAAAACATGAAACGTATGACAGCCATCACTCTTGGGGTTGTAACTGCGTCTATCTTTTTTTCCTGTTCAAATGACAGCCTGCTGGAAAGAGATTCCAATGAAAACAGTGTAGCTTCTTTAGCAAAATCAAGTAATAGGGCTTCATTATTACCTATCGCTATGAATAACTGGATGTCTGGCCTTCAGGATAATATTTCCATTTCAAAAATTTCAATTCCGGGAACTCATGATTCTGGAGCACGTGTAGATGCCCCTGTTGTCTCAGGTACGGCTAAAACCCAAGACCTCAGCATTGCAGAACAACTGAATGCAGGAGTCCGTTTTCTGGATATACGTTGCAGACATATTGACAATGCTTTCACTATTCATCACGGAGCGATTTACCAAAATCTGAATTTTGATGATGTGCTTAATGCATGCTATACATTCCTTCAAAACAATCCGTCTGAAACCATTATCATGTCTGTAAAAGAAGAATACGATGCTTCCAACACAACCAGAAGTTTTGAACAGACATTTGATTCTTATGTACAGAAAAATCCTACTAAATGGGATCTTGGAGCAAATATTCCTACGCTGGGTTCTGTAAGAGGAAAGATCAAATTGTTAAGAAGATTCTCTTCAGGAACAACTAAAGGAATCAATGCTTCACCATGGGCAGACAATACTACTTTTGACATCAACAATTCCGGGGTGCAGTTAAAAGTGCAGGATTATTATAAAGTAACGAATAACGACGATAAGTGGAATGGAATTTTCAACCTTCTAAATGAAGCGAAAAATGATACAAATGGTAAACTTTTTGTGAATTTCACCAGCGGATATAAACCTGGAATCTTCGGAATCCCAAGTATTCCTACGGTATCCAATAATATTAATCCAAGACTTAAAACATTCTTCCAAAACAATACTCAGGGATCATTCGGTATCATGCCGATTGACTTTGTGAATGCTGAGCTGTCTGAATTAATTGTTAAGACGAATTTCTAAATTATTATTTGTTAGATATACTCAAAGGCTGTCTCTCTTATTGAGGCAGCCTTTTTGAATTTTTCTCTGCTTTTATCTCCCTCAGATTACACAGATTATCCACAAACATTTGCTTAATCTGTGAAATCTGAGGGATTTCTAAATTAAACACGCAAAAAAAAGACTGCTTCAAAAATGAAACAATCTCTCTTTGTAAAAGTAAAAGTATAAATTAAAAGCTATTTCTTAATTCCGTAAGCGGCCAGTATTTTGTTGAAGATCTCAGTGTTTTCAAACAATCCTGTGAATTCTTTTGAGTTGGGTCCGTAAGCAAAAACACTTGACGGAATAGAGGTATGATCATTCGTACTGAAATTTCCGAATACCCAGCCTTCTTTCAGACTTCCGTCTAACAGCGTTAAACCTCCTGTTTCATGGTCTCCCACCACAATCACTAAAGTTTCTTTATTTTCGTCAGCAAATTTCATAGCCTTCCCTACAACATGGTCAAAGTCCAGTAATTCTGTAACCAGCTGTTCTATGTTATTGCTATGGCCTCCGCCATCTGTCTGGGAAGCTTCAATCATCATAAAGAATCCTTTTTTATTGTTTTTTAAATCATTTAAAGTAAGATCAAAAGCATCAGCCAGCCAGTTTCCTCTTCCATTGGTTATTCTTTGTGAAGCTAAAGGATCAATCACCAAAGTGCGGTTGTTGATTTTAGTTACTGATTTCAGATCCTGAAACAGATCAATTTTCGCTTCTTTAAATTTCTGCAGATTTTCCTGAGACAATCCGCTTGTAGGACCACCGATCAGAATTTTAGCTTTTGAATCCGCAAAGTCTTTCAGGATAGGTTCTGAACTGTTTCTGTTATCCGAATGGGCATAGAAATCTGCAGGAGTTGCATCTGTAACATCTCCTGTAGAAATCAGCCCGGAAACCATTCCTTTTTCAAAAATAATATCAGGAATTTGTGCGAGTGCCTTTCCCATATTGTCAACTCCCACAAACGTATTTTTAGTTTTCACACCAGTTGCAAATGCTGTAGAACCCGGTGCTGAATCTGTAATGTAAGCGTTGGATGAATTGGTTTTGGAGAGCCCTGTTGCTTTCATATTGAAGACATTCAGCTTTCCTTTATTTGCGGTAAAAGCAGCATAATATTGTGGCAAAGAAGTTCCGTCCGGAATAAGAAGAATCACATTCTTCACTTTTTTCTCCACTCCATCTGATTGATAAGTTGGAGTATAAGTGGCGTATTCTTTTGTATTCTTATAAAAGTTTTTCGGAATAGTATTCATGAATTTTTTAAGATCCGGAATATGATCAGTATTGATATAATCTACTCCCATATCCATAAAATTCACCCATGCATTCGGAAAGTCCGGGGCACCATAGAAACGCACTGGCTTTTGCTGAGAATGTGCTTTTTCCACAGCAGTTTTAATTTTTGCCGTTTCTTCATCTCTTGGAATTCCTTTTCCATTCCATTTTACCAATCCCGGAAGGTCTGCACTGAACATCCCGATTCTTTTCAGCTGATCTGCAGAATAATTTTTATCTAGATCTCCATCAAAGTAAAGATAGTCTGGATAGTTTTGAAAATCTGCAGGCTGAGGTCTTCCTCCGGTGATAACAATTTTAATTCCGGGATTTCCCGTGATTCCCGGATATTTCTTTAATGTACTTACTAAAGCAGCCAATGATGATTTATAATCCTGCTTAATATCAATCAGCAATTGAAGTTTCTTACCTGCATCAGGGTAAATATTTCCTTTGTTCAGCTTAATCTGCTTTGAAATATTATCGAGATAAAGATTTTCCAGTGTCCTGTCTGCCGAAAGTTCTTTTTCGGTATGAGCTACCCAAAGATTTCCTTTTACCAGAAAAACATCTGCCTCAATGGAACCGAAGTTGGCATAATAAGCCTGCCAGAAAGGGATTTCCTGCATATAATCATTATGCGAATGCGCATTCCCTACATTGTAATTTAAATAATTCTGAGCCTGATTTTCGGAAAAAACAGCCAAAACCAATACCGCTAATATTTTTGATAGTTTCATTCGTATATCTTTATTGTTCTTTTTAGGCCAAATGAAATGCCTGAGAAAAACTATATCATCACAGAAGCTTCTGCAATGATATAGTGACTTATATATAAAAGATTAAAATTTTACCAACCCTCATTTTGTTTAATGATTCCATGACTGTTTACGATTTCAGCCTGCGGAACTGCCCAAACATTATGTACAGCTGGATTAAAGTTTCTTGCTGCCCAGACTACCTGTCCGTTGATACCGTGCAGAGGCTTCGCATAAGCTGCCTGCGCATCACCCCAACGTACAAGGTCTCTGTGTCTGTCTGCCCATTCGCCTGCCAGTTCGCAACGTCTTTCATGTTTCAGATCGGCCATTGTACATCCGTTTTTCGGAGATAAACCTGCACGTACTCTGATCATATTGATTTCCTGATCTGCAGATTTCCCCTGCATTAGTGAAGCTTCTGCCTTGATAAGGATAACCTCAGCATAACGCATGATAGGAACGGCAAGATCTGTACACGGATAATCTCCGTTGGCACTTACATGACCGCTGTTCAGCTGGTATTTGAAAGCGTCCATATATTTATTGAACTGGTATCCGGTAAGGGAATTGGTAGAAGCATATATTCTTTCCTTACCATTAAAGGTAAATTTGTCTCCTATTTTCAGGATGGAAGCACTTCTTCTAAGATCTCCTGTTTCATATTCGTCATAGAGTTCTTTTGTAGGTTGGAAGTATCCCCATCCGTTATATTCTCCCCATCCTTTATTTTCAAGCATTACTCCCGGAAGAATACTTCCCCAGGCTGTAAACTTAGGAGTTCCAGGAATAGACCAGATATATTCTGAACTGTAGTTATTTTCAGCTTTAAAGACATCTGCAAAATTACCCAATAAGGCTCTGTTTCCTTTCGTCATTACTTCATTAGCCCAGAATTCTGCATTCTTCCAGTCTTTCATAAACAGATATACTTTTGCAAGAAGTGCCCATGCTGCTGCTTTATGAGGTCTTCCGTAATCTTTTGCAGGAAGTTCTGCCTGAGTAGGTAATAATTCTGCTGCTCTTTTCAGGTCGTTGACAATGTAGGTGTAATTTTCCATCACATTAGCTGCTCTTGGAATCGGGTTTGGATCCGGATCTTTTGAACGGTCAATAATAGGTACTCCTGCCTTTTCATTTCCGTAGGAATAGGAAAGTTCAAAATACATTCTGCTGCTCATGAACAAAGCTTCTCCCAGATATTTATTTTTAATAGCCTGTGAGGTCTGAATATTATCAACATTACGGATCACACGGTTCGCAACTCCGATCACGTTGTACCTTTTGTTCCATTGAGTTTCAAGATCTCCTGCTGCGATGTAATTACTGCTGAAGTTTTTTGCATTATCGGCTTCACTTTTGGCTCTTCCGGTTACCATATCATCACTGGCATTGATAAACCAAAACAGACCTCTTCCGTAAAATTCTCCATCAAATAAAGGTTTATACATGGCATTGGCTCCGGTAATCAGATCGTTTTCAGTTTTCCAGAAACTGGCTTCAGTAGGTGTTCCTTCCGGCTGAACATCCAGTTCTCCTGTACATGATAAAAGCATTACAGATAGTCCTGATATTAAAAATATTTTATTGAAAAATTTCATTTTTTTACTTTTTGTTGGTTAAAAATTATAATCCGATCTCCACTCCAAAGATAAATGAGCGCGCCTGAGGATATCTTCCGGTATCTACTCCATAAGAATTCATTCCTACTTCAGGATCAAATCCTGTATATTTCGTAATTGTAAAAAGGTTGTTGGAAGTCATATAAATTCTCACCTTATTTACATCCAGCTTGCTGTACAGTTCTTTTGGTAATGAATAACCGATGGTAAGGTTCTTCAGTCTTAGATAAGATCCGTCTTCCACATAGAAATCTGATACTTTGGAATAATTACCGCTTGGGTCACCATGTACCAGTCTTGGAATATCAGTATTCGTGTTCTGAGGAGTCCATGCATTCAGGATATCTTTATCCATATTGTAGTTCTGCCCTGTTCCGCCTGGGTTCAAAGAAATAAACTTCATTCCGTTGAATATTTTATTTCCGTATACTCCCTGGAAGAATAGATTCAGATCAAAGTTTTTCCAGGTCATATTGTAAGAGAATCCATAAGAGAACTTAGGATAAGGACTTCCAAGATTGACGAAGTCATTATTATTAAGCACTCCTGTATTTCCTTCTTTTTTCAGGAATTTGATATCTCCCGGCTTAGCATTCGGCTGGATAAGATTTCCGTTAGCGTCTTTATAATTGTTGATCTCTTCCTGAGTCTGGAAAATTCCTCCGGTCTTGTAACCATAGAAAGAATATAAAGGATCACCTACTTTCACACGGGTTGGTTTCAATACTCCTCTTACTCCGTTATCATTGATGAAGATCTCATCTACATTGGCAAGCTGCTTCACCGTATTTTTTAGTTGACTCATGGTAGCTCCTACTGAGAAGGTAAAGTCATCTGAAATAATCTTGTTATAATTGATTCCCAATTCATATCCTTTATCCTGGAATAATCCTGCATTCACATACTGATTATTATAAGTTGCCGTACTTGGTAAGCTTACGTTGAAGATCTGATCTTTGGAATTCTTTACAAAGTAATCGAACTGTAAGGAAAGGCTGTTGTGAAGGAATGAAGCATCTACCCCGAAGTTAGTCTGCTCAGACTTACCCCATTTCAGATCCGGGTTCGGACGCGTTGTAGCATAATAAGCAATATTCTGAGAAGGATCCTGTCCGAAAATCACATTATTATCTCTCGTCATCAGTGGATTCACAGCTTGCGGTGAAATTCCTCCAAGGTTACCCAGAATACCATAACTTCCTCTTAATTTCAGACTGGAAAGCCATGAAATATCCTTCATGAAATTTTCTTTTGAAACTACCCAAGCACCGGAAACCGCATAATAGTTAGCAAATCTGTTCTGTTTTGCTACGAGTGAAGAACCATCACGTCTTCCCAATAAACTTACAATATACTTTCCTGCATAATCGTAGTTTACTCTCGCCAGATAAGAAACCAAAGACTGTTTGAATCTATAACTGGAGACATCTTTATTAGTATCGGCAGCATTCTGAAGGTGCTGGAAAACCTCAGCTTCACTTCTGAAGTCATACGATTTTGCCACAAAACCATCATCAATTGTTTTCTGGAAAGTAAAACCTCCAAGGAAATCAAAATTATGCTGTCCTGCTGAAATTTTATATGTTAACAACTGCTCTGCAAGCGCTGTGGAAGAATTATTGGACTGGTATTCTAAATTATTGGTATCAAAAATTTTTCCTACTTCCAAAACTCTGTAGGTAAAGTTTTTTACATCCCCCAGTTTAAATGTCTGCGAGAAGTTAGAACGGAATTTTAAATCTTTAGCCAAAGTAATTTCCGCATATGGATTGATCAGTATCTCATGAGTAGGGTTTCTGATACTGATTCTTTTAAGATAAGCTACCGGGTTAATCATATCTCCATAACCTCCTGCCACATCAATAGGCAATCCGGAAAAAGCTCCGCTTGGTGTGTATACCGGAACATTCGGCGGATAATACATGGCAGCCACTAAAGCACCGGTATACCCACTCTTGGTATCTGCTGTATTTCCGTCAGAATAATTATAGTACATATTTTCTCCTATCGTTAACCAGTCTTTTACTTTATGTTCGGAATTAACTCTGAAATTGTATCGTTTTGCCTGAGTATTCAGTAAGATCCCTTCCAGATTTCTATGGTTCATTCCCACAAAATATCTTGACTTCTCGCTTCCTCCACTTACATTAACATTATATTCCTGAATAGTTCCTGTTCTGAAAATTTCTTTCATCCAGTCTGTTCTGGTAATTCTTCCGTCCGGATATTGGTTAGGATTAAAAGCAATAGGTATGCTTCCCAGTTTCCCGGCATTTTCATATGCTTTGTACATTACATCCTGAAATTCCGCAGCATTCAAAGATTCTTTTAGTCTCCATACCTGGTTCACCCCGTATTTCACATCAAAATCTACTGTAAGATTTCCTTTTTTCCCCTTTTTAGTGGTGATTAGGATAACCCCTCCGGAAGATCTTGCTCCGTAAATGGCTGCAGAAGCATCTTTAAGTACAGAAATATCCTGAATATCATTTGGATTAATAGAAGGAGTTCCATTAAAAACCACTCCATCTACTACATAAAGAGGAGTTTCTCCATTGATTCCTCCAAGGCCACGAATATTTACCTTAGGTGCTCCGTTAGGATCTCCACCTTCGTTCACTACAGTTACTCCGGGAGCTTTACCCTGAAGAACTTCTCCTACACCAGATAATGATCTGGAAGTAAGCTTATCCAGTGAAGCCTCCGAAACAGCGCCGGAAACTTTACTTTTTTTCTGTGTTCCGTATCCAACAACAACAATCTCGTCAATGGATTTTTCTTTTAAGCTGTCTTTTTTCTGAGCGAGGAACATCGGTGAAGCTGATATTGCACCAATAAGTAACACCCTACCCGTTAAATAAGTTACTGAGACAGGGATTTTAAATACATTCATGATATCCTTTTTGATTAGGTGCAAAATTAGATCAGCCCGCTCCCATCAATCATTAAGGTTTTCTTATGTTTTTATTAAGAAATTTTAGCTTTTTACAGATACCACCTACCACAAAATAAAAACAAACAATTGATTTTCAATGCAATAAGCAATTAAAAGTAATCATTCCATTCATATTGTTTACTGAATTGAGATTAACTTTATTTTAAGTTTATCATCGAAGCGGGAGAATAGATGGAGAAATCATTAAAGATTATTTCAGGAATAATAAATAACTGAGTTCATTTTTCTTTTTTTACATTTGCTGAAAATAGATTTTACTTTTGAGCACAGACCTTTAAAAACGTCTCGCTGGCATCAGAAGAAAAATAAAAACATTAAAAATCATACGAATTCAATGACCATCATTATTACAGGAACCTCATCAGGAATCGGGTTTGCATTGGCCGAATATTTTGGTAAAAAAGGACATAAAGTATACGGATTAAGCCGAAAGCATACAGAAAGCCAGTACTTCAAATCTATCCCCACTGATGTTACTGATAACACCGTGGTTCAGAATGCAATCGCTGAGGTTTTAAAAACAGAAACTAAAATTGACGTTCTGATCAATAATGCCGGAATGGGAATGGTAGGTGCCGTAGAAGATTCCACAAAAGAAGATATTCTGAAACTTTTCAGTCTGAATCTTGCCGGACCTGTACAGATGATGAGCGCAGTTCTTCCGAACATGCGTGAGCACAAATTTGGAAAAATCATCAACGTTTCCAGTATCGGAAGTGAAATGGGTCTGCCTTTCCGCGGATTTTATTCTGCTTCAAAATCAGCATTGGATAAAGTAACAGAAGCAATGAGGTATGAAGTATACCCATGGAATATTGAGGTATGTTCTCTGCATTTAGGAGATATTAAAACCAATATTGCGGACAACAGAGTTATTGCACAGGTTTCCCAGCCTTACAAAAACGTTTTCGACAAAGTATATGCTCTGATGAATTCCCATGTGAATGACGGAACAGAGCCGTTGGAAGTAGCAGAATACATTGAAAAACTTTTAGCAAAAAATAAATGGAAAGCTCATTATTATTTTGGTAAATTCGGGCAGAAAATAGGAGTTCCTTTGAAATGGATTCTGCCGCAGGGAACTTATGAGAATTTGATGAAGAAGTATAATAAACTGGATAAAAATTAGTTGATTGATAAGGCGCATTGTCATTCTGAAGGGAATGAAATGTAGTGAAGAATCTTTTATATTTTTATAGAGATTCCTATTGATATTCAGAAGAATAAATTGAAATTACTTTTAAAAATATTTTTTGTACTGTTCTGCGTTTTTACACAAGCGCAGAAAAAGCAGTATTGGCTTATTGATACGGAAACCAAAGTCAGGAAAAAAGTAAAAGATTCCACTTCTGCGGTAAAATTTCTGGATTCACTAGCTCAGAATAATTATTTCTTTACCAAACTGAAAGATGTAAAAGTAAAGGGTGACAGTACCGAAATTTTCTATGACAAAGGCAAAAATTTCAATGAAACGTATGTAAACCTTACCGATTCACTGGTCCAGAAGCTAAAGATTCAGAAAGATTTTTTCACTAAAAATTTAGATTCCACCAAGAAAAGCATCAACAAAACTTATATTGATGACGGGTATTCTTTCAGCAGAATCAAATCCAAATACAAAGGTCAGAAAAACGGTTATCCAATTGTAGAGCTTGACATTAACAAGAACGATAAAAGAACGATCAATAATTTTGTCGTTAAAGGATATGAAAAAGTTCCTAAAAGATTCATCAAAAATCTTGAAAAGGAATTTAAAGGCAAAAACTATGATGACAAAAATCTTTTAGCCATCAATAAAACATTTCAGAGCCATCCTTTTCTGACCCTTGAACGGCAGCCACAAACTTTATTTACAAAAGACTCTACAAGCATTTACCTGTTTCTGGAAAAGAAAAAAACGAATACTTTTGACGGAGTTGTCGGTTTCGGAAATGATAAAACCTCCAAGTTTACATTAAATGGAACAATGAATGTCAATTTCAGGAATATGTTCAATGGCTTTGAAACTGTCAATTTATATTGGCAGAGAAACCCGGATAAAGGACAGACTTTTGATCTTAGAGTAGATATTCCATACCTGTTCAAATCGAATGTCGGGATGGATACGAAGGTAAATATCTACCGTCAGGATTCTACGTTTGCCAATGTAAAATTCCTTCCTGCCTTTTATTATCATATCAACAACCGAAATAAAATAGGTTTGAGAGCAACCCTGGAATCCTCTACTATTATTGACACCCTATACGTTCAGGGGAAAGATTACAACAAAAAAGGGATCGGGATATGGTATGAAATGACAGAACCCACCGATATTGATCTTTTCCTTTATAAAACAAGGATCAATGCGGGGTATGATTTTTTAACGACTACCTATTCTAAAGATAATATAAAAGCCAATCAAAATCAGTTTTATTTCTTTGGGGAACACAATTACCATATCTCAGGGAATCACTTCCTGAACATTAAGGGAGAAGGTGCCATGATGGATTCTAAAATAGAGTTCACCACCAACGAATTATACCGTTTCGGAGGCTGGAACTCCATGCGGGGATTCAATGAAAAATCTCTTGCCGCCGACTTTTACTATTATGGAAGTCTGGAATACCGGTATCTGATCGGCAGTCAAGCCTTCTTCGACGTCTTTGGGCAATATGGACAGCTCAATAATAAATCTTTAAATGTAAGGCCCAAGCTTTATAGTGTAGGACTTGGTTTTAACTTCTTTATTCCAATCGGTCTGATGAGTTTTCAGTTATCTAATGGTAACGAATTTGGAAATCCTTTTAAGTTTAATGATACAAAAATCCACTGGGGAATTCTGAGCAGGTTCTAAGGATAAAAGAAAGGAAGAGGGAAGCTGGAAGGTCAAAATTATTGATGTCCTAGTTTTACTATCCTATTATTTTATAGAAATAATTTATATTAAATACCTAAAATCTTATAACACAAAGGTAACTTCCAGCCTCCTTCTTCCAGCTTCCTACCTTATAATAATATCTATATAATAAAGCAAAAGTTCCTATACAAAGGACATTTCCCACTTTACCTTTCTATTAATTCTTCTTGTTAAAAAATATTAAAATCGTATTTTTATTTTAATACTTCATTAAAATACTGGTAACAGTGCTCTACTAAATTTGCCTTCAAAAAAAATGAAGAAGACTCTAGCTACTTTTGCCGTTTTTTTACTTCCTCTATATTTTTCCGCACAGGAAATCAATATTTCCGGAAATGTAAAATCAGAAAACGGTTCTAGTGTTTCCGGTGTAAACATCACTGACAAAAATACAGGAAAGACTGCTACTACAGATGAAAATGGTAATTTTACCATTTCTGCAAACCCGAAAGACATTCTTGAGTTTTTTGCTCCTGATTTTTCTGTTTATACCGTTGAGGTTTCTTCAAAAAAACAGTATTCCGTTGTCTTAAAAAAACCAAACGAAAAGCAGATTGAAGGCGTTGTCATTACCGCATTAGGTATTGCCAAGAAGAAAGAAAAAATCGGCTATTCTACTCAGGAAGTGGGAACGAAACAGTTTGAAACCATCACTACACCGAGTATTGGTAATTTATTCTCAGGACAGGTTGCCGGTCTGAATGTTTCCAATCCAACAGGAATGCAGCAGGCACCGCAGTTTACTCTTAGAGGAAATTCCAATGTTGTTTTTGTAATTGACGGAGTGATTGTAGAAAAAGAAGTTTTCCAGAATTTAGATCCAAACAATATTGAGAACATCAACGTACTGAAAGGTGCCACCGCTTCTGCACTGTATGGCTCCAGAGGCCGTTACGGAGCTGTTCTGATTACGACAAAATCAGCTAAGAAGAAAGGGTTCTCCGTAGAGTTTTCTCAGAACACCATGATTACGGCAGGATTTACCAATCTTCCGAAAACACAGACTGAATACGGAAACGGATCTCACGGAAAATATGAATTCTGGGATGGAGCCGATGGCGGTGTGAATGACGGGGATATGATCTGGGGACCAAAATTTGTCCCGGGTTTACAGATTGCCCAATGGAACAGCCCTATCAGAGATAAAGTAACAGGGCAGGTAGTTCCATGGTATGGAGCAGTGACCGGGACTCAATATGATAATAAATCAAGATATGAAAGAGTTCCGATTGACTGGAAATACCACGATAACTTAAGCACGTTCTTAAAGCCTGCAGTGATCAATAATAATAATTTTGCGATCAGCTACAGAGATAATAAAGATATATACAGATTCTCCGGAAATTTCATGAATTATGATGACAGAGTTCCGAATTCTTATCTTCAAAAATATGGGCTCAATTTTTCTTCTGAAAACCATCTGGGAGATAAATTAATCTTTAATACAAAATTTAATTTCAATCAGGCTTTTACACCTAATATTCCTAACTACGATTACAACCCAAGCGGACACATGTATACCATCCTGATCTGGATGGGAGGTGATGTAGACGGAAAGGCACTGAAAAATCATATGTGGATTCCCGGACAGGAAGGAAGAGCGCAGGCCAACTGGAACTATGCCTGGTACAATAACCCATGGTTCGGAGCTGAGTATTATAAAAATCAGAACAGAACCAATATCATCAATGCACAGACAGGATTAGAATATAAGGCTACCCAGGATCTTTCGGTAAAAGGGAAAATATCCCTTGTGGAAAACCACAGCAAAACGGAAATATTAAGTCCTTATTCTTATTTCAATTACAGTGCACCAAGAAGTGGGGGGTATATTCTGAAAGATAATAAAACATGGAATCTTAACTATGATGTTCTGGCTACTTACAAGAAAAAGATATCTGAAAACTTTGATTTCACAATCAATGCCGGAGGTTCAGCTTTTTATTTCAAAAACAATAACAACGAAAGATCTACAGACGGACTGAGAGTCCCTGAAGTGTACACATTTGAAAACTCTATCGGAGCACTTAAAAATTACACCTATCTGAAGGAAAAGTTGATCTATAGTGCTTATTCCACGATTGACATTGGATTGTACAATGCTTTCTTCATCAATATTTCAGGGCGTAATGACTGGTCTTCTACGCTTCCTAAAGCCAACAGGTCTTACTTCTACCCTTCTGCCTCCATCAGTGCTGTTATTTCCAACCTGGTAAAATTACCGGAGTCTATCAATATGCTGAAACTTTCTGCTTCATGGGCAAAAGTGGCATATGACTTCCAGCCCTATTCTATCAGAAATTATTATCTGAATAACCAGGGAATTACTTTCAACGGAAATCCTACGTATTATTATCCAACCACTCTGAATGTAGAAAACTCGCTGAAACCTGAGCAGACAAAATCTTACGAGCTGGGATTAAGTGCCGGTTTCCTTAACAACAGGATTACTTTAGATGCTACTTATTTCAGAACACTTGATTATAATAATATTCTTCAGTTTCCAGCGGCAGAATCATCAGGTTTCACTTCACAATATGTCAACGGAAATGAATATACCACCAAAGGATTTGAAGTTTCTCTTGGTTTGGTTCCGGTAAAAACGGCCGATTTCAGTTGGAAAACTTTGATCAACTGGAGTACTTATGAACAAAAACTGACTTCCATTTATGATAATATGCCCAACTATCAAAACATTAAGTTGGGTGAAAGAATGGACAGCTATTATGACTACACATGGCAAAAATCTCCGGACGGAAAAGTAATTCTTGATGCCAATTCAGGAATGCCAACAAGAGCCAACACGCCAAGTAATTTAGGACATTTCAATCCGGACTGGACTTTCGGTTTCAACAATACTTTTAAATACAAAAAATTCTCTTTAAACATTGGAATCGATGGAAGCATCGGAGGTGTGATGAGGTCGCAGGTTGTTGAAAAAATGTGGTGGGGAGGAAAACATCCTAATTCTGTAGCGTACAGAGATCTTGAATATGCTAATCCGGGAACGTATTATTTTGTACCGGATGGGGTCAACTACAATCCTTCTACTGGTCTTTATACTCCACACACCAAAGCAATCAGCTTCCAGGACTGGGCACAGAATTATCCATACCAGGCAAGGGTAACGCAGGATGAAAGTGAAGAGTTTGCCAATGTTTTCGACAGAACTTTCATCAAGCTGAGATCTGTAGTATTGGAATATGATTTCTCATATCTGCTTAATCCAAAAGGTATGGTGAAAGGTTTCACCGCCAATATTTCTGCCTACAACTTAGCTATGTGGAAAAAATCAAAGAACCTTTACTCCGATCCTGATTTCCAGATCAGATCAGGAAGAAGTGGAGATATCGCTAATGATATCCAGGATCCGTCAAGCAGATGGTTCGGAATCGGATTTAATCTTAAGTTTTAACTAAAAAGTACGTCAACAATGAAAAATAATATCAATAACGCGAAGGGACAAAAAGGTAAGGCAGCAAGATGGCTGATGAAGTCTATATTTGCGGCAGGACTTCTGACATTGGCTTCATGCGAAACCAGTCTTGACACCATCAATGAGAACCCTAATGACCAGGCCAGCATAGATCCTAAAAACCTTCTGACTTACGTAGAAAAATACACATTCCAGGTAAACGGTGATAATATGTATGCTTCAAGAATGATGATTGGTACTGATGGTGAGAATGCTTATCAATATATGAAATGGAATGACGCCTCTTTTGAAGTATATACAAAAGGACTCCTGAATACAGGAAAAATGATGCAGGAAGCAGAGAAAAGAGGAAATAAAAATTATCTTGCCATTGGAAAGTTTTTAAGAGCGTATCATTTCTTCAATATCAGCTTAAAGGTAGGAAGTGCTCCGTATTCTGAAGCAGCAAAAGGTGAATCCGGGATTACCCAGCCTAAATATGATACACAGGAAGTGGTAATGTCCGGAATTTTATCAGAACTGAAAGAAGCAAATGATCTTATTAATACCAATGACAAAATTGAAGGTGACATTGTGTACAACGGAGATGCTTTGAAGTGGAAAAAGCTGATCAATTCTTTCCGTCTGAAAATTCTGATCACTTTATCTAAGAAAACCACAGTAGGAAGTTACAATATTGCTACAGAATTTGCTTCTATCGCAGGAAGCCAGTCTTTAATGACTTCTATTGCAGACAATGGTGAGCTTAAGTTTGCCGATGCTGCAGACAGCAGATACACAATGTTTAACAACAGCGGATATGGTTCAAGTTTGTATATGGCAGATTATTTCATCAACATGTTCAAAGACAGACATGATCCACGTCTTTTTACTTTTGCAGCACAAACTACCGGAGCTAAGGAAGCAGGAAAAGCCATCACAGATTTTACAGCCTATAACGGAGGAAACCCGACCTCACCTTATTCTGACAATGCAGCATTGATCACAGCAAAAAACATCTCTAAAGTAAACGACCGTTTTTATAAAGATCCTACCAATGAGCCTGCTTCTGTGTTGAGCTACTCAGAACTTGAGTTTATCCTTGCCGAAGCTGCTGCAAGAGGCTGGATTTCCGGATCTGCAAAAACCCATTATGATAATGCGATCAAGGCAAGTTTCAGTTTTTATCAGACCTATGTAAAAAATCAGGGACAATATTTCTCAGGATTTGATGTGAATCAGTATCTGGCAACGCCTTTGGTTGTCTACAATAATGCTGATCCTTTACAGACACAGCTGGAAAAAATCATGACTCAAAAGTACATGACAATGTTTCATCAGGCACAATGGACTTCTTATTATGATTATTTAAGAACTGGATATCCAAATTATCCTCTGAAAACCGGAGTTCCAGCTCCTTTCAGATTCAGGTATCCGCAATCGGAATACAGCTATAACAGTAATAATTTAAAAGCAGCTTTGGCTGCTCAGTATGGAGGAAATGACAATATTAACTCCAAACCTTGGTGGTTACAATAGAAATCTGATTATTTTTATATAAAAAACAAAGAAATCGCAGGAAAATCCTATTAACTTGCGGTTTCTTTCTTATTACGATTGAACATGAACAGAAGAGAATTTTTAGAGAAATCAAGTCTTTTATTAGCTGGATTAGGGACATCAGGTGTTCTGCATCCTTCCATTTTAAAAGCTCTGGCCATTGATCCGGCTGCCCAGTCTACATTTTATGATGCAGAGCATGTGGTAATCCTGATGCAGGAGAACCGCTCATTTGATCATGCTTTTGGTGCACTCAAAGGAGTGAGAGGCTTTTTAGATAAAAGAGCTTTTGTAAAACAGGATGGACATTCTGTTTTCTTTCAAAAGAATGATGAAGGAAAATATGCATCTCCTGCCCGACTGGATTTAAGAAATACAAAATCAACCTGGATGAGCTCACTGCCTCATTCATGGGCAGATCAGCAAAAAGCACTGAACAAAGGAAAATATGACCAATGGCTTCAGGCTAAAGCTTCAGGAAATAAAGATTATAAAAATATTCCGCTTACATTAGGATATTATAACCGTGAAGACCTTCCGTTTTATTATCAGCTGGCAGATGCGTTCACCATATTCGATCAGTATTTCTGCTCTTCACTTACCGGGACTACTCCCAACAGATTATTCCTTTGGTCCGGAACCTTGAGGGAACAGCAAAACGGAAAAGTAAAGGCCAATGTTGTGAATGAGAACATTGATTATGATAAAGCGAGACAGGCAAAATGGAAAAGTTTTCCGGAAATTTTAGAACAGCAGAATGTTTCATGGAGGATTTATCAGAATGAAATCAGTCTTCCAAAAGGGATGTCCGGAGAACAGGAAGCGTGGTTAAGTAATTTTACTGATAATCCTATTGAGTGGTTTTCAAAATTCAACGTTAAATTTTCAAAAGGCTATTATCAGAATATTCCTAATATCATAGCATATCTGAAACAGGAAATTGAAAAAAATCCTAAGCAGAAAGAAAGGCTGGAAATTATGCTCGCAGAAGTTCAGGAAGATCAGGTGAAATATCATCCTGATAATTATTCAAAACTTTCAAAAGAGGAAAAGAACCTTCACGAAAAAGCCTTCACTATCAATGTAAATGATCCGGATTACTGGAAACTGGAAATCGGAAAGGATGACAACGGAGAAAGACTGGTTGTTCCGGAAGGTGATGTCCTGTTCCAGTTCCGAAAAGATGTTGAAGAGAAAAAACTTCCGCTGGTTTCGTGGCTTGTAGCTCCTGAGCATTTCTCAGACCATCCGGGATCACCATGGTACGGAGCCTGGTATATTTCTGAGGTATTGAATATTCTGACCAAAGATCCTGAAACCTGGAAAAAAACAATATTTATCATCAATTATGATGAAAATGACGGATATTTTGATCATGTTCTGCCTTTTGCCCCGCCGGTGAATCCTAGTCAGCCCGTTGATATGAACGGAAAAGAAGGTGCGGAATATGTAGATCAATCCCAGGAATACATGTCTGATCCTTCTTTAAAAAATTATGAAAAAATTGAAGGAACCGTTGGGCTGGGCTACCGAGTTCCGATGATCATCGCTTCCCCTTGGACCAAAGGAGGTTTTGTAAATTCTGAGGTATCGGATCATACTTCCGTCCTGCAGTTTCTTGAGAAATTCATCATGAAAAAATTCAGCAAGAATGTTCATGTTGATAACATCAGTGACTGGAGAAGAGCTGTGTGTGGTGATCTTACATCCGCTTTCAATTCTTCCAGTGTAAAGGCTCCAGAGATGGATTATCTGAATCAAAAAGATTATGCAAAGACCATTAATGCTGCTAAAAACAAACCTGTTCCGGATCTGAAATGGTATTCTGAAAATGAACTTAACGGTAATTTACTGGAGATTCAGGAAAGAGGTTTGAAACCCTCGAATCCGCTTCCGTATCATTTCCATGTCAATTTAGAAGGGGAGCAGATTAAAATGGCTAACTTAAAAGAAAATGGAGTTCCCTTGTTAATCTATGACAGAACTCAATTCAACAATAAGGATTATCATTTTTCATATGCCTTATATTCAAAGCAAATGCTATCCCATACTGTGCATTCCGGAGCTTATGATTACGAAATTTTCGGTCCCAATGGCTTTTTCAGGAAATTTAAGGGGAATAAAACTGCGGAAATAGAGGTGATTTTAACAAATATGTCCTCAAAAAATCAGGCGGAGCTGATCATCAGAAATCATAAAA
This sequence comes from Chryseobacterium viscerum, assembly GCF_025949665.1. Taxonomy (NCBI): domain Bacteria; kingdom Pseudomonadati; phylum Bacteroidota; class Flavobacteriia; order Flavobacteriales; family Weeksellaceae; genus Chryseobacterium; species Chryseobacterium viscerum. Next base: position 11,607 of record NZ_JAPDFT010000006.1, on the reverse strand, counting down.
AGAAAAATTTCCCCATCAGCCTGGAAGATCTTTACAGAAAAAATCAAAAAACAATTTCTGTACAAAAACCGGAAGAAAAAATCATTATTGATCTTGATAAATATAAAGGCTGGTATGATTTGAAATTAACGTTAAATGATCATCTGTGGCACTTTGCCGGAAGAATAGAGACCGGAAAAGTTTCTGTTTCTGATCCGCATTGGGCTTAAAAAAAGACTTATAACACTGATAAAAACCTGTACAAAATTGTGCAGGTTTTTTTTGAGTTATTTGTTAATTATAATGCATTACATAATGCAAATAAGCATCAATATAAAAATTATTATATATTTTTTTTACGATATACTGATTTTTGTTATATTCACTTAACTAATTATTCGCATCATGAAAAAACTAAATTTAACTATTGCAATGTCTTTATTTGCGTTTTCTCTGTCTGCCAATCTGAGCGCGCAGGATACCAATACAGACAATCATACAGTCACAATTTCTATTCCCGAAGTTGCCTTGGTAGATATTGAGCCAGCTGCCACAAAAAACCTTACCCTTGGCTTTACAGCTCCTACAGAAGCAGGAAATCCTATCATCCCGGCAGCATCTAACACTACTTTGTGGCTTAATTATTCATCTATCAAATCTGTTGCAGACCCTACCCGTAATGTAAGTGTAAAAATGAATGCTATCATTCCCGGAGTTGATCTTCATGTAACTGCTGCTGCTGCAACCGGATCCGGAGCAGGTACATTAGGAACATCTGCAGGTCTGTTGACATTAAGTGCAGCTGATCAGACTATTATTTCGGGAATCGGAAGTGCTTATACAGGTAATGGCGCCAATAATGGCCACAACCTTACATATGCACTTGCTGCAGGAAGCGGCCCTGGCGGGGTAGCAGCTTATGCTGATTTACAGGCAACAGCAACTACTGTAGCAACCGTTACCTATACGATATCAGACAATTAGAATTTAATTAAAATTTTATTTTGTTTCCCAAAAACAAGAAGAAGTTGTTATTCAGTTTCTTCCTGTTTTTGTATTACCTAATGATTTAACTCCAAACTTTACATCATGATAAAGCGTATCCTTTTCCTGATTACCCTGATTTTGCAGTTCAGCTTTTTACATGCGGGTATTGTGATTCTCAACGGACTTACGCATTCTTACAAAATTGAAAACGGAAAGGTTTACAAAGGAAAGGTAGCCATTGAAAACACGAGCAATAATCCTCAAAGTGTAAAATTGTTTTTACAGGACTTTGCTTATCATTCTGACGGAACGATCAATTATTCGGCTTTGCATACAAATAAACGGACCAATGGAGAATGGATAAAACTCAATACCAATCTGGTCACTCTCAAAGGCAAGGAGAAGACAGAGGTCTTTTATGAGATTACAGTTCCCAATGAAACCAGAGATCCAGGAAGCTATTGGAGTGTCATTATCGTAGAGCCGGTAGAAGATATCAAACCCAGCGACAATAAACCGGGAGTAAACATCACTTCTGTTATACGATACGCTATCCAGGTTATTACAGATTTTGAAACAGAAAAGGCCAAACCGGACCTTAAGTTTGAGAGTGTAAAAGTAGAAAAACAGGAAGGAAAGCAAACTGTGAAAATTGCTGTAGCTAATAATGGTAATCTTTACTGCAAGCCTACAGCAGCCATTGAAATTTATAACCGTAAAACAGGTGAAAAAATAGGAACGTATTCCAGTTTAACAATGGGACTGCTGCCTAACACCTCCAAAACATTTTACATCGACATCAGTAAAATACCGCCAGACAAATACAAAGCCGCCATAATAGCTACGGATGAAGAGGAGAATGCATTTGCACTCAATGTGGAATTAGAAGTAAAAAATGATTAGAACTTGGACTTTATTTATTATCATCTTATTATTCCCGATATTTATTTTTTCTCAACAGCAATCCAACAGATTGTCCAGTAAAAAAGATAGTATATTACCGGGAATGTCAACTTCTATTCCTTTCACATTAGAAAATAATTCAGGTGAAAACAGGACTTATGACATTTCAGTTTCTACTTCAAGCCCGTCTATTACGCCCATCTTAACAAAAGGAGAATTTCAGATTGCAGCCCATGAAATATCGGCTTATCTGGTACCTTTGCGTATTGCAACAGAAACAAGCCAGGGCAATTATTCTGTAACCTTGAATATTACTGACCGCAGCAACGGAATATCCTTTACAAAAACATCGAAAATAACAGTTTCAGGAAACCGGAATATTTCCCTTACCGCTCTGAATTCACCTGAGTTTGTAAGAGCAGGAGAAACAATCCGGGCTTCTTTTCTTTTAAAAAATAATGGTAATGTAACAGAGGATATTCATCTTGAAAGTAAAAATGCTATTCTTGACAATGAGTCCTCATTAGTACTAGAGCCCAATGAGTCAAAAGTCATTACGATACACAAAATAACCAACCCTGAACTCAGTCAAAATGAATTTCAGAACCTTAATCTTTCGGTGTACTCAGGAGATAATCCTAAGGAAGTTCAAAGTCTTTATGTAAGTACTCAGATTATATCTGTAAAACCGTCTGAAAACGATATCTACCACAGGCTTCCTGTTGCCCTTTCATTATCTTTCATCGGAATGCAGAATATGGGAGTTTACAATGATGGCTTTCAGGGAGAAATTTATGGTAAAGGAACTCTGGACAAAGACAACAAAAATCAGATTGAATTTCGGGCGGTTACCCACAATCCTGTAGAACTCAATACTTTCACCCAATATGAAGAATATTTTGTGAATTATAAACGGGATAACTTCTTTATTCATCTGGGTGATAAAACGTATTCTTCATCTTATTTAACGGAATTTGCAAGATATGGACGAGGGGCAGAAATCCGGTATGATTTTAATAAAGTGAGTCTGGGCGGTTTCTATAATCATCCCAGGTTTTTCCGGGATATTAAGGATGAATTTAATATTTATTCCAGCTTCAAAATCCGGAAAGAATCAGAACTTTCAGTCGGGTACCTTTACAAGACTCCAAGAAAGGATGAAATCCGATATGGGGATGTAAGACTGGATTCTGATGCACATCTTCCTTATGCTAAAGGAAAATTCAAAATCTCAAGAAACATTAATATTTCCGGAGAACTGGCCTACAGCAACACAAAAAAAACGGATGGAACAGCTTATATGCTGCAGGCTGATGCTATTTTTGAAAAGCTTAACGGAAGTTTGATGTATGTAAAAGCAAGTCCGGAATTTGCAGGATATTTTACAAATACAAATACCTTTAATGGGAACGTTAATTACAAAATTTCCAGAAAAATCAGTGCTTTTGTCAATTATACACAGGATGTTAAAAATTTCCAGAGAGATACTCTGTTTTTAGCGGCTCCCTACAGACAGTATCTGCAATATGGGTTACAATATAAATACCGTTCAAATGGATCTGTTATCCTTAACAGCGGTTATCAAAAGTATCAGGACCGTCTGGAACCCAGACAGTTTGATTATTATGAACGCTTTTTCAAGGTAAGCATTGATCAGCAGCTCGGAATGTTTCAGGTGAATATTGCAGGGCAGTTTGGCAAAACAGACAATTATCTGACGGGATTTAGCGGTAATTCAAGTTTTTATTCTGCCAACCTTTCATTTCAAAAATTCAGAACCTATTTTAATGTATTCGGAAGCTACGCCATCAGCTCAAGATACCAGCTGCAGAATCAGAAACAACTCTATTATGGAGCAAGAATTTACAGCCGTTTTTCTGATAAGACTAGTTTAAGCATTTTTTATCAGAACAATTATATACCGGAAGAATATTTTAAAGACCGAAATTTGTTTGAGCTTCTCTTCCACCAGCAGCTATTTCCAGGAAATGAAATTGATCTTTCCGGCAGATATTCATTACAGAGAGGAGAAATCGGGGATAAAGATTTTATATTCTCCATGCGCTATACATGGCGTCCCAATGTTCCGGTACAGAAAACAGCTGAATATATTTCGTTATCCGGAAATATCAGTAATCTTGGGATAAAAAAGACGGAAGGCGTAAGGTTAATGCTGGGAAGCTATCTGTCAGTTACCGATCAGAATGGAAATTATGTATTCAAAAATGTGATTCCTGGAAATTATTTTCTGGAAATCGACCGATCAACAACAGAGATCAATGATATTCCCACATTGGCTTTTCCGGCAGCACTTTCTCTGAGTAATAAGGAAAATATCTTTAATTTCGGATTAACGATTGCAGCTAATGTTCAGGGTCATATTCAGTTTGCAGAAACAGAAGATAAAGATCAGACGGGATTTACTGAACTGCTTGCTAAAAAAAAGAAAAAAGAAAGTATTATTATAGAAGCTACAGGCAAGGACCAAACCTATCGTAAAATCTGTTTTATAGGTGAAGATTTTGATTTTACTTATCTCAGACCTGGAGACTGGACCGTTAAAGTCTATCGCAATGGTCTTGATAAGCGTTATAAAGTCTCGAATGATAAATTCCAGTTTACTCTTAATCCTTCAGAAACAAAAAAATTAAACATTCATATTGTCAAGCAGCAAATAGAAATAAAATATCAGCAGGAATCTCTAAAGGTAGGCTATAATGAAATAAAAAAGAAAAAATGATTTTGATCCGTTCTCTATTGTTATTGGTGTCTTTTATCTTGTCGGGGGTATTCTATTCCCAGACTACTGTTACCATGACCTTACCTATTGTTACTTTAATGGATATAGAGCCTACAGGAAGTTTTGCACTCAACTTTACGGCTCCTACTGAAGCAGGAAATGCCATTGGAAGCCCTACCCCAAATACATCAAAACGAATTAACTATACTTCCGCTATTGCTCCCAGTGGAGTTACCAGAAGAATTACAGCATCTGTGAATAAAGTCATCGATGGAGTAAATATAAGATTACAGGCAGCGGCAGCTACCGGAGCAGGAGGAGGAACATTGGGAACTTCTGTTGGGATCGTTACATTGTCCACAACTGCCACTACGATCATCAGTGGAATTGGAGGTGCATATACGGGAAATGGTTCCAGTAACGGCCATGTACTCACAATGTCATTAACAACCAACACTTATGCTAATTTAATTGCACAGGCTAATACTGCTATTGTAGTTACCTACACCATCACAGAATAAAATTGAAAAATGAAAATCAATAGTTGTTTTTTCAGAGAAATCCGTTTAAAAAAATATGTAAGCAGTTTCCTTCTAATATTGGGCTGCTGTCTTGGGGCACAAACTATAAATGTTGGTGGCAGTAATTGGACAGTAAGTGTACCTGCTGTTACAGAAGCCGGAACAGACTATGCCGGAACTTATGAAAGTGCTACCAATTTGATAACGCTTTCCGGAAATTTACCTGGATCATTTTTAAACCTTCTTACCAGTGGGGCTGCCAGAGTGAGTGTACATCATACTCCTACCACCTGGAATAGCAATCTGCATCTTTATGCCAAAAGAAGTGGTGGAAGTACTAGTATCAGTGGACTCTGTGTTCTTTGTACAGCAACAATAAACGGAGGGACAACTTATACAGAAATACCACAAGCTGTGGCTACAGCATTCTTTACAATCAATTTTACCGGAGTTTTGGGATTGGGTAACAGTGTAACGTACACAGGTATCAATGCACAATTGCAGATAAGCGGAGTTTCTGTAGCCATTCCTGCAACTACATATGCTACACAGGTAGTTTTCACAATTGGAGCAAATTAAAAGTACACCAAAGCCAATCCAGTTACCTACCTCATAATTAATTCAACAATTCACCTAAAGAGATATTCAGTGAATTTGTATCCAAAAAAACAATCCTTTTCAAAATCAGAAAAGGATTATTTTTTTATTATTTAAAATTAATTAATGTTTGGCCCACCAAAGAGGAGTCAGTACAGCATCTGCACCCCCAAGTAATTGTACAGCTTTATCATATCCAGGCTGATCAGTATTTCTGAAAGTACTTGGATATCTTAACCTCTGAGGGAAATTCTGAATAGAATTCGTCATATAATTCCCTGAGCTCAGATTAGGAAGGTTTGGCAATGGAGCTTCGATGGCAGGGTTTTCAAAAAACGGCAGCCCAAGTCTTCTCTGATCACTCCAGGATTCCAATGGTAACCAAGGCATATTGGCAATGTATTTCTGGGTAATAATTTTTGTTAATTTATCATTTTTTACCGATCCGTTCTTATAAATGGTATTTACAGGATATTTAATCTCTACAGAAACTAAGTTCCCGCTTACAGGATCTTTATATTTCATTGTATGACTTACTCCCGGTTCTGTAATATGACTGTAAGAAACAGAAGTACCATCACGATTATAATCTGTTGAAGCAATATATTGACCATAGAATTGTGAAACTCCATTATAAGCAAAGCTATCCTGAATTCCCTTATTATAAGCAGCTTCATCACTCATTGGAACCGTCCAGCCTTTCAATGCAGCTTCCGCTATAAGGAAATAGGTTTCCCAGCTTGCAAAAAATATTCTTGAATTCTTACTTTCTCTATACTGCTTACCCAAAGCCGGTACACATCCTACTACATTTCTCAAGCCGTTTCTCTGTCCTTTTCCCCCCCAATTTCCAATGGTATAGGCATTCCAGGTATTGACTGTATTTATTGTTATTTTAGAATTATCTTCAAATGTAAGATCTCCATGATTGGTAGTTGCCTGATTGGTATAAGTGGGATACAATGAATAAACCGGGCTTGTAAGATCCCCCGGAATATAGAACGTTTTATACGCTCTCGGATCAATTTTATTGGGTAAGCCATCCAACCAATATCCTGCAGTTGGATCGTTGGTCATTGTAGTGAACTGTTGGTCATATTTTATACCAATATAGTCGGATGCCTTTACCATTGTATGTTGAGCTGCCGGTAATTGATCGGTGGAGTTTACTCCTCCTAGACCAATGTATAAATTATTAAGTGTTGCCGATAAGATCTGGGAGTTCCATTCTCTGGACATCACACCTGTTAGCGCATCCCATCCCGGTTTTTCAGCCACTGTAAAATTATCTGCACTTGTAGCGATAAACATATTTGAATTAGCTGCTGCTTCAAATTCCGTTTTTGCCTTTGAAGGGTCTACTTCGGCGATTCTCATGGCAATTCTCATCCTCATAGAGTTGGCATACTTTACCCATTGAGTCCAATTAAACCCATACACCATATCATAAGCATTAGCATTTGATGGTGCTCCCTGGGTTGTGTTCATTTTTGCGGCTGCATCTTTTAATTCTTCTAAAATAAAATAATACACTTCTTTTTCAGAATTGAAAGTAGGATTTGTTCCCTGAAAAGCCTGAATAGGTTGTGGCCCAAAATTATCTGAAAATTCACTCATCAAATAAGCTCTCCAAATTCTGGAAACCTGAATAATGTTGTCATAATAAGGTTTTCCTTGCCCGGCCGCCTTTTTTTCATTGGCCAATTGAATGGCTGCATTCGCATTATTCAGCCAATCTGAAACGTATTTCCAATATTCGGAAGTCCAGGAATCATCATAAGTTCCACCCGCAATTCCTGTTGACAAATGCTGTCTTGCCGCCGTTTTCCAATATAAAACAAAAACACGTTCTGCGATATTAGGATCCTGCTGAGCACCGAGAATTGAATTATTTAAGAAATATTCAGGTTCTGCCTTACTAGCGTCTACGGCAAACGGGTTATTATTGATGTCTTCAAAATCATTACATGAAGTACATAGTAAACCAATCGTAAAAAATGATAAGATATATTTTTTCATTGTTTCAGTTGTTAATTAAAAGCCTAAAGTGATTGTAAATAAATAAGATCTTGAAGTAGGAAAAGCAAGGTTTTCAAATCCTGTAGCATTAGAATTAATTGCGAATACAGATTCCGGATCAATTCCTTTGGCTTTACTGTAGATCATCCATACATTATTTGCGGTAAAAGCAACTTTAGCACTCTGCAAAGCTAATTTTTGGAAAATACTTTTAGGAAAATTATACGTCAGCTGAATATTTCTTAACCGAATATTGGTAGCATCATAAATATTTTGCTCTGTAATTCCTAAATTTCCCGATGTTACAGCTCCCCAATAATCCTGTTGAGTAATTTCTTTGGTATTTGGTGTATAGCCGCTATTTCCCTGTACTACCGCATCCAATACCATATTATATCGTTTTCCTCCAGGTGCAGTGTCTGCAGCAAGCCCATCAGCTTGTAACGCGGCTTGTGTAGCAGAGAAAAATTTTCCTCCGATTCTTCCGTCAATTAAAAATGAAAGTCCGATATTTTTATATACAAAGCTGTTTGTAAAACCAAACAAAGCTCTCGGAGTTTGATCTCCAAGGTAATATTGATCAGGAGTAGCCTGTGGTAATCCGTTTTGATCCACAATCAGTTTTCCGTAATAAGGGCTGCTGGTATCTTCTACTCTTAAGAATTTTGTTCCATAAATTGCTCCGTAAGGTTTTCCTACTTCTGCAAAGAAGGCAACGTTGTCAAAACCTGATAAAGGGTATTTTGAAACAATCCCATCAATTTTATCGATGTTACTTTTTAACGTTGAAAAATTGGCATTAACATTCCATGCGAAACTTTCCTTCTTAAAGATATCCGTATTCAATACGAATTCAAACCCTTTGTTATGCAGCCCTCCTGAGTTAATCATCATTCTTTCATATCCGGAAAGTGGATTTATCGGAATAGCTATAAGCTGATCGGTGGCATTATTATTAAAATAACTTACATCCAGAGATACTCTGTCAAAAAACTTCATATCTGCACCGACTTCAAAAGTTTTAAGCTTTTCCGCATGCAAATTTGAATTAAAAAGTATTTTATTTCTTGTAAGTACAATATGTCCGTTTGGATCAGTGGAAGCGCTATATGTATTGTACAGGCTTTGAGGAGGTAAAGAGTTTCCTACAACTGCATAAGCCGCGCGAAGCTTAGCAAATGTTAAGACATTTGAACTTGTGCCATTTAATTTCTTCAGCATGTCTGTCAAAACCAAAGAAGTACTCACAGAAGAATAGAAGTAAGATCTGTTATCAATATTCAAAGTAGAAGACCAGTCATTTCTTGCCGTAGCATTCAGAAACCAATATCCGTCATAATTAATTTCAGCAGCAGCAAATACTGAATTAATTTTTTTCCACATATCAACTTCAGTCGTTGTAATAGACGCGAGATCACTCGTATTAGAAGTGCTGAAAACGTTGGCAAGAATAAGATTTTGTGTAGAAAAATATAGTGCTTTATCCCTGCTTTCCATCATCTGTCCATAAACAGAAAGTGATCCGCCCCATTTGCCCACAATATTATCTTTTTTAGCATTAAGACTTACGATGTAATTATTTTCATAAAACTTCTCCTGACCAGTTGAGTAGGAATTATTTCGGGTAGAGCCCGTCCAAACCCTGGCATCAGTATTTAAAGAATAGAAATCTGTACCTAACCTTACATCTGCGCTCAGCCAATTATTAAATTGATATTTGAGATAGCCGTTTAATAAGAATCTATCTTTTTTATCGGCATTCAATGCATTATAGGCTGTCCAATAAGGATTAATTCCATTTGAGGTTATCCAGCGCGATGTCACTCCATTTTGCATCTGCCCGTCACGATAATCTCTTACATCAATATTTTGAGGCATTAGAAGAATTTTTGGATAGTAATTTCCATCGCCTTGTCCTGCAGAAGGTCTGTTTGTTCCTTTAACGCTCATATATTGGGCTTTCACCTCAGACGTCCATCTTTTATTAGCTCCAAAATTAGAATTCATTTTTGCCATAAAATTGAACCTCTCATATTTTGAATTCGGAATCTGGCTATTACTGTTTAAATAATTAGCAGAAGTGTACAGGCTTGATCCTTCGCCTAAGTTCTCCTGAAAGCTCAATGTATGCTGAGCATTAGTTCCTGTCTTAAAAAAGTTTTTTAGGTTATCATGAACCGTCATATTTGATCCTTCAAAAGCGGGCCCCCATGAAGTTGTATTATCAACTCCCTGTGGGTTGGGTAAACCATTACTGCCTTGTGCGAAACTGTGCTGCAAATCAGGTTTCATAAAAATATTTTCAAACCCTAAGCTTGTAGAATATGTAATTCCTAATCCTCCTTTTCTTTTACCAGTTTTTGTAGTAATCAAAATAACTCCGTTTCCACCTCTGGAACCATAAAGAGCAGAAGCAGCACCACCTTTTAAAACAGAAAGACTTTCGATGTCATCAGGATTAATATCACTTAAACCATTACCCATATCAAGATCCGGGTTCCAGAAATCATTATTAAAGTCTTTTCCATTCTGCTTAACCTTTGATCCTAAGCTATTACTTAACGGAACTCCATCCACCACAATAAGAGGCTGATTATCTCCTGTAAAAGAATTAAACCCTCGCAGATTAATTTTGGAAGAAGAACCAGGTCCAAAACCTCCTTTAATGACTTGTAATCCGGCAACCTTTCCTACTAATGCATTGGTCATGTTGTTTTCCTTAGCATCAACAAGGGCCTGGCCTTTTACATCCTGGAAAGAATATCCAAGAGCTTTTTTTCTTTTTTTACACCATAAGCTGTAACAACTACTTCATCAATCTTTGACGTTTTAGTTGAATCGCTTTGTGCATACAATCCACCGAAAAAGAATAAGGATTGGAGCAGTCCAACCTTAAAAATGGTTTTTTTCATAAAAATTAGATTTGGTATATACTTAATAATATCACAAGATATTTCAACAAATAAACGTAATTCTTATTAAATTAATATACAATCATTAATTATTTATGCTAAATACATTAATAAAAGCAACAGAATCTTTCTAATATTTTTTTAATCATAACATATTAAATCATTAATATGAGTTTAAAGCTTTTGATCCTTAAATGATTAAGTAAAATTTAAAGTTAGATGAGCTATAGTCTAAATCTAGTACTTTGTGGGAATTGAGTTGAATAAAATGGATTTGTTTAGTCTCCTATGGAGTGATAGTGGGATATGTTATAAATGATCATTAATAAGTGATCAGCGTTAAATTGTGAATTATCAGATCCGGATTAGGAAGAGTCAATTTTACATAGTAAGATCTAATATCCCAACTATGTCATTCCGTAGGAATCCAGCCACATTTATTAGGGTTAAAAAAATTTAAAGGGATACTGCAGAACTACAGGGGTTTTTAATACTTAAGTGATTTTGTAATCTTAGATAGAGTTGATGATAGAACTTTAAAATGTATTGTTTAGATTCCTGCGGAGTGACAAACCGGGGGTGATAAACGGTAGTGATGACAGTAAAGAAGGAGTCAGCAGTAATATAAAAAAGGGAAAAGTAATAATGGGTAATGAATAATCAGTAATAAGTAATGGATGATGAATGGATAAATAATAACATCTGCGATGACATAGTGATGAGTGATGACTATTGTTTATTACTTATTGCTCATTACTTATGTTTAGAGTTGTAGCTGCTTATTTGGCTGGATTAGGTATACAACAAAAAAAATCCTTTATCTGATGATAAAGGATTTTTTAAAAATAAAATAAAAACTGGCGGCGGCCTACTCTCCCGCTTTCGCAGTACCATCGGCGCTGGTGGGCTTAACTTCTGTGTTCGGAATGGGAACAGGTGAGCCCCACCG